>JAHJZX010000031.1 GCA_018826295.1 Gammaproteobacteria bacterium
GCTTTTTTATTGCCTGACAAAGGTTTATTTGCAATTTGCTATATACATTCCGCTCAGACCTGCTATAGTTCTCTCCGGCCTGTAAAGCAGACCTATGTAACAAAATGTTTATGAAAACTTCGCTACACAGCTTCATTGTAAGTCATGTCCTGAAGATTCACGCACGTTTGGCCGCATAAGTAAGGTAACAGTCAGGCTAAAAGCGCAATTAAGCGTCAATTAGTTTATTAAAATTTTTAGGAGTCATTCATGGCTAAAGTAACTGGTGTAGTTAAGTGGTTCAACGCTGATAAAGGTTTCGGTTTCATTACTCAGGATAACGGCGGCGCTGACGCATTCGTTCACTTCCGTGCAATCCAGACTGAAGGTTACAAAACCTTAAACGAAGGCCAACGCGTTGCTTTCGAAATCGAACAAGGCCAAAAAGGCCCACAAGCTGCTAACGTTACAGTTCTGTAATTTAAGCACTTGCTAAAAAAAGGACACCGCGGTGTCCTTTTTTATTGTCTGCAATTTGTTATCTGCAACACCTGCTGCCCGGCTACAGATAGCTGGTAACCAGCCTACTGCTCTTCTCTGACAAAAGCGATATCAGCAAACCCCATACGGGCAAATTCTTGTTGCCGGTAATTCTTTACTGCCGCGCCACGCTTAGCTGTCATTGCCACTTGCTGCTCCATCGCCAGAAAACGGGTTAAATCTATGCCTTCAGCGGCAGCGACAGCCTCGTACATATCGTGATACTTGTCGTAGCTGAAATTAATCACTTTACGTTGTTTGTTAAAGGTATAACTAATTTGTCTGGCCATTTGCCACTCCGGGGTTAACTGAGTTGCGCACCGGCTTACACAACATACAGGATAAAAGTAACAGTGCTGAGCCGGTAGTTAAGCTCAACAGATTTTCGTTGCGGTTCCACAGTACAATATTGACGACTAAACCTGCAGGGATCAACATATTGTTCATTACCGCCAGCATGCCGCTGCTAACTAAGGTGGTGCCTTTATTCCAGCAATAATAGCCACCACCTGAGGCCACTAGCCCCAACCAAAGCAGTATTGTCCATTGCGTTGCATTGTGTGGATATTGCGTGCCGCCCAACACCCACCATGCCGGCAGCGCTACTATCACGGCGCCCAGATAAAACCAGCCGAACAACTGATGTTGCGCAAGCTTTACCGGCTGCTGTTCAAGCAGGATTTTATAACCTACCTGCCCCATCGCAAAGCACAGGTTAGCCGCTTGCACCACGACAAAACCCAGCCAATAATCCTGTGTCAGGCCATCAAAACGCATAATCGCCGCAGCAACCACCGCCAGCAAAGCTGCCATTAGAAATCGATTATTAAAGCGGCGCTGCAACACGTCGTACAGCAAGGTTATATATACCGGGGTGAAAATGGTAAAGATCAGCACTTCCGGCACTGTCAGTAATAAGAATGACTGATAATAAAATAAATACATCAGACCCAGTTGCACTGCACCTAACGCTATTAATTTTACTGCCAGGGCCAAGGGTAGCCGTCGCATAAACGGCAAAAAAACCAGCAAGGCTAACAACACCCTTAACAGCACTGCAAAATAAGCATCAACCTGGCCGGCCAGGTAAACACCAATCAAACTAAACGAAAACGCCCACAACAGCGTTACCGCGATTAAATAGCTCAACTGTTGTTGTCCACAACTTGCTGCTTTAGCAACGGCGCAGCATACAACTGGCTTAACAGGCTTTGCGCCCCAGCCGGAACGGCCTGTAACCGCTGCTGCCACTGCTCTGCAACATTTTCGTCAATGGCGGCATGTTGATGTCCTGCCGCCAGATAATTCACCGGAAATAAACGATATTGCTGCCAAATCTGTTGATCAATTAGCGCAGCCAATCGCTCAGGCTCTGGCGGTATTTCAGTAAGCGGTGTGCCAAAAGCCACGTGCACCCGGCCTTTAAATCCCACTATGCCTTTAATAATGCTGTCGATATCTTCAAACTCGCGCTTTTGATAACTGCCGGCTGTTTGTTTTTGCCAAAGTTCGTTAATTTTATCGATATCGCAGGGATCATACTCATACGACAGACATACCGGTACTATGTTTAAGCTGGCCATGTAGGCCGAGAAGTCTTCACCGCGCTTTTTGCCTTCCATATAAAACATTTTCAAAATTGCCGGATCCGTTTCATCGTTACCATCTTTGGCCCGGCCTTCTTTTTGTGCAATCCATACCGATTGCAGTTGCTGTAATGAATGTTTGATGTAAGACGATAATTGCGAAAAATTCTTCAGCATTTCACGCGGTCCTTTTGCGCCGCGTTTGACAATAAAGCTTTTATTTAACTTCATCAGCTCAGTCGCACAGGCTTTACGCAGCAAATTATCGCCAATAGCAATACGCACGGTATCAAAGCCATGATGATGCAGGCACCAGTTCACCAAGGCCGGATCCATGGCAATATCACGATGATTAGACACAAACAAATAGGCTGTATCAGGCGACAGCTGCTGCAATCCCGATACTGTAACCTTATTGGTGGTACTGTCTATCATCCGGTCCATAAAAGCCGCGACTTGTTTTTGCACCGCCAATACGTTGGTGAGCTTGGCCCAGCGCCGCTTTAAGGCAAATTTTACCAGCGGGGACAACAACCAACCGAACGGCCCGGATAAATGCGGAAAACGGTAGTGCAGAATAGCCTGAATAAACTCATCGTCGGCAATCAGCCTGCTAATTGCCGACGCTACCTCGTTATCGTTGTAAGGCCGGATGTCGGCATAAATATCTTGGTCTGACACAAAAATCACTAAAGTTAGCTGTTAACTGAGCTCCATTTTACTGCGTTAGTGAAATTTCACCAGTAGGATTGCTAATTAAGCCCAGATTACCGCTATCGCTGCCAACACTATCAGCGCTAATCCCCAATGGTCGGCCTTTTGCAATTTCTCTTTAAATACCAAAGCCGAGATCAGCAACATAAACAGCACTTCGACCTGACCGAGGGTTTTTACCAGTGCCACCGATTCCAGGCTCATGGCGCTAAACCAGCCTATCGAGCCAATACAACTGCAAATACTCACCATTAAGGTAAGTTTTGGCCGCTGCCACAGTGCCGTTAATGTCGGTTTATCTTTCAAGCTTAACCACAACAGCAGAATAACGGTTTGCAGCAGAATAACCAGCAACAATACCCAGGCAGCGCCATGTGGAAACGGCAACCCCAGCACCAAACTGGCCTGGCGCACCCACAAAGATGTCAGCGCAAAAGCTAAGCCGCTGCCCAATCCCAACAGCAGCACCGGTAGCGATAACTGGCGTAAGCTGGCACCGCTAAGTAAAAATACTGCAAAACCACCTAAACACACACCTGCCCAGCCCAGCGCGGTTAAGGACTCACTAAATAACACCACGCCAAGCACCGCAGCCAACACGGCCTCGCTTTTTGCCAGCCCGGCACCTATAGCGTAGTTTCGTAGCTTAAACAGCTTTACCATCAGCGCGGTAGCCAAAATTTGCGCCAGCGCAGCGGCAATAATAAAACTGGCGAACCGGCCGTTAAACGTTGGCAACGCCACCGGCTGCCACTGATACAAAGCCCACAAATACGCGGCCGCCAGCGGCGACGCCCAGATAAACCGCGCCAAGGTTACGCCGGCTACGCCAACATCTTTGCTTAATTGCTTTTGAAACGCATTGCGCCAGGCCTGCATAAAGGCCGCCAGCAAAGTAAAAGGGATCCACAGCACAGCTATACACCAAAAGACGTAAAGACGGCTATGGTAGCAGTGGGTAAGAAATTAAGATAGCAAGGCGCAGCTATAGTGCTTATTCAACTTGCTGATATACAAAGCTTGCTGGTTGGCGAAATTTGCAACAGTCAACCTTTGCAGCATTGCTTTCTGGCGGGGAATCATTATGATACGCCCTACGTCGGTACGTAGCGCAGCTTGGTAGCGCACTTCGCTGGGGGTGAAGGGGTCGGAGGTTCGAATCCTCTCGTACCGACCATTAAATTCCTCAAAACAAAGCTCCGCTATTGCGGGGCTTTGTTGTTTCTGGATGCACAACGTTCAAATTCGGTTTAATTCATTAACTAATCGATCTATTTCCGTATCAATTCCTCTGATGTCAGTATCATACTGAATTGCTACTGCTGCCATCTCTTTTGACAAGCTTTCTTCCCATACAGCACCCGCCAGGTTATTGAGCGCTTGCTCCTTAGAGCTTTTTAGTTCAGCCAGTTTGATGTCACGCTGTTTAAGCTTGTTTTCTTTGTCTAACTTAAGCTTATTGACTAGTAAGCGCATATCTCGTTTCTTAACTGAATCACTTAACCTATCCATAGTAGCCGCGGCACTGTTTGCATTCGCTTCCAGTATTGGCTGTTGTGATGCCGTCACTAAATCTTCCGTGGCATAAGCGGTTACTTCAGCCTCAGCACTACAACGATCCTGACTGTATGTGACTACTCCGTCAATCTCACATTTATACACCTCGGCTGACACGAGAAATGGCAGCAATAGCACAATCAATACCGGTTTCATCCTAACTCCTTTAACATTCATTCAAAGTAATCATAGATAATTAGGTACAAAATTGCATCAAAAAGCGCCCATTAGGGTTTATACAGCGCCTTATTGCTGTTTTGATTATAATTTAAAACCACTGAGCGATTTTTTCATCTCGCGGGCCATTTGCCGTAATTGCTGACTGGTAACTGACAATTCTGTTGATTTTACCGTGGTACTTTCCACCGCATTGGCAATGTTCTTCATATTTTCGTTTATGGTACCGGACACTACTGCCTTCTCTTCGGTTGTCGACTTCAAGTTAGCCGGGGGCAACGATTTGTCAGCCAGCAGCTTATGCCGTAGCATTAAATTCTGTAGTCTGGTGTTTGGTAAAGACTCCGAACCCGGCGTAAGCCCGCATACCTTGCCATACTTGGGCATAGAGACATATAAACAACAGCTGTTAATGTTTGGTCAGCATAAAAAGGCGGATCAAGTGCAAGAGTACATTAATAAACATGCAGGAAAGGTAAGCTAATGCAGCCTCTGAAGAACTGGTGGCAGGGGTTCGCTGGTGGGCCCGATTTCAACCGTCAGCAAAAGCTGAGCTTTTTGCTGGAAGAGTATTCTGTCCAGCTTACGCTGCCTTATTCCAATATTGCCTCTGCTGAGCCACCAAAGCAGGTTAATTACCCGTTTCGTTCTAATAGCTGGTTTGAACAGCACCAGCAACAGAAAGATCAGCACAAATATGTCCCGATACATACTGAGGGTTGGTGCTACTTAGCGCCCCTGCTACGTTTTGATGGCGGCGAGTACGGCTGGTTGTGGTTAAACGTCTGGTTAAAAACAGTACCAGATGGTGTTGATGCACTTGACCGTCAAGCGTTGGCTAAGAACGTGATTAACGAGCATGATCAGCATTACAACTCTGCAGCAATTGGTGCAGAAGGCGATTATGGCCTTGGCCGCAATACCGAAATTGAGTCAGAACTAAAAGAATATGCAGAGCTTCGCGCATCCAGAGGTTCGCCATTCACGGAAGAGCGCTACCGTGACGAGCTGCAGGGCCGGATCAACAATTATGGCTTCCCGCCACTTCAGCCGGCAAAGCTAATTACCCTGCAAGGTTTTGAATGGGTGTTCTATCAGGAAAAATACGATAGGCACCCAACCCGGACAGACTTATACTGCCTGCCGCTGAGCTGCACGTTTTACCTGGTGATAGGCTTTAAGCACCGGGTCGATAACGCCAGCGAGAAATCCTGGCAGAAAGATGCGGAAAATGTACAACGAAAAATAATGGAACAAGTAAACGTATCGGTGATGTCAGAGAGCACTGCTTTATTAAGTTCATTACCATAAAAAACATACGGTAGTGCCGCCATTCTTTAATTGCCCTAAAACTAAGCCCCGCTATTGCGGGGCTTTGTTGTTTCTGCGCTTAGCTGTATAGATTTAGAGTTTAAAACCACTGAGCGATTTTTTCATCTCGCTGGCCATCTGCCGTAATTGCTGACTGGCAACTGACAATTCTGTCGATTTTACCGTGGTACTTTCCACCGCATTGGCAATGTTCTCCATATTTTCGTTTATGGTGCCGGACACTACGGCCAGCTCTTCGGTGGCACTGGCAAGTTGATCGTTAACGTCGGTAATGCTGGATACCGCCGTATTTATACGCTTCAACGCCGCATTGGCCTGTTGCGAACAGCTAATCGTTTGCTCGGTTTCAGTTTTACTTTGCGCCATCGATGCTACAGCGTTGGCAGAGTCTTGCTGAATGCCTTCAATACGTTTATTGATATCTTGAGTAGATGCCTGAGAACGGCTGGCAAGCGTGCGTACTTCATCGGCAACTACAGCAAAACCGCGGCCCATTTCGCCGGCGCGGGCCGCTTCTATAGCCGCATTAAGCGCCAGCAAATTAGTTTGTTCGGCTATAGCACCAATAACATCGGTTACCGCACCGACTTCTTCGCCACGTTTAGATAGCTGGGCAATGACATCTGATACCTGGTCTAATTTTAGTTTCAGCGCGTCAATCGCAGTAATAGTTTGTTGCACTGCAGTCACACCATTTTGTGCTTCTGTATCGGCGTCACGGGCCGCTTTTGCTGCTGTGGTGGCACTACGTGCCATATCCTCACAGGTAGCAGTCATTTCGTTTACCGCTGTCGCTACCTGCGCCGTCTGGTCCATTACACTTTGTAAAATCTGCTGGGTTTGCTGGCTGGTTTCATCCAGTGCCTCAGATTGCCCGGCGAGTTGCTCTGCCATCGCCGTTTGCTGGCTGATAATGCTGCGTAACTGATTAACCAGGCCACTTAGTGCAGCCAGTAAACTGGCATTATCTCCCGCTTTAAGCGCAAAGTTGATGGAGAAATCACCCGCTGCCACCCGCTCTACTAACGCCTTGGTACTGGCAACTTCACCGCCTAAAGCCTGTAACAACCAGCGGCGGATAAATAACGACACGCCAACCGTCAGGGCAATAATTATTAGCACCACCAGCCCAACTTGCATAGCTACCGCAGCAAACGCCGCTTTAACATCATCTATGTATATACCGGAGCCCAACACCCAGCCCCAGCTATCGTCTTTAGCAACATAAGATAATTTGGTGTAGCGCTGTTCAGACATACCGCCGCTTTTTAATGGTTTAGGCCATTGGTACTCAACAAAACCATTGCCATAGCGGTTAATCACATCGACAAAGCTGACAAAAAGATTGGCATTATTTAAGGCTTGCTGCTCGCTGCCATCGCGGTTACGCATCAAGGTAGCATGGTGAAATCGCTGTTGATCCAGTATGGTACCATCAAGAGTTGGTGCTGTCGGATGCATAATCATGACTGGGATCGGCCGTGTCATATCATTGATCCAAATATATTCTGTGCCATCATAACGAATGGCTTTAATCGCCGCCATGGCTTGCTGCTGTGCCTGCGTCTTGGTTAAATCGCCGTTTTGCTCCAACGCTTGATAATGCCGCACTATGCTTAAGCCACTGTCGATTATCGCAACGACCCTGTCCTCACGTCCTTTAATCAGGCTATGGTTAAGCGCAGTCAGCGCCACCGTGGCCAATACTAAAAAGCCAACCAGCGCCAGCAAGGGTATGCTAAGCAGCCTGCCGCCAACGGTATTCCAGAAAGCCATATACCCCCCCTTTATATGCCGAAATATATGCCGAAAAAACGACAATAAAACAGCCGTAACTTCATCAGGTTAGTCTGTTTGCTTTTAATTGTTATCTCAGCTTAGACGCCGGATTAACGCTTGTCACGTCTTGTAATTTTAACGCCATCGCGGTAGAACAGAGTCACAGTCTCAAGGAGGGCGTTATGTTATACCGGCTTATATTTTTCATGCTGCTTGTCGTATCTTGTTGTAGTGCAACAGGTAAAACGACTGCGCCGTTAAGTGGCGCTATAGCTTCACCTGATCAGTATGGTGCGGCTACCGCTGAGCAGATAATGCGTCAGGGAGGAAACGCTGTCGATGCCGCCATAGCAACCGCTTTTACGCTGGCGGTAACCTATCCTGAAGCTGGCAATATAGGCGGTGGCGGTTTTATGCTGATTTGGTTTGACGGTAAGCCTTACTTTTTAGATTACCGCGAAACGGCACCGGCAAAAGCCCACCGTGATATGTTTCTGGATGAAGAAAAACAGGTCATTGAGAATTTAAGCCTGATTGGCGCCCAAGCCAGCGGTGTACCGGGCACCGTAATGGGCTTGTGGCAGGCGCATCAACGTTTTGGCACCCTACCCTGGGCTGACTTGGTTAAACCGGCTGTGCACTACGCCCTAAACGGTTTTATCGTTGCGGATAACCAATACCAATACCGCGCCGACCTGCTTAGCCAACTGGCGGGTAAAACCAACTTTGCCGACTACTTTGACACTATGCAAGCCGGCGAGAATTTTCGCCAACCAGAGCTGGCCGCCACTTTACAGCGCATTGCAGAGCATGGCCCGGCCGATTTTTATCAGGGCGAAACCGCAAAGCTACTGGTAGCACAGATGCAACGCGATGGAGGCCTTATTAGCCTGGCGGATTTAGCCGGCTATAAAGCCGGCTGGCGCGAGCCTGTTGTGATGCCATGGCGCGATTATCAATTGATCACTGCGGCACCGCCCAGCTCAGGCGGCATTGCCCTGGGTCAGTTACTCGGCTTGAAGCAACGCAGAGCCGCTGACTTTACCGGTGTATCACTTAACAGCCCACAATATGTGCATTTAATCGCCGAAATCGAAAAGCGGGTTTACGCTGACCGCGCCAATTATCTCGGCGACCCCGACTTTATTAAGGTACCACAGCAGCAATTACTTGCGCCCGCCTATTTAGACCAAAGAGCTGCTGAAATAAACCCACAACAGATCTCCGTTACCGCTAGCGTAAAACCGGGGTTGGAAGGCTACCACACCACACATTTTTCAGTTCTGGATAAAGATGGCAATGCCGTGTCCAATACCTACACACTCAATCTCGACTTCGGCAGTGGTGTGGTGGTGCAAGGTGCAGGCTTTTTACTGAATAACGAAATGGACGATTTTTCTGCCAAGCCAGGTGTGCCCAACGCCTTTGGTGTTGTTGGTAACGACGCCAATGCCATCGCAGCAGGCAAACGCATGTTATCGTCAATGACGCCGAGTTTGTTGGTAAAAGAAGGTAAGGTAGAGTTGGCAATCGGTACGCCGGGCGGCTCAACTATTTTTACGTCAATTTTTCAGGTTATGGTCAACCTGTACGATTTTCAATTGTCGTTAGCCGAGGCTGTTGCTGCACCGCGTTTTCATCATCAATTGTTGCCCAAAGATCAAATTAACATGGAACCTTATGCACCGCTGTCGCCCGAGGTGCAACAGGCTCTGCTGCAAAAAGGCTATAAGCTGCATACCCAAAGCTGGAGCCTGGGCGATATTCAGGCCATTAAGGTATTGGATGGAAAGGTAGAAGCAGTGGCAGATCCACGCTCACGCGGCGTCGCAACTGTGTTTCGCTATTAGGTTGCTATGCTGATGCCTATTGCCGCGTTATTACTTTACTTAAGCCTGTTATCCAGCATAGCCTCAGCCGATGTGCTACCGACAACGCCAGACCAGCTTGGCGTACCACCGGTAACACTGCGATTTTGCTACGAAGATAAGCAGCTGTTGCCCTATTATGCCGGCAATAGTGCAGCGGTGCCTGAACTTGCTGGTGCAACCATAGAACATTTAACACGTGCAGCGTACGAAGCAGGTATTTCACTCGAGCTTGTCCGCATGCCCTGGTTACGCTGTTTGCAACAGCTGGAGGACAACAGCGTTGATGCGCTGGTTGCTGCTTATGACGAAAGCCGCGCTCATTTCACCCGCTACCCGGTAACGGCTGAAGGTACACCAGATCCAACGCTGGCAATTAATCAGTTGGGGTTATGCCTGGCTTACCGCTACGACAATATGTTGCCGGACAAGATAACGTCTAACCTCAGTATTACTGTATCCAGGCCATTGGGTTACCGCCCAATCCCCTTTCCGGCCAATACGGTTTTAGTGCCTGCACACTCGCCTGAACAAGCGCTTGAACTGGTGGTGTCAGGCCGCGTCGATGCCACCACAGTGTTGTGTGAGTTAAATGGCGTTAAAGCTCAGGAGCAGCATTTAAATCTGCTACCGGTGTTAATAATGTACCCGCCATTATATCAAAGTGATGGTTACCTGATGTTTAGCCGGGCGTTTTATAAACACTATCCACAATATGCAGCACAGCTGTGGCAGGCTTTGCCACAGACGCTAGATAAAAGCCGCTACCTGCAATATCTTAACTATCAGTTTTATTAACGGTTATTCGATGGTTTATGCTCTTTATGCAATAACCAGTAGGTGACGCCCAAAGCCAGCACAGTAACTGCAATAGCCAGAATGTAATCTGCCGACATTTTCTCGACATCCAGCACTATTACTTTACGTGCAATAGCCATCAGTGCTGTGGCAACCACCAACTTTACCGGAAAGTCATTAGACTCCAGATACAAGCGGATATTGATAAATATCTCTATTGCTATCAGTACAGCCATAAAGGCACCAAAAGTGTAGAAGATATCGTTAATATTCAGCAAAAACATCGGTGGTGTAAGTAACCGCTGGTAAAGTACGTAAAGCACATCACCAATGCCCCAGACAATCACCGCTACCATCAATACGGCCAGCACACGCACGCACTGACGGATAATACGGTGCAAATGTTTAATTAAAGGGTCGATATGCTCTTCAGGCAATTCTTTATGTTGCGCATCTTTGCTGTCTGCCATCCTGTGCTCTCCACCAATAAAGTTTTTATTACCACGCTGTACTAAAGCCTTATTGCCGCCTATTGATTAATTTGTCAAGGTTGCTACAAATTAGATTTATCATCAGGAGTTGCCATGCGTAGCTATTTATTTGCCGGTCTGGCCTACGCTGCCTTGTCTCAAGCTGTCAGCGCTGACACCGATAGCCTGGCCAAACTTAAACTGCAGCCTAACATTACCCTGTCTGGGCTCTCAAGTGGCGCCTATATGGCCGGCCAATACCATTTAGCTTTTGCCGGTCAGGTTGACGGTGTTGCTATGCTCGCAGCCGGCCCGGTGTATTGTGCGCAAAACAGCCTTGGCCTGGCGCTGGAGCATTGCTTCAACAAGGCGACCAGTTCACCCGATATGGTGGCCATTAATAGCTACTTAAAAGACCAGCAAAACAAAGGCAATTTGGCCGCTGTAAGCAAGCTGCAACAGGATAAAGTGTGGATCTTTCACGGTAGCAAAGACGCCACAGTTTATCCTGGTCTGGCGGTGGCACTGCAACAACAATATCAGCAATGGCTGGCTGCAGAAAACATCGCCTTGATTAATGATAAAGCCTTTGGCCACACCTTTCCGACAGATCGCACTGATTTGGGTAACTGCGACCTGTCCGAATCACCTTACCTGGCCAGTTGTGATTATGATGCCGCCGGCGAATTGCTGACCTTTTTACTCGGCAAGCTAAACCGCAAAAGCCAGCAGGTCTCAGGAAAACTGTACACCCTGGCTCAGCATCAGTTATCGAGCGCTGCGCAAACCACCCTTGCCAAAACCGGCTATTTGTATGTGCCAACCAGCTGTGCCGAAGGCCAAAGCTGTCGCTTGCATGTCAGCTTTCATGGCTGTAAGCAAAACGCTGAGACTGTCGGCGATGCCTACACAACTGGCACGGGTTTAAATAATTACGCTGATAGCAATAATATAGTGGTGTTATATCCGCAAACAACCGCCAGCAGTATTAACCCGTTTAACCCCAATGCCTGTTGGGATTGGTGGGGCTATACCAGCGCGGACTATGCCACTGTCAAGGGTACACAGCTGCAAGCCGTTTACCAGTTAGTTAAGGCAGTTCAGTCGTTCTAAAACATTCTGGACCAGGTTAAAAATGCCGATAGCCCGCTATCGCGATCGGTTAGCGGGCTATTACCGATACTGCTGCCATACCAATGATGTTCAATTCCAAGCCGGGTCATTCCGCCAAACAGCACCGGCGTGCTGATCGCAACACCGGCATTATAATTAACTGTGCCTGAGGCCTCATAAGCCGCGCGTGTGCTGGTCGCTTCATCAATGCGCACGCCGTAGTAATAATCTACCAGGCGGCTGTCAGCGTAACTGATACCAAATTTTGGCTCGATCACGACTGGCCCTTGCCGTACCTGATAGCTAATGTTCAACTTTGTCTCGTTGCCTTTTGAGTGGCCTAACACGTCATACAGGGTCTCAGCTTCTAACAGCCATTGCTGCTGCCGCAGCTGAACCGCAATACCAGCATCGATAGCGTTTTTCCGCTTTGCCATACCGGTAAAAATATCACTGTCAGAGCTATCAAAACCGGCAAAGCGTGGTGCCAGTTTGGCACTGATAGTAAAGTTACCTAAATCAGCCAGCTTGTAACTGATAAAGGGGCCATATACCGACAACTTGTCACCCCGATAACCTAACACTGGCAGTGGAATGACGCGTTGACGGTAGCCCTGATAAATTTCCTGATTAACGCCGATACCAACGCCATATAAAAAGCCTTGCGGAGCACTTTGTTGTGCGCTAACCGTCTGATAAGGCAACACAGCTAAACAACAGGTTAAGGCGGTAAATCGAAAAAACGGCATAAATTTTCTCCTCCACAGAGACTGTCAGCTGCATGGTATGACTTTTAAACATTGTGAGATAAAACTGTCTGGATCTTGCGACAGTATTGTTTCAAACAAAAAACAATACAGCTATTGCGGACAACAGGATCATTAAGGTGGCAATAAATACATTTTTTGCCAATGCCTTACTGCCAAAAGCAAAAACCATTGCACATTTAACGACGGTATTACTCAGTACAGCCAGCGTAATCGCAAAAGTCGCTAACACATAGCTGGCCTGGCTTTGTTGGGCATATTCCGTCATTGACAAGGTAATAGCGTCTACATCGGTTAAACCAGCCACTATCGCCAAAATATACAGCCCCTCTTCTGCTGCGTAGTGTTCAGTAATTTTTACCAGTAGTAATATTGCCGCAAAGAGTGCACCAAATTTAATAGCTGCCAGCAAGCTAAATGGATTGCTCAACTTGACACTGCTATGAGGCATTTCTGAAGACTGCTGTATACTACGCCAATAGAACCAGGCTGCCGACACCGCACAGCATAGTGCCATTATTGCAAACGGCAACCACAGCCCTGCCAGCAAAGGCCGATAGACAATACCTACGGTAACCAGAACCCGGATAAACATGACCAACCAGGCAAGCAACACACCGCTGGCTTGTGATTGCGCTGCCTGGGCATCGGGCATAAATTTGCTACTGCGGGCGAAGCTTAAGGTTGCCGCCGTCGAAGACGCCAGTCCGCCACTAATACCGGTGATTACAGTGCCGTGTGCCGTACCCAGCCAGCGCACAGCAACATAGCCCAGCAGAGACATTGACGAGATTAAGATCACCAGTAACCAGAGCTTATAAGGGTTTAACGCCTGCCACGGATCTACCGGCTGATTTGGCAGTAACGGCAGCACAATAAAACTGGCAATTAACAGTTTTAAACCGGCGTAGAGATCATCGGTATCAATTTTACTGACTAATCCGTGCAGCGGTTGCTTAAAGGTCAGGATGGCAGAGGTTAAAATACCCAGCATTACCGCCAACTCTGCATAGCCATACATCACGGCACCACCGAGCAAACACACTGTTACCGCGCTAATTTCGCTGGTTAAGCCGAGCGAGCTTGGGCTATTTCGGTTCTCCAGCACATAAGCGGCAATTACTGCTGCACTGACAACCAAAATGGTAACAACAAACAACCAGGGTGACTGCAATTGTAACGATAACCAACCCGCTACTGCGCCGGCCTGCGCAAACAAAATATAGGTACGCAAGCCGCCAAAGCTGTTTGGATGTTCATCGCGGCGGTGTTTTTCCCGTTCAATGCCTACCAGCGCCCCCAACAACAGAGCAATTAAAAAGTTTTGTATCACAGCAAAATCAAATTCAGACATTTATACAATAACTCAGTAAGTTAGCGTTGTTTTAATTCAGCATAGCGTAATTTGTTTGCCGATGGCACTTAGCACAGCAGTTAATAGTTAAATTGAGTAGCAGCCTGCTTCGCGCTACACTCGCTGCCTTTATCCAGTGTGCGAGTAAATTTATGGCATTAAAAGCCACCGTCTTTAAAGTACAGTTACAGATTGCCGATATGGACCGGCATTATTATCAAAGCCACAGCCTGACGCTGGCGCAGCACCCATCAGAAAACGATGAACGTATGATGGTAAGATTATTGGCATTTGCGATGAATGCCAGCGACAGCCTGGCGTTTACCAAAGGCTTAAGTGCCGAAGACGATGAGCCGGAACTGTGGGACAAAACGCTGAGCGGCGAGATAAACCTGTGGGTGGAATTTGGCCAGAGCGATGAAAAGTGGCTGCGCAAAGCCGCCGGTCGGGCAAAACACGTACAATTATTTTGCTACGGTGGCCGCAGCGTGCCGGTATGGTGGAAGAATAATCAGCAGGCGCTGCAACGCTACCAAAACCTGAGTGTGCTGGACATTGACGAAACAGCTGTTGCCAGTATGGCAAAATTGGTTAACCGTACCATGAACCTGCAATGCAATATCAGCGAAGGCCAGATTTGGCTGTCCGACGCTGAGCAAAGTGTATTAGTAGAGCCGGTGTTGCTAAAAGCCGCGCAATAACCGCATCAGCCCAAGCGTGGATCGGATTCGGTTAGCATCGGCTGCTGCTTATTTTGCTGACAAAACGCCAGTAGCGCCGGGTAATCGTCCAGTTCCAGCAATTCACGAAACAAGGTCCAATCCAGCAGGCTATACAGCGCCATGGCGACATAATTCCACTGAGCAAATTCGCCATTGGCCGCTTGCTGCTCTAAGACAAACAAGGATGTCGCCACCCGCTCGCGCTGCAAGTTAAAAAACAACTTATCGTCATTGGTATCAAAGCCACTGCGGCTGAGTTGTAACAACATCACTAAAGAATCATTTACCGCGTTAATCACTGTCAGCTGGTTTTCCTGATACCAGCTTAGCGGCGCTAACCCGAGCCTGGGTGCCAGATAACGGTAAATTACGCCCGAGTCAAAGATAACCTGCCCTTCATCATCTAACATAGGAATACGCAGCGTTGGATTAAGCGCCGCCAGCGTTTCGCGATCCGCGCCGGCAAAGATATTCAGGTTAATAAAGTCATGCGCTGTTGCTGCTAATAACAAACGAATACGTCGAACATAGGGCGACGTTTGTGAGCCATACAGTTTCATCGTTACTCCTTTACAGGCGCAGCATTGCTGCGCAATGTGCTTAGGTTAAAGCCACTTACCAGCATAGTACCGGCAATTACCACAGCAGCACCAACCAAGGTGTGCCAGCCGATAGTTTCCTGCAAAAACAGGTGCCCCCATACTACACCAAACACCGGGATTAAAAATGTCACTGTTAGTGTTGGCGTTGCACCTAAATCCTGCACCAGACGAAAATACAACATATAGGCCACACCGGTACAAACAACCCCCAGCGCCAGCACAGCATACAGGCTTTGGCTGGCAGGTTCGGCTACAGGTAACGGTATAAGCCACAACATCGGCAGCAGCCACAGCGTAGCTCCCCACATATTGCCATGTGCATTAGAAAACGCCGCTACCGGTTTTGCCAGACGCGTATACCAGGTAGCAATACCATAGCAACAAGCCGCACCCGCTGCTGCCGCTATGGCGGGTAAGGCATTGCGGTCAACCGCCGTATCAAAGCCCACCAATATAACGACACCACTAATTCCCAACAGTAAGCCGCAGCTGATTTTTAATGACATACGCTGGCGAAAAAACATCCAGCCAATCAAAGCTCCCCATAACGGAGCCGTGGCATTAAGCACCGCCAGCAATGACGCAGTGAGGGTTTGCGCCGCATAAGCAAACAGCAGAAACGGCAATGCCGTGTTAAAAAAACTCAGCAGCAAAAAATGGCCAACATGGCCTCGTATTGGCAGCCGGCGCTGAAAAGCAATGGCAACCAGCGCCAGAAACAAGGCTGCCAGTAACACCCGGCCGAACATCAGCCAGGCCGGGCCAAGCTCCGGCACGGCAATCCGCATAAATAAAAATGAGGCGCCCCAAATAGCGGCTAACGAAAATAACCGCACTATACTGGCTGAATTCAACTGCTTTTTCCCGTTTTACTTCAAACGTTAAGCTACAACTTTGACCAAAGCTTTAGCGGTAAAACCAATAGCAAACAACGGCGGCTGCCAACAGCCCAAGCAGGAGTACTAAGCCCCAGGGCCGCTTTTGCTCGGCGTAGGGATCACCGCTGCTGCGCTTTGCTCCTTTTGGTAATTGCGCCAGCCCGGTTAATGCCGCGCCAAAGGGTACATTAATGCGGGCTCTGGTATTGATGGCCCAACCATTGGCATCCAATAGCGGCCCCAGGTTACGCCGGCGCAGTGTCATATAGGCCATTAGCATAGACGGGCACGAAATGAGCAACATTACGCCAACTAATACCAAGGGAATTTGCCATAACTGCAGTGAGAAAAGCCCGGCCACTATAGCTGCTAAAGCCGTACCCAACGCGCCCATAGCCAGGCCTATCGCAGCAAAAATACCGGCAAATTTGGCAATATCAAAGCCGGTCGTAGCCGCCGGCGCTGCCGCGACTGTGCTGTTGGTTTTCGCTTCAATATCTTTATCCCGGCTGGCAGCAAATTTTTGTATTTGTGTTTCAATAAATGCCGCGACGCGTTTATATGGCGACCAAAATGCCTGACGAATGCTTACCGGCTGGGCAACGACCTTGGTTACGCTGGCTTTCCAGTCGCGGCCCTGACGATCGTAAAACATACCATTGCGCCCGGCGACCATCAGCTCGTCGACACCCCCACCCGTTAAGGCGGCAACAATATTAACCGCCGCTTCGCCTTTGCGCACACAGGTACAGTACACCAGATAGCAACCACTAAAAGGTGCCATAGTGGCGTGCCGGGCCAGATCATTAACATAGAGCACCAGCTCACAACTGCGTTGATCCAGATATAAAGTACCGGCCTGAAACACAGCTTTGGTTTTGCCCTGATAAAAATCACTTAACGAAACAAAATTGCGTAGTAACGTCAGCAGATCCCGTTGCAAATACAGCAGCTTCTCTACAGCATCTACATTATCAGCAAAGGTCTTTTCGTCAGCATCCTGAGATATAAGCGCTGTTAACTCAGCAACATCAGCCCCCTGCACTATCGCGGTCAAACGATCAATACCAAGCGAATGCAAGCTTGATTCGGGTTTGGCAGCCTGCCAGGCCCGCCACGCCGCCAGTTTGCCGGACACTGTTGTCCATTGTGCCAAAGTTAAGCTGTTGTCAGCACTGCCCAGCAGAGGGTTAATTACCACAGTAAACAGTTGTGCTATTTTGCCGGCCCAGGCAGGGTTTAGGCCCGGCCCCAACGGCAATGCCCGGCCAGCCTCGACTTCCGCCAGCGGTAAAGCGGCAAGTTCGTTGTCAACATTGGCAATAGTACGGTTGGCTAATACTGCATAGACCGACGCATCAGGATTTAATGCCGCTGCAGAGCGCGGATCAAATGCCGCCAACTGGCAACGAACAAAATAGTCATCGACTTTGGCCTGCACGCTGTCAAATATCGCCACGGCTGCGGCGGTATTGTCACCCAGTGGGTGTAAATCTTCTGACTCTGCCGCGCCGGCCGCATGCCAGTCGACTATCGCCTGCGCCTGCGCGGTAAAACTGGCCAGCATCGATGCGTCTGCACCAACGCCGCCGCTGCGATCAGCAACACCATCCAAAGTGGCAACAATATCAGCGATAAGCTGTTTTACACCAGGGCTTGCCGTAAGCTCCGGCATAACCACACCATCACCATTAAAGTGCTGCGGCGAAAACAACCGGGCTTTATCCAGAATGTCACTAACCTGCAACGCATCGGACTCAGTTTTACCGGCATATTGCAGCACGCGCTGCGCCGCTGTTTTTAGTGCCACACCTTCAGCATCACTGTCATTAATTGCACTTAACGGGACACCTGGCGATTTAAATAGCAAGTCCGCATCCTTCAGGCGCTGGCAACACCAACGCACAGCAGATTGGATTTCAGGCACCCGTACCTGGCCGTCGCCATCGGTGTCTAACATTGCCAGGGTACGGCTATCAAATTCCAGCCCGGAGGTGGGGCAATTCAATACCGTCCAGAGTTTGGGATCAAGTTCATCTAAATGTTGTAGGTCAGCCGCGGTTTCCAGTGCTACCTGATCAAAACCGCCGCTGCGGAAAAAACGCCACTTATGTTGTGTATTGTTCGACGCCATAGCCTTCACTCCCTGAGACACAAAAGACAACTGAGCATAATGCAGCGCAATAATATTTACCACGCAGGCAAACAACAAAATGCAGAATAATTCAGCACGCTTGTTGCCAAGCTATGCAGCTTTATTGCATAATCATCCCGCTTCATTTTTGCTTTATAGCTTTTGGCCCACGCTTTGCGTGGGCTTTTTAATTTCAGCCGCTATAAACCTAATCAGCCTTTATCGTCATGGCCAATGCGGCTGGCAACAGCACCGGTTTGCTGCTGGTATTTTGCATCAAGGCGTTTGTTGTAAGGCCGCTCGGCCGGGCCTGTCATCAACTCAAAATTCAGCGCACCTATTTTCATCTTGGGCCTAAGTGCTAATGGCAGCTTACCGCTGTTATAAAACTCCAGCACAATATTGCCAGACCAGCCCGGATCAATACGATGTGCAGTAACATGCACCATCAGGCCCAGCCGCGCCAGGGATGAGCGGCCATCCAACCAGCCGACAATATCATCTGGCAAGGTGACCGATTCCATTGTCATGGCCAGCGCCAGTTCGCCTGGATGCAATATAAACTTATCACCATCAGCGATATAAATTTCTTCACTCATTACGCTGTTTAACGCTTTATCGACTTCAGCGCGAGGGCCGCTTAAGTCTATATAGGGCGCAGCATGGGCCTGAAACACCCGAAATTTATTACCCAAACGAATATCCACGCTAACGCCGCTGATCATGTCGGCATCCGGCAGCGGTGCTATAGTAATTTTACCTTCGGCTAAGTAGCGTTCTATATCGCGGTCACACAGTCTCATTCTAATCGTCCGTTATAATTATTTCAGGTTGGCCAACCGCTTGCGCAGCTGAGTGCCAATGCAATGCCAGCATTAATTGCCGACCGATTGTACGGTAATTTTCTGCCACTGGCTGCTGTTTTAATACTATGGGAAGCCCGGCGTCGGCTTGTTCGCGGATTTGTTTTTGCAGCGGCAGTTGACCCAAAACCGGCACCTGATAGCGCCCGGCGAGTAAGACACCGCCTTCTGTACCAAAAATATCGTCGGGCGTACCGCAGTGGCTGCACTGATAAAAACTCATATTTTCAATCAGGCCCAGTAGTGGAATATTCACCTGACGAAACATACTGATGGCCTTTTCGGCATCCGACAGCGCCACATCCTGCGGTGTGGTGATTACCACAGCACCGGTTACCGGCAGCTTTTGCGCCATGGTCAACTGAATATCACCGGTGCCCGGTGGCATATCAACAATCAGATAATCCAGATCTGGCCATTGTGTTTCGTTAAGCAATTGCAGCAACGCCTGGCTGGCCATTGGGCCGCGCCACACGGAGGCTTGCTGTGGGTCGACCAGAAAGCCTATAGATTGCAGATACACACCATGGGCAAATTTGGGCTGCATCAATTTGTTATCCGGCGAGCTGATTTTCTCGCCGCTAAGCCCCAGCATAGTGGGAATTGACGGGCCATAAATATCAGCGTCTAACAAGCCGACTTTAGCGCCTTCCATTGCCAGTGCTGCCGCAAGATTAACGGCCGTGGTGGATTTACCCACCCCGCCTTTACCGGAGGCAACAAGAATAATGTGCTTGATATCTTTAAATACCGGTGCTGATGTTAGCTGGTGTTCCAGGGTTAACTGATAATTAAAACCTGCTTCGGCCAGTGCCTGCTGCAATGGCTGCGCGATGGATAGCAGCGGCAGTTTCAACCTGATAATCAGCCTGTTCTTTTGTAGACTAACGCTGTCGAGCAGCAGGGCCAAGGGTGCACCGCTCTCGGGCAGTTGCCAATGTTGCAGCAGCAGCTGCACAGCATCCGGCAGTTGCTCGGTTTTGCCAGATTTAAACCAGTTAAACATCAGTAAATTCCAAATTCAGCCGTTAACACGTTTTTTTAGCGGATCCGTGCCGTGGCGGGTGCGGATCGATGGCGGCTAGTGTATCATTTAGTGAAATTTTTTCAGTTATTTATGCAAAAGAGCACCGCTTAATGTCGACACGCAAAATACTTGTTACCAGCGCTTTACCCTACGCCAACGGCCCTATCCATTTAGGCCACTTACTGGAATACATTCAAACCGATATCTGGGCCCGGTTTCAAAAAGCCCGCGGCCATGAATGCTATTACGTCTGTGCCGACGATGCGCATGGCACGCCTATTATGCTTAAAGCGCAGGAACAGGGCATTACGCCGGAGCAAATGATTGCCAAAACCAATATTGAACACCAGGCTGACTTTGCCGGTTTCGGCATTGGCTTTGACAATTACTACTCGACCCACAGCGATGAAAACCGCGAATTTGCCAGCCAGATTTATAACAAACTCAATGATGGCGGTTATATTAAGCGCAAAACCATCAGCCAGCTGTTCGATCCGGAAAAACAGATGTTTCTGCCCGACCGTTTTGTTAAAGGTGATTGCCCCAAATGCGGCGCCCTGGACCAAAACGGTGACAGCTGCGATGTCTGCGGTGCTACTTACAGCCCGACTGAAGTAAAAAATGCCCGCTCTGTGGTATCCGGCGCTACCCCGGTATTAAAAGACTCTGAGCATTATTTCTTTGACTTACCGGCCTTTAGTCAGATGTTACAAGACTGGACGCGTAGCGGCAGCTTGCAGGAAGAGATGGCGAATAAACTGCAGGAATGGTTTAAAGACGGCCTGCAAATGTGGGATATCAGCCGTGATGCGCCCTACTTCGGTTTTGAAATACCGGGCGCGCCGGGTAAATTCTTCTACGTCTGGTTAGATGCACCTATCGGCTATCTGGCCAGCTTTAAAAACCTGTGCGATAAAACAGGTATCGATTTTGACAGCTTCTGGCAGCTCGATTCCGATGCCGAGGTGTATCACTTTATCGGCAAAGACATTATTTATTTTCACAGCCTGTTCTGGCCAGCCATGCTGCATGGTGCCGGTATGCGCAAGCCAAACGCCATTTTTGCCCACGGTTTTGTTACCGTAAACGGCGCCAAGATGTCCAAGTCACGCGGCACCTTTATTAAAGCCCGTACGTACCTGGATCATTTAAACCCGGAGTACCTGCGTTATTACTTCGCTTCTAAGCTAAGCAGCAGCATTATTGACCTGGATTTAAACCTGGACGATTTCAGCCAGAAGGTTAATGCCGACTTAGTGGGTAAAGTGGTAAATATTGCCAGCCGCTGTGCAGGCTTTATAACCAAGCGCTATGACGGTAAGTTATCAGCTACCGTGGCCGAACCTGCGCTGCTGGCAGAATTTACCGCCATGGGCGAAACTATTGCCGACAGCTTTGAGAAGCGCGAGTTTGCCCGTGCTATCCGCGACATTATGGCGCTGGCCGATAAAGCCAACCAATACATTGATGCCAAAGCACCGTGGGTGCTGGTAAAAGATGATGCCAAACAGCAAGAAGCGCATGACGTCTGCTCTATGGGTATTAACCTGTTCCGGGTATTAATGCATTATTTAAAACCGGTGTTGCCATTGATGGCAGCAGAAACCGAAGCATTTTTAAACAGCGAACTGAACTGGCAAAATTATCAGCAGCCGTTAACCAGCCATGCCATTAACCCGTTTAAAGCATTAATGCAGCGGGTAGATCCGGTAAAAGTAACGGCTATGCTGGATGCCTCTAAAGACAACCTTCAGCCGCAAACGGCGCAGCCGGTTAAAGCCGCGGTTAAAGCAGAAAAAGCCCAGAACACAGAGCGCGAGCCGATAAGCGACACCATCAGCATTGATGATTTTGCCAAAATTGATTTGCGCGTCGCCAAAATTATCAAAGCCAGCGCGGTAGAAGGTGCCGATAAACTGGTGCAACTGCAACTGGATATTGGCGGCGGCGAAGTGCGCCAGGTGTTTGCCGGTATTAAATCGGCCTACAGCCCTGAGCAGCTTGAAGGCCGTTTAACGGTGATGGTGGCTAACCTGGCACCACGAAAAATGCGCTTTGGCTTATCTGAAGGCATGGTGTTAGCTGCAGGCCCGGGCGGCAGCGACTTGTTTATTTTATCTCCGGATGACGGCGCTCTGCCGGGTATGCGGGTGAAGTAAGTTGTCAGGCAGCGTTAGCTGCCTGTATTTTACAAAGGCAACGGATGACCAGTAAAAGCCCCTACCGTAGTTTTAGCGCGTTATTTCTTACCACCTTACTGATGCTGGTGGCCCAGGGTTCGTTATCTACTTACCTTGGCTTATCACTGGCGCAGCAGCAAGTCGATTCTATCTGGATTGGCGCTTTAATGTCCTGTTACTACCTTGGTCTGGTACTGGGTTCCAAACTGGGCCATAAAGTGATTGCCAGGGTGGGCCATATTCGTGCCTTTGTTGCCAGCGCGGCTATTGTCAGCGCCTGCGCCATGACACATGTATTAACGTCGCAGTTAGAAGTGTGGCTGGTGATGCGCGTTATCGTAGGCATGGGCATGATGTGCCAATACATGGTGCTGGAGAGCTGGCTGAATGAACAAACCGAAAGTTCACAGCGCGGCACCGTGTTTGCTTTTTATATGATCACCTCTTATTTGGGCATGATTGGCGGCCAGTTAATGCTTAGCCAATTCCCTGAGCTTGGCACAGCACCACTATTAATCATCAGTATGTGTTACTCGCTATGCATAGTACCAATAGCACTGACCAAACGCATTCACCCGGCACCTTTGCAGCCGGCACCGCTACAAATAATGGTGTTTTGGAAGCTGGTGCCGCAATCGCTTACCGCCATCAGCGTGGCCGGTATGATGGCAGGCTCATTTTACGGTTTGGCACCGGCCTATGCTGCAGCAAAAGGCATGAACACCGAACAGGTTACCTTATTTATGTCAGTCACTATCCTGGCAGGCCTGTTAGCACAGTGGCCGATGGGCAAAATATCTGACCGCATTCCGCGCAGCCGTATCTTACGCTTTAACGCAGCAGTGCTGACCATTCTTACCCTGTTAATTGCTCTGCTGCCGCTAAACGGCGCTCTGCTGTTAGCGGCCACCTTTTGTTATGGCGTACTGGCGTTTACGCTGTACCCTATTGCCTCTGCCTTTGCTAACCAAAACGTCGAACAAAATGACCGGGTGGCGTTATCAGCAACTGTGTTGCTAACCTTTGGT
This sequence comes from Gammaproteobacteria bacterium, assembly GCA_018826295.1. Classification (GTDB taxonomy): domain Bacteria; phylum Pseudomonadota; class Gammaproteobacteria; order Enterobacterales; family Alteromonadaceae; genus Alishewanella. Next base: position 23,469 of record JAHJZX010000031.1, read on the forward strand.
TTGGGGGCTTGTTTTGGCCCATTGCTGGCGTCGGCGCTTATGCAACTGATCGGCCCTGCTATGCTGTATGCCTTTATCAGTTGCTGTGCTTTTACGCTGTTTTTACGCTTGCTACGGGTTAACTACAACCAGAAGCAAGTAAAACGCATGATGGACGAGCAGCAAAATGCCCAGTTTAAAATGGGCTCAGGCGATCTGGTTTCCTCCCCCCTGGCCGCCGCGCTTGACCCCCGCGTAGATGAAGAAACGGTGTTAACCCAGATGCGAGATGAAGAATTTCAGGCAGCCAGGCAACAAGTGCCAGCCGGCTATGATGAAGATATCGACTGGGAAAAATCCGACGATAGCTTTGACGATGCGCCAACGCCTGAGCCGGATGACATTAGCGCCACAACACCAGCTGATAGCGTAAACAGCGAAGACAAAACTGACGGCGACACCGACAAAACCGGCTAGGCCGGTTTAGTTGTTGTGCATCACTACTTTATTCCACAGATTCTGATTTTTTATAAAAGAAAAGTATTCATCCGGATGCCAGCATTTGGGCAGAAGCGACATATTTTTGCGCTCTTCAAAATTTGACACCAGCTTGCTTAAGATCTCCAGCAGACGCTCTTCACTGATCCGCTCCAGCTTTTTACGGGCCGGCGGGTAATACAGGTTATTTGCCACACTCACCACACAGCCCTGCGCAGATACGTTGTAGGTTAAGTTACGGGTAACCATACGACAGACAGGTTGACGTATGTCAGCTGGATACAGCCCGGTAACAATGGCATATTCGTAACGGTCGAGATCTTGCCGGTCTGAGTCTTTCGGTATGTAAGTCACGCCGTAACCTTGCGGGAACACGCCAGTTATGCTGAGTAACGCCTTAACGGCCACTTCGCTGTACACCCCTTTTTCTACGCCTTTTTCCAGCACCAGCGCGACCTTTGGTAAGGCTTCGTAGCTGTAGTTACTCTTAGTAGACAACACCACTGAGGTATAGATTTGTGGAATTTTTAACAGGTTACCAATACCGTGTTCCGGCTTTACCGCATTTTTCAGTAAAAACTGCACAAAATTAAGCCTTTCAGCCTCCCGCTTCACATGTAAATCGCGCTCTTCTCTTGAATTACCAGTGTATTTTTCTACCCCGAGGCCCTGGGTAATATATTTTAGCCCTTCACGAAAACTGATTTGCAGCAGTTGAATACGCTCGTCATTTTCTAATACCCGAAACTCATCGGCTTTGCCATCAGCGCCTTTCAGGATCAATTGCGCTTCAGGATGACAACTGCCAATATCCTGCAGTAATGCGGCCATTAACAACGGGATCTGTACATCGTCGCGAAATGCATCATATTCTTCTGCGTCAGCTTTCTTGCCCTTTGCGACACTCATTTTTTGCTGCACATAGGCATTATGCAGCTCACCTTCGCTCAGCAGTTTATCAAGCAACCGCAAAGATAAAACGGCCTTGTACAGATGTTTGCTTTTTTGATTAGATGGCGCGACGTTTTTACCTTCAGTTGGTGACAATAACTGAATAGTGCCGAGTAACTTAGCACTTAGCAGATTGGTTTCCTCGACCGACTCTCCCTGGCACAGCTGCAGAATATCCTGACACAGGCGCTTTAATGACGTAATGCGGGCATTGGCTTCATCATCCCTTGCCTGCATAAAGCTCTGTTGCTCGGTCTGGGCCTGTTTAAGGCTACGCTCTACCAACGCCATATCGCGCTGGCTAGCCTGTTGTTGTCGGTTTTCAAACAACACAACCTGCTGCGCCAACTCTGTTTTCAGTTCTTGCTGCGCCTCGGTTTGCTGAAAATATAATACCGCCTGTTCATACACGGAATCTGCGACAACAGTAGTGTCGCAAATACGGTTAATCAGCGACGATACGGCTTTGCTATATGTTGACTTGCCAATACTTCCTAGTGTCATGCTGGGCAGATATCCTGAAAACCGGTTCGACTAAAGCGGATGCTTAGTCATTTTAGCCAAGTTGATTTGTTTTACACGTAAATCAGAATGTTAGCACAAGCTTACCAATGGTGGTATTGCCGGCCATTAACTGATGCGCCTGCTCAGCCTGCTGCCAGTTGAATTGCTGTTGTAAAATTGGCCGTATGCGCTTTTGCGCCAATGGCACACCGAACGCCGCGACGAATGCCTGCGTCAGATTTGTTTTATAGCGATTACTGCGATTACGTAATGTAGAGCATATTAACTGCCCCCGCCGCTTAAATAAGGCGGCTAAATCCAGCTGCGGGACTTCTCGTCCGCCCATCATGGCATACAGCACAATTTTACCATCCTGGGCTAAAAGCGGTATTTCCCGGCTGATATATTCGCCGGCAACCGGATCAAGAATAAGATTAACCCCTTCAGGCCATTGCTGTGCCAGCAGCCGTTCAAACGCGCAGTTGTGATAATTTAGCGCCAGATCTGCGCCAAGCGCGGTACAAACCTTCAGTTTGTCATCAGAACTGGCCGTCACAGCAACTTTCGCTCCAAGGGCTTTTGCCAGCTGGATCGCGGCGGTACCTACACCACTGGCACCGGCATGAATAAGCACTTGTTGACCACTTTGCAGCTCACCCAGGCTGCACAATAACTGGTAGGCGGTTAAGAACACCTCGGCCGTAGCGGCCGCTTCGGCCATGCTGTAACCATGTGGCACAGCCATAGCATGGCCGGCATGCATCAAGGCATATTCGGCATAGCCACCGCCGGGTACCAGGCCAAATGCGGCTTTTCCTAACCAACTTTTATGTAGCGGCCCGGCCGCCACTACTATGCCCGCCACTTCCAACCCAAGAATATCACTGTCGCCCTGCGGCGGCGGATACAAACCGCGGCGCTGCATTAAATCGGCCCGGTTAATACCGGCAGCAGCGACTTTAATTAACAGTTGCTCGGCATTTGGCTGTGGTACAGTGCGCTGCTCGGTATGCAATTGGCTGTCTATGCCGGCATGCTTCACCACTATCGCTTGCATCATCGTCGGAATGGTTGCCACAGCGTGCTCCTGTTAAAAATAGTAATACGGCCTTAACTACACAAAGGCTGAAATTCTGCTTTAGCTTTGTGCGGTGCTTCTCTACAATGCGGCCTTTAGTCTAGCACAGTGTGAAAACGCCCATGAATCAGCCTTCATCTACTTTATCTGCTTTACCACGCCTTACCCTGCAGGACACACGTGAGAAGTCATTAAAACGACTACATCCGTGGATTTTCTCCAAAGCGGTAAAGCACGTTAGTGGCAACCCGGCCGACGGCCAAACCGTGGAAGTTGTCAGCAGCAAAGGTGAATGGCTGGGTTATGCCGCCTATTCTGCCCAATCGCAAATTCGCGCCAGAGTATGGAGCTTTGATCCGCAACAACAGATCGATGCTGCGTTTTTCCAACAACGTATTGCTCGTGCCTGGCAGTTACGCACTGAGTTGTTCGATTTAAGCCAAACTAACGGCCTGCGGGTAGTTGCGGCAGAATCTGATGGCTTGCCTGGTATTACTATTGATAAATACGACACTGTATTGGTGTGCCAGCTGTTGTCTGCCGGTGCCGATGCCTGGCGCAGTGAAATTGTGCAGGCGCTGGTGGCGCTGTTTCCACAGCACAGTATTTATGAGCGCTCTGATGTGGATGTGCGCAAAAAAGAAGGTTTGAAACCGGTAACCGGCTGGCTGCATTTGCCGCGTGAGCACGGTGAAGTCATTATTAAAGAACACGGCATGTCATTACTGGTCGATGTAATACAGGGGCATAAAACCGGATTTTATCTGGATCAACGTGCCAGCCGTGCTGCGGCCAAACGTTATGCCAAAAATAAAACCGTGCTGAACTGTTTTAGCTATACCGGCACCTTTGGCGTGGCAGCGTTACAGGGTGGGGCAGTATCTGTAACCAACGCCGACTTGTCAGAACTTGCGCTGAATACCGCGTTAAAAAATGCCGGGCTTAACCAGCTGGATTTATCGAAAATTGATAATGTGAAATTTGACGTGTTTAAACTGCTGCGCCAGTATCGCGAGCAAGGTAAGCAATTTGATATGGTGATCCTGGACCCGCCTAAATTTGCCGATAGCAAAGCGCAGCTAATGGGCGCTTGCCGCGGTTATAAAGACATTAATATGGTGGCGATGCAAATTGTAAAACCAGGCGGCTTGCTACTGACGTTCTCGTGCTCGGGCCTGATGGAAGACAGTCTGTTTCAAAAAATTGTCGCCGACGCAGCCATTGATGCCAAACGCGATTGCCTGTTTGTGGAAAAACTGAGCCAGGACAGCGATCACCCTATAGCCAGTTTTTACCCTGAAGGCAGTTACCTGAAAGGTTTGGTCTGCAAAATATACTAAGCATTTGTATTTGGCATTTGTATTTGGCCTCTGCCCCGTCTTGCGGTATGCTAAAACAATTTATTAACATACGGAGAACAACATGAAAGTTTTCGCTTTGGCGCTGGCCCTGGCCAGTTCATTGGCATCGGCAGCTAACTGGCAATTGGATAACAGCGGTTCCAGCTTGCATTTTGTGTCAGTTAAAAATGATGTGGTTGCAGAAACACATCAGTTCAATCAGTTAACTGGTCAATGGGATGGCAACAGTGTCAGTATCCAGATCCCGGTTAGCAGCCTGGAAACTCAAATCCCCATCCGTAATGAACGCATCTGGCAATATGTGCTACAGGCTGAAACCTTCGCCGCTATTAGTGTCTCGGCAACGCTGGCTGAGGCAGACACAGCAAAACTGGCTACAGGCCAGTCAACGGTAGTCACGCTGCAACTAAAGGTGACTATTGCTGCAGAAACAACTGAGGTGATTGCTGCGGTACGTATTACCAAGCTAAGTGACAACACATTGGCTGCAGCCAGCGTGGCGCCAATAATGCTAAACACCAACAGCTTTAAACTTACCGCTGGTGTGGCTAAGCTGCAGCAGTTAGCTGGCTTAAAGCGTATAGAACCGTTACTGCCGGTCAGCTTTAATGTGCAGTTTACTAAAGCGTAAACTTTGTTCGGCATGACAAGCATAAAAAAAGCAGCCTGGGCTGCTTTTTTTATGCTGTTTAGCTGTTAGTTCAGCTCCATAAAAGCTAAACCCAACTGATAAATATCTTCGCTTTCCTGCGCGCAGCGCATCACTTTTGCGCTGGCATCCAACGGCGGCACGCTGGCATTAGCGGAATCAAGCCTGACGCGAATAAGTGTGCCCATCTCAAGTGGTTCATCAACTTCTACCGACATACCTGTTGCGCTTAAATCGCGGCATATACCATCTATAGTGCGGCCGGCCTCCGGATCGTTAATCATCAGCTTCACATCTGCGTTAACCATCATCCTGAAATAGTGCCGGTTGTCCCCTTTTGTTAACATAACGCCTCCCCTAGCTACATCAGCGTTAAGTTATAGAACGTTCCGCTGCGGCTGTAAAGCCCGCTGTAAGCAGCCAGACAGCTAAAATCGTTATCAGGCTTTAATTTCCTGTACCGCATGCAGTACCCTTTTCACCGATATGGGATAAGGCGTACCCAATTGCTGGGCATGCAAAGATACTTTCAGCTCCTGCAACATCCAGTATATCGCCTGCACCTGCTCTGGCAGCACTTTGCTGCCGGCAAATTTGCCCAGCAAGTTGTTGTAGGCATCAAAGGCTTTTTGATACTCGTGCATCAATAACCGGTCACGTTGTGGATCAACCGGCAGCTTTTCCAGCCGCTTTTGCATCGCCTGTAAATAGCGCAGTATGTTATCCAGCCGCGCGGCACCATGGCCACTGACAAAGCCTTTGAAAATCAGCTCATTCAGTTGTTGCTTGATATCGCCCTGCGACTGTACGTGGGCTAAATCGACTTTGCCCTTTAAACGCTTTTGTATGTCATGACACAGCGTTAAAATTTGTTCGACTTTAAGCGCTATGGCCAGTACTGTATCGCCAAGCTCTGCCCGTACTTTTTCTCTGAGCGCCGCAAAATCAGTCTCATTCTGTGGCAACGTGCCTTGGGCGACTAACGCATCAACGCCAGCAGCAATGCAGTCGTCTATCAGTTCCAGCACCCGGCCAAAGGGGTTAAAATACAAGCCCAGCTTGGCTTTATTCGGCAGTGATTCCTGCAGGTATTTTACCGGCGACGGAATATTCAACAGCAATAAGCGCCGCAAACCCTGTTTTGTTGTGTCCAATGCCTGCTGCGGGTTGTCCAGCAGCTTTATTGCTACCGAATCCCGCTCGTCAACTAAAGCCGGAAAGGCTTTAATTTCATAGCCAGCCTGCAATTTAACGTATTCACGCGGCAAAACACCAAAGCTCCACTGCGTAAGTTTGTCCTGCTCTATGCCCTGCTCTGCCACCTGACTTAAACTTTGCTGCACTTCGCCCTGCAGACCTTGCTTTAACACATTCAGTGACCGGCTTTGCTGCAGTGTCTTACCGGCATCGTCTACTACTTTAAAATTCATTTTCAAATGCAGTGGCAGGCTGGTTAAGTCCCAGGCATCTTCAGGAATAGTCAGGCCCGACATCCGCTTTAAACGCATAGCGACAGCGTCAAGTAACTTACCTTCCTGCGCCGCCAGCGTTTGCATTAACGCATCAGCATAGTTTGGTGCCGGAACAAAGTTACGCCGGTATTGCTTTGGCAATGATTTTATCAGCGCCACCAGCAACTCATGACGCAGCGCCGGGATCAGCCAGTCAAAGCCAGTATCATCCAGCTGATTTAACAGCGCCAGCGGAATAATAACACTGACACCATCATCTATCTCGCCGGGGGCAAAATGATATTCCAGCGGCAAGGTTAAATTGCCCTGACGCCAGGTTGACGGGAATTTATCAGCGGTAATATCACTGGCATCGCGATTAAGCAGACTGTCTGGATCAAAGTTAAGATAACCGGCATCTTCTGTGCGTTTTTTCTTCCACCATTTGGCAAAGTCGATACGGTTATTGGCCCACTGTGGCACCCGCTCGGCGTAAAACGCGGCCAGCGTATCGTCATCTACCAGAATATCGCGCCGGCGTGATTTTTCTTCTAATGCAGTAATATCGTCAACTAAGCGCTGGTTATGTTGTAAAAAACTGTCGTTACTACCCAGCTCTTGATTCACCAGTGCTTCGCGCACAAACAAGGTATGACACACTGCCGGATCTATTTTGCTGTACAGTACCGCGCGTTTTGGCACGATAACCAGACCATATAAACTAACCTGCTCATAAGCGATAACGGCACCGCGCTTTTTCTCCCAGTGCGGTTCGCTGTAACTGCGCGTCACCAGATGTTCGGCCAGTGGCTCCAGCCACTCAGGCTCAATTTTCGCCAATGTACGGGCATACAACTTACTGGTTTCTACCCACTCGGCTGCAGCAACCCACTTGGGTTTACGTTTAAATAAATGGCTACCCGGGAACACATAAAACCGGGTCTGGCGCGGGCCTAAATAATCGGCCTCGGAGTCTTTAAACCCGACCTGACCCAGTAAACCGCTTAACACTGCCTGATGTATAGCCTGATACCCTGCCGGTTGTGCAGTTATCTGATAGCCCTGCTCCTGCATCAACTGAGTAAGTTGGCCGGTTAGATCCTGCCATTCGCGCACCCGCAGGTAATTTAAAAACTCCTGCCGGCACAGACGGCGAAACTGGTTGTTACTAAGTTGCTCTTGTTGTTCCTGCAAGTATTGCCACAACTTTAGCCAGGCGGCGAAGTCTGAATCAGTATCGGCAAAACGGCCATGACACTGGTCGGCCTTTTGCTGTTTATCAAGCGGACGCTCGCGCGGATCCTGAATAGACAGTGCCGCTGCAAGTACCAGCAGTTCGTTTAAGCCACCATTGTCAGCGGCAAACAGCACCATGCGGGCCAAACGCGGGTCAATGGGCAACCTTGAGAGCTTTTTACCCAATTCTGTAAGCTTGATGCCGGATTTATCACGCTTAAGTGGAATAGCGCCCAATTCTTCCAGCAGCTTTATACCGTCATTAACAAAGCGACTGTCCGGCTTTTGCAAAAACGGAAAGGCGGCAATATCACCCAGCCCCAATGCCAGCATTTGCATAATCACCGACGCCAGGTTAGTGCGCAGAATTTCCGGATCGGTAAACTCGGGCCGACCGTTAAAGTCCTCCTCGCTGTATAGCCTGATGCAAATACCGGCGGCAACCCGGCCGCAACGGCCTTTACGCTGGTTAGCACTAGCCTGACTAATGGCTTCAATCGGCAATTGTTGTACTTTAGAGCGGTAGCTATAACGCGATAAACGCGCTGTCCCCGGGTCGATAACATAACGAATGCCCGGTACTGTCAGTGACGTTTCAGCCACGTTAGTGGCCAGTACAATGCGCCGTCCGGCATGGCTTTGAAAAATGCGGTTTTGCTCGGCAGCACTTAAACGGGCATACAAGGGCAATACTTCAGTATGCGGTAACTTAAGCTTTTCCAGCGCGTCGGCAGTATCACGTATTTCACGCTCGCCGTTTAAAAATATCAGGATATCGCCCGGCGGTTCGCGGTACAGCTCTTCTACCGCATCGAAAATACCCTGCAGTTGATCAGCGTCTTTATCATCCAGCTCGCTTACTGGCCGGTAGCGGGTTTCAACAGGAAAAGTGCGGCCGGAGACTTCAATTACCGGTGCATTAAAAAAATGCCGGGAAAAGCGCTGCGGATCGATGGTGGCAGAGGTAATAATAAGCTTTAGATCAGGACGCTTTGGCAGCAACTGTTTTAAATAGCCGAGCAGAAAGTCAATATTCAGGCTGCGCTCGTGTGCTTCGTCGATAATTAAAGTGTCATACTGGTTTAAAAAGCGGTCTTGTTGAATTTCTGCCAGCAAAATACCGTCGGTCATCAGCTTCACAAAGGTATTATCGCTGGTGTGGTCGCCAAAGCGGATTTTATAGCCAACCTGATTGCCTACCTGGCACTGCAGCTCTTCTGCAATACGATCACAGACACTGCGTGCTGCTAAGCGCCGAGGTTGAGTATGGCCAATCATTCCGGCCACACCGCGACCTAATTCCAGGCAAATTTTCGGAATTTGTGTGGTTTTCCCCGAACCGGTTTCACCGGCAATAATCACCACCTGATTAGCGGCAATAGCCGCTTTAATATCGTCTTTCTTCTCCGACACCGGCAGCTGTGGCGGATAACTGACCTGGGGTAACGCTAGCGCACGGGCAGAACGCAGCGCTTCTGAGCGACTAATATCGGCGGCTATTCGTTGCAGCTGCGTCGTCTTGGCCTGTTCAGCCAGCGTTTTGCAGTTGTGCAGACGACGGCGCAGGCGAAACTGGTCTTTTAACAGACAGTGCGCAATACGGGAATTCAGATCGGATACAGAGATAACAGCTTCAGACAAAACAACGCCCTCGTTAACAGAGGGCGCCATGCTACCAAGAGCGGCAGGTAAAAATCCAGCGCTAACGCTAACCGACTTTACCGTAATGCGAGTGCAACTCTTTGTCTATTGCGCCCAGCACGTCCGAGCGGGTAATAATCCCGAGCAAATACCCGTCGTCATCTACCACCGGATACAACTTAGGTTTAGCTTTCAGCATAATTTGCGCCAGATCGATAACACCATCGTAGCCTTTCACCGTTAACACGGCCGGATTCATCACATCAGCCACTCTGGCAGCCTGCTGATCATGATAGGTCGACATTAACATGCGCTGTAAACAGTCCTGTTCGGAAATAAAACCAATAATTTTTTTATGTTCATCTATAACGGGGCCGCCGGTCTGGCGACCTTTAATCAGGCGATCAACAGCCATTTCAACCGGCATGTCAGCGGTAAAGGTTACCGGATGCCGGTTCATATAATCTGCCACTTTAAGTAAATCCATGCTTCCCCCTGCACTGTGATACTGAGCTTCAGGCTCTTGTTAAGGGTAGCCGAATTTAGCCGCTTTGCCGCATAATCAGTTGCTGCTGGCAAAGATTTCGCTGACCAGCTCACCACCTTCAGATTTGCGCGCACGATACATGCCTTCGGTGTTAAAGCTCCAGCTCAGCTGGCCTTTGTTATCAACCACCACTACGCCACCGTCACCACCGACTTGCTTTAGTTCAGCCAGCACCTGTTTAGCCGCTGCAGCCGCAGACATTTTTTGGTACTTAACCCGGGCACAAATGTCGCTGGCAACCTGGTAACGGATAAAATACTCACCGTGGCCGGTAGCCGACACGGCACAACTGGCGTTATCGGCAAAATTGCCGGCACCAATAACAGGCGCATCGCCAATACGGCCATAGCGCTTGGCTGTCATACCACCAGTGGATGTAGCTGCAGCCAGATTGCCTTCCCTATCAATAGCAACTGCGCCGACAGTACCCATTTTCCATGCCGGATCGTAAGGCACCGCGGCCTGATGGGGTTGCGGCACTAAAGCTTGCTTTGCGCGTTTTAAGGCGTCATAGCGAAACTGGGTATTAAAATAACGATTGTCTACCAATTCCAATTGCTGCTCTGAGGCAAATTGCTCAGCGCCTTTACCTGATAGCATCACATGCACCGATTTTTCCATCACTGCCCGCGCCAGTAGTATCGGATTCTTTACATTAGTTACCCCGGCAACAGCGCCAGCATTGCGGTTTCTGCCGTCCATAATGGATGCATCCAGCTCATGGCTTTCATCAAAGGTATATACCGCGCCTTTACCGGCATTAAATAGCGGTGAATCTTCCAGTACTGTTACGGCTGCAGTTACCGCATCTACGCTGCTACCGCCGCGCTCTAAGATGCTATAGCCCTGATGAATGGCGTGCGCCAGCATGGCATGGTAAGCCTGTTCCTGTGCTGCGGTCATGTTGTCTTTGCTAATAGTACCTGCACCGCCATGCAGCACTATACCTATTGGCGTTTTAGCCAAAGCCGTTAAAGCGAAGGTGCTTAATACAGCCGCAAACATTAGTGTTTTCATTATAAATTCCCGCGCTATTGGTTAGTACTTTGTACTTGATCTACCACAAAATCACAACCGGTTGTCACTTAGCTTGCAGGGGCAAGCAACAGGCTGTGCTATAGCAGAACAGGGATAATTTATTGAGTTTGCGCTATAGTAAACTCATCGCAGTTGTGGAGATTAGCGATGAAAACATACATAAGCTTGATAGCTGGTTTAATGGCATTAACGGCCTGCCAGTCGGCGCTTAAGCCTGAATTAACCTACGATTATCAATCTTTACTGATTGCTGAGCCCGGCTTTGCCGGCGATGTAACGCCAGTGGAAACCGAGCAGCAGATTTATGCCCTGCCCGAACAGGTACAGTCAGAATTGCAGCGTATCCTGCACGCCACGTCCGGTATAACCGAGCGTTCTAAAACGTTGCTCAAATACATCTTTACTTTTGCTCATGATGAATTGATATACGATAACAGTGCCACCAAAACAGCCAGCGAAACACTGGCTATAGGCAAAGCTAACTGCCTGAGTTTGTCGATCCTGGCGTATAGCATGGCAAATGAAGTCGGATTAAAAACGATTTTTCAGGATGTGGCGATACCCGAGTATTGGACCAGCGAACAAAACACGACCTGGCTCAATGGTCATGTTAATTTACGCATAGTGCAAAATACATTACCCGAAAACCACTCTGGTGTGATCCTGTTTGGCAGAGATATCGTGGTAGATTTTGACCCAACCATTTTAAAGCAACGCTTTTCAACCACTCAACTGAACAAACAACGCGTAACCGCAATGTTTTACAACAATAAGGCTGCCGAGCAACTGAATAGCTCTGAGGATGCTCAGGCATATCAGTACTATTTAGCGGCGATTGACGTCGATCCAACTTTTGCGGTGACCTGGGCCAACCTGGGGGTACTGTATCGTAAATACGGCTTAGATCAATATGCAGAACAGGCATATCAGCACAGCTTAAAGCTCGACCCTACCTCACTGAACACCATGTCAAATCTGGCCTATTTGTATCACAGATCAGATCGGCAACACCAGGCTGAGCAACTGATGCAACATGTAAACCAGGCCCGTAAAAATAATCCTTATTATTATCTGATGTTGGGTAATGAAGCTCTACGACGTAACGATACTGCCGAAGCCATATCGCAATATGAACATGCCGTCAGGCTGGACAGAAACAATCACGAGGCATATTTTGGCCTGGCTAAAGCTTATTTTCAGCTAAACGACACGGTACAGGCTGAACGTTATCTGCAGCGGGCCAAGCGCACAGCACCATCAGACCAGGACAAAGAGCAATACCAACGTAAACTGACCAGTCTGCTGCAAGTGGCCAGCTTACATTAACGGCTAACGTGCTGCCGCTGCTCTGGTATGCCCATGCTGATAACATAAGGTAGGGCCGCTTGTTGCGCGTTAATAAAATCCTGCTTAGTTTTAAGCCCTTGCCAGCCAATCTGGATAAGGCTTTGTGCCACAGCGCCGCCCAAGCTGGCGCCCGGGCCCAGCAAAATAATATGCTCAGGGGCAAACTCTTTTACGGCCACTTGTAAGGCTTTACTAAAATCATACACCTGACACACCTGATGTTGCAGCGTATAACGTTGCAGTGCTGACAAATCGCTAGCCAGATTGGGCCAGATATGACCACGGCCATCAATCATCGGCAGCTGTGGTTGCTTAAAGCGTGCCGCCGGCCACACTGATAAAGCGCTGTCTGACGCGGCCTGCATCAAGTGGGTATGAAAAGCAGCATGACCTGGCAGCAGCAATGGAAAGCGCTCATCACAGACCGGTAATGCCTGCATTGCAGTTGTCACCGCCGCTTCACTGCCCGCCAAAACAGCATAGCCGCCATAGACAATGGACATAAACAGCTCCCCCCGGTGCCTCAGCAGTTGCTGCTGCACCAGAGCCTGGCGCTCAGTGTCACTTTGCCAGTTGTCGTCAATCAGCGGATATATAAACTGAGCACCGGCACCAGTGGCGGTTAGCTGCGCCATATCAGTGACCAGCTGCATGCCGCTATCCGGTGCCAGCACACCAGCGCAGCCCAGCGCGGTATACCAGCCCATCGAATTGCCGGTTACCGCCACCACGTTAAACTGTTCAGGATTAATATCGTGATAATCCTGCATGCCGGCGGCAAATATTAGCGCAGCGGCGTTTTCCGCTTTTAAATGTGTCGCACGACTAAACACAGCCTGACTGTCCAGTTCACTGACGGTAGCTAACCCGGCTTTGGCCCTTACAGCATCAAATTGCGCCAACAAGGTTTTATCTTCAGCGTGCTGGCTGATGTATCCAAGCTCAGCCTTGTTGTAAGTGCCCCGGCCGGGACAGACTAGCAGCGCGGTTTTCTTCATAACAACACCTGTTCATTGGCAACGGTGAGCAAGCTAAGTGCATGTTGCACAATTTGTTGTTTCGACGGTAGTACGGCATAAGCCGCCGCTCCCAACGGAATAAAACTATCTTCAGCACATAGTCGCGATACAGTAAAATGCCCCGGTTTAGCCTCATGCAAAGCGGTAAACAGCTCTTCACTTAACGAGCCGCGACGACGGCATTCATCAACAATTAGTACCTTGGTACAGCCGTCAAGCGCTTTGATAATCAGCGTGGTATGCAGTGGCACTAAGGTGCGCAAATCTAACAGCCGGATCTGATAGCCCTGTGCGGCCAGCTCCTGCTCAGCCTGGCGGCTTAAATAATAGCCATTGCCATAGCTGATAATGGCCAGCTCCTCACCATTGCCATAGACTGCCGGCTCGCCTAATGCAGGCAGCGGCGTATCAGGTGTTGGGTAATCATGTAACCACAAGCCGTCTCCGGCAGTGGCCAAATCCCGTGTCATATACAGAGCAATTGGCTCAAGGAAGATAACCAAACGCTTTTGCTGATGCGCCAGCTGCACTGCCTGACGTAGCAACAAGGCAGCGTCATAGCCGTTTGACGGGCAAAATAAAATTACGCCCGGAATATCACGAAACACGGCAAAGGAGTTGTCATTATGAAAATGGCCACCAAAGCCGCGCTGGTAGGCCAAGCCTGCGATGCGGATCACCATTGCGTTGTGGTACTGGCCGTTGGAGAAAAACGGCAAGGTGGCCGCTTCACCGCGGATCTGATCTTCAGCATTATGCACATAAGCCAGAAACTGAATTTCCGGTATCGAGATAAAGCCCTGCTGCGCCAAGCCAATGGCCATACCCAAAATACTTTGCTCATCAAGCAGGGTATTAATGACTCTGTTGCTGCCAAAAGCATGGACTAAATGCTGGGTAACGCCATAAACTCCGCCCTTTTTGCCGACATCTTCACCAAAAACCACGGTATTATTATACTGCGCCAGCACGTCATGCAGCGCCCAGTTCAGTAATTTGGCCAGGTGCTGCTTCTTACCCACATTATGCTGGTCAAAGGCAAACAGTTGCTCACGCAGCTCGTTGGCGGGTACCACAGGTACTTTATCAGCATCACGCTCAGGCGCTATGGAGGCCATCACTTGTGCCGCAGTGGTTAATTTTGGCTGATGGCTGGCAACAGCCGCAACGCGATTAATTTGCGTTACCAAGGCATTTAATTGAGCCAGCAACTGCTCTGCGGTTATGTCACCGCTGGCTAGCAGTGCTGCAGTGCTGCTTAGCAGCGGGTCCAGCTCCAGCTCGGCTTCAATTTGTGCCTTGGTGCGATATGCCGCTTCAGCATCGGCACCGGCATGGCCAAACAACCTTACCGTGGACAGATGCAAAACTGCCGGCTTACGTTTACTGCGTACATAATCCGCAGCGCGGCGGGCAACATGGTAGGTTTGCGCAAGATCGCGGCTGTCGGCAGCAAAATACTTCAGTGCCGGCCTGTCGGCTAAATCCTGCTCTATCCAGCCGCTGGGAGTCGGCGTGGAAATACCCAGGCCGTTATCTTCACAAACAAACAGCACCGGTACCGGTACCTGCTGATAAGCTGCCCAACAGGTTGAGTTGATTGCACCCTGTGCAGTTGAATGGTTGGCCGAGGCATCGCCAAAACTGCACAGCACTATGGCATCGGCCGGCCACTGGCCGTCAAGCCCCAGGCGCTTACTTAGATCGACAGCGAACGCTGCCCCCACAGCTTTGGGTAACTGCGAAGCAATGGTGCTGGTTTGCGGCGGAATATTCAGCGCCAGGCTGCCCAGTACCTTATGCCGGCCACCTGAGATCGGGTCATCACTGCTGGCGCAAAACGACAGCAACATATCGTATAACGGTGTGCTGCCGGGCAACTGCTTGCTGCGTTCGATAAAAAACGCGCCGCTGCGATAGTGCAAAAACGCCGGATCAGTAAGCTTTAAGGCCGCAGCCACAGCAGCGTTACCCTCGTGGCCGGCACTGCCGATGGTATAAAAGCTCTGGCCTTTGGCTTGTAACAAGCGTGATTGCAAATCCAGCAGACGGCTGCATAACTGACTGTGCCACAGCTGATATAAGGTACTGAATTCAATACTGTGGCTACTGCTATGCGGCGGTAGTTTGCCGCTTTTTAAACGCTCACGGTATTCATTGACCCAGGGATGTACGGCTTCTGACATAAGGCTTACTCCGCTGCTACTGCCTGGCTTAAACGCCGCTAAACGCCTGTAAACCGGTTTGTGCCCGGCCTAAAATAAGCGCATGCACATCGTGCGTACCCTCGTAGGTGTTTACCGCTTCCAGGTTCATCACATGGCGAATAACATGGAACTCGTCAGCTATGCCATTGCCGCCGTGCATGTCACGGGCAACGCGGGCAATATCCAGCGCTTTGCCGCAGGAATTACGTTTTATTAGCGAGATAGTCTCCGGCGCCAGCAACTGCTGATCCATCAACCGGCCGGCCTGTAAACACGCAAGTAAGCCAATGCTGATCTCAGTTTGCATATCGGCCAGTTTTTTCTGGATCAATTGGTTCGCCGCCAGCGGCCGGCCAAACTGGTGACGATCAAGGGTGTACTGCCGGGCGGCATGCCAGCAAAACTCCGCTGCACCCAGCGCGCCCCAGGCAATGCCGTAGCGGGCTTTGTTTAAACAGCCAAACGGGCCTTTTAAGCCGCTGACATTGGGCAACAGCGCATCCTCGCCAACTTCGACGTTATCCATCACAATTTCGCCGGTAACAGAGGCCCGCAGGGAAAACTTGCCTTCAATTTTCGGGGCCGATAAGCCCTTCATGCCCTTTTCCAGCACAAAACCGCGAATATCGCCGTCTAACTTGGCCCACACCACAAATACATCGGCAATCGGCGAGTTGGTGATCCACATTTTGCTGCCGTTTAACAGATAACCGCCGGCGGTCTTTTTCGCCGTGGTGCGCATACCAGCAGGATCTGAACCCGCATCCGGTTCGGTTAAACCAAAGCAGCCAACCCACTCGCCGGTTGCCAGTTTCGGCAAATACTTCAGCCGCTGTGCTTCAGTGCCATATTCATGAATAGGATGCATCACCAGGGATGATTGCACACTCATCGCACTGCGATAACCGCTGTCTACCCGCTCAACTTCGCGCGCGACTAAACCATAACAAACATAGTTTACTGCCGAGCAGCCGTACTTTTCCGGTAAGGTGGCGCCCAGCAGGCCCAACCCGCCAAGTTCTGTCATTATTTCACGGTGAAAATGCTCTTCGCGGTTGGCCATTAATACCCGCGGCTGCAGTTTTTCCTGACAATACTGATGAGCGGTGTCGCGGATCATCCGTTCTTCTTCGGTTAACATGTTGCTGAACGCAAACGGGTCCTGCCAATCAAAATGTGGGCGTGCCATAGCAAATTCCTCAATAAAACCAGCGAAATATTTTTAGTTATCGCCAGATTAGCCTGCTTTAATGTACAGTTAAAATATAATAATTCTGTATCAGGTATAGATTATAACTATGGATATTCGCCAGCTAAATTACTTTGTTGCTGTGTACGAGCAAGGCAGTGTCAGCGCGGCGGCGCGCCAGTGCTGTGTGGCGCAGCCTTCACTCTCATCCGCACTGCGTCAGTTAGAGCAAGAACTGGGTGTCAGTTTATTTACCCGTCTGCCAAAAGGCGTAACCCCAACTGAGGATGGCGACAAACTGTACGGCCATGCCGGACGCCTGTTGGCGCAACTGCAGTCACTTAAAGCCTCGTTTAGCCAACCGGTAGCACGGGTAAAATTCCGCCTGGGGTTAATTCGGGCTTTAGGCGTAGAACGTATGAGCCAGTTACTGCGCGAGTTTAGTAACAGCCTACCCGGGCTGGAACTACATTTGGTGGAGCCGGATGACAGCTGTGATGCCCGCATTATCACACCGCAACTACTTAAAGCCGGAGAAGCTTTTGCGCCAATTTGGCATGACAATTACCTGTTGGCGCTGCCTCCCGGTTCACCACTGAGTTTACAACCGCATATTGAGTTAGCGGATTTTGAGCAACTGCCATTGATAAAACGCACGCCTTGCGATGCCTGGAATACCTTGTATCCGGAATTAGTGCGTCGTGGCATTAAAGCCGATATCCGCGCCGATATTCAAACTATAGAGTATGCGCTAGGCCTGGTATCAGCCGGAGTCGGCTGTGCATTAGTGCCGAACTTCGACTCTCTGTTGCAACGACAGGATATAGTACTGCGGCCTGTAGCCCAGTTAAAATTGCAACGCGAACTGGGGCTGGCATACGGCAAAAACCAGGATTCTCCTTCTCTTAGTATATTGCGGCAACTGTGTCAGCCTGCACCTTAACCAAGCTATTCAATATACTGTTGTTCACGGTTTTACCGCTGATTGCTTTGCAGCAGTTGTTCCCTATACTTCAGTAATTCTGGCCTTAGATAGTACAAAGTAATGAAAAACCCAGCCCAGACCGAGACAAGTCATAAAGTTGATCAATCGAAGCATCAGTTGCCGTTGTCGCATAAAGATGCTGAAGCCGCCAGCCCTGAAGACAGCTCCGTCTGTGGTGAAGAAGACCCAGGTTCTGCGTTGGAAAGCCTGGTAGACGATGATAAGTAGCGCATTAAGCCGGTAAACATTTTCTGCTGCACAGCGGTTTAACTGAAAAAGAGGCATAGAGCTTCTTTTTCAGTAGTGGAACCGACATTGCGCTATTACCAAGCAACCATCTACGTAGGTATAAACTAAACGGTGCTCACGGTCTATGCGGCGTGAATAAAAGCCGGCAAAATCCCCAACCAAACGCTCAGGTTTACCTTTACCATCTAGTGGTGACCGCATTGCTTCTTTTATTAATACATCAATGCGCGCACTTAGCTTTTTGTCGTACTGCTTAAAATACTGGTAGTCATCCCATGCATTGGCATCAAACGCTACACCGGGTTTAGCCTTTTTCTTGCTCATCTAAAAAGTGTTCCTTCAACTCGAAGGAGCCAGCTTTAATGCGTGCTACCGATTCCCGCAAACGGTTCGCATTATTCGGTGTACTTAGTAAGTACAGCGTTTCCTGCATGGCGTTGTAATCTTCTTGCGAAATCATCACAACATTACCAGATCGCTGGTTAGTCACAACTGTAGGTTCGTGAGTATCCAGCACGGTATCAATAACAGCCTTAAAGTTAGCTCGCGCTTCACTAACAGTAAGAATGTTCATATTCGTAATTCTCCAATTTCATGAATGTACCGGGCTACAACTCTGTTGCTTCAGCTCGGCACAAAATGATGGTACCAATCTTTGTACAATCACACAAGCTACTAGTACAAACGTTGGTACAATGTTCCACACTGTGTTTACCGGCTACGTGGTTCAATCGACGAGCTTACTCCCTAGCTGTTACACTACAGCTAAACGCATGTATTCATTACTAGCCAGATGCAATATCTCGCATTACAACGCAGGACATAAAAATTGAACCAACAGCCTACGTTCTATTTTCACGACTATGAAACCTGGGGAGCCGATCCCAAACGTGACCGCCCGGCACAATTTGCCGGCATTCGCACCGACTTAGATCTGAATATTATCGGCGAGCCCGACGTCTGGTATTGCCAGCTAGCCAATGATTATCTGCCACACCCACAGGCGGCACTGATCACCGGTTTAACGCCGCAGCTGTGCAACAAAAAAGGCCTGAGCGAAACCGAGTTTATGCAACGTATTCTGGCGTGCTTTAGCGAGCCAAATAGTTGTGTACTGGGCTACAACAACCTGCGCTTTGACGATGAAGTGACCCGTTACAGCCTGTTCCGTAACTTTTATGAGCCCTATGGCCGTGAATGGCAAAACGGCAATAGCCGCTGGGACTTAATTGACATGGTGCGCGCCTGCTACGCGCTACGCCCCGAAGGCATAAACTGGCCATTGCGTGAAGATGGCAGCCCGATATTTAAACTGGAAGAGCTCACCAAGGCTAATGGCTTAGCACATGACAACGCGCACGATGCCTTATCTGATGTCTATGCCACTATTGCCATGGCAAAACTCATTAAACAACAGCAACCAAAGCTGTTTAGTTACTTATTTGAACTGCGTAAAAAAGCCAAAGTGGCTGAGCTGATTGACGTTGCCGGTATGACACCGCTGGTGCATGTGTCGTCAAAGTTTCCTGCCACGCAGGGCTGCGTTAGCTGGATAGTGCCACTGGCATTTCACCCGACCAATAAAAACGCGGTAATTTGCTATAACTTACAAGCTGATCCGACGCCACTGCTGGAAGATGATATCGTTACCTTGCAGCAAAAGCTGTACACCAAAACTACCGATCTGGCCGAAGGCGAGCACAGACTGGGTTTAAAGCTAATCCATCTAAATAAATGCCCGGTACTGGCGCCGGCAAAAACCCTGACGGAAGAGCGTGCCGTCAAGTTTGGCATCGACCGCGCCCAATGCCTGAAACATCTGGACTTTTTACGCCAGCATCGTGCTACTCAGGCTAAAGCTATTGAGCTGTATCAGCAATTAAATGAATTTCCAGCCGAAACAAACCCGGATTATCAGTTGTACAATGGTTTCATCAGCGACGGCGATAAGCAAAAAATGGCACAGTTACACCAGTTGCCGCCTGAGCAATTGGCAGTTAGCGCTCCGGTGTTCAGTGACGATCGCCTAAACAATTTATTGTTTTTATATCGCGCCCGTAACTACCCCTACAGCCTGACCGATAGTGAGCAGCAAAAGTGGCAGCGCTACCGCACTGACAAGCTAATGCATGGCCTGGATAACCCCAATTTAACCATGGAAGATTTTAGCCTGGCACTGGAAAATTTGGCGCATGAACATGCCAGTGACGAACATAAGATGAAAATCCTCAAGTCGCTTTATTTATATGTACAGAGCTTGTAAAACAACGGCTGCAACACCCATTATGCTCGCCACAGCAACTATGCTGAGCGTCCTGCCCAGCCCCTGCGGCCAGCTAAAGCTGTTCAAATTCGTTCCTGACGAATTTGTCGCCTAATGCCTGCGGCAGGGCTCAGACACTCTGTGGCTGCGCTAACGGGGTTCAAACCTTGTTTATACGCAGGCCTTGAATTTCGTAAGCAATAAGTGAATACTTAGCACCATCTTGTCGGAGTGCCCAGCTGTTTACAGCGGGCTGAGACCGTGAAAACGGGATCCGTTGAACCTGATCAGGCTAATACCTGCGAAGGGAAACAAGGGGAAA
>JAHJZX010000032.1 GCA_018826295.1 Gammaproteobacteria bacterium
CGCGACCCCCGGCGTGACAGGCCGGTATTCTAACCGACTGAACTACCGCTCCGGTGTGTATCGAAAATTGGCGGAGCGGACGGGACTCGAACCCGCGACCCCCGGCGTGACAGGCCGGTATTCTAACCGACTGAACTACCGCTCCGCACCAATTGCGCTGCAAGATTTCGTTTGGGTATCCTGCAGTGCGGCGGGAATGATACGGATTAGCCGATAGGCCGTCAACACCTTTTTTGCCGCTTTTGGCTAATCCTTAATCATCCGGTAAGGTCAGATCGAGAATGTCATCCATATCGTTGTTTTTTTGCGCATTAGCCGGCGATTTTTCTGACGTTGCCGCTTTTGACACTGCTTCAGCAGCTGCAGATTTTGGCTCTGGCTGCTTTTTACGCCAAAACATCAGGTCAGCCGGCTTTTTATCATTAATTACAAACCAAATAGCAAAACCACCGCCACCAAGAATAACGACATTCGCCAGGATCACCAGCAACAGCGGAAACTCAGGCTCAGGCGGCGCGTTTTCTGCCGCAATTTCATCTTTAATGTGCTGTGGTAACTCGTCTAAAACCGGTGCTTCAAACACCTGCCGGTTTACCACAAAACTGATTTCAGGCAGATTTAATATAAACTCGCGGCCGTCCTGCATCTGGCCAAATGCCTGCACTTCCAGAATGTAGCTACCATGCCCGCGGTTGTGTAACTCTAACTGCCGTGGGGTTAACCCCGGCTCGTTCAGGGCAAACTCGCCGACATCGCCATTTGGATAGCGCACCCGGCCCTGCAATAAAACAGAAGCCGCATTAACTTTTTTATCTGTCACCCTGAACAAGACATGATGTGGCTGCAGTTCAACCTGCTCTTCCGGCGTTTTCGGCTCGTATACCGGCGACGGCGTAATGTCCGCCACTATAGGTGCCGTAAGCAGCACCACCGGGGCTTGTTCTACTTCGCGGGTATACAGCGGCGTGCGCACTATATATTTGGGTGTCCATTCGCCGGCAACAAAACGCAGCTGAAACTCGCCGGTAAAGACACCGTCGCGGGCCCGCTCATCATAACCTTTGCCATCGTCCCGAAACGTTGCTACCTGCACCACACCACGGCCAAAATTGTCATAGTCGGCATTATTGGTGCTGACAAAAATCACCTCCAGCGCCAACACTTCGCGAAAATCCCGGGCATTAATCGGTTCGTTACCGTTAGTTAGCCGGGCGGTGATTTTCACCGTCTCTCCCACCATCATGTCTGATGGCAAGGGGTCGACATGCAGTTTAATGTCGGTCAGCACCATAATTCGGCTTTTCGGTAGCAGCTTACCTACCGCCTGCCAGGGGCCTGGCATAGGATCTTTTATCTGGATCAGATCATAACTGCTGGCATCATGCCAGCGAATGCCATGTTGCTCAGCGGTATTAAAATGTAACTTGCTGCCATCCGGGCGCACCAGCACCACAGAGGCAGAGCCACGCCGGCGAAACATCAGCAAGGTAATTTCGGCAACGTTGTCGTCGATACGAAAGCGGTTTTCAAACAACGGGATCTGATTTTTTGTCGGTAAGTCCTGCAATAACTCAAAACCGTCATGCAGTTCAGAATCTCCGGCATGGTTCGGATCGTCTGATGCTGTGTCAGTTTGCTGCGCCATTAACGGCAAACTCAGGCTTAACACTAACAACCATATCAGTTTCGCCACAGGCAACTGCCCCCCTTTTTTTGCACCAAATCCAGCCGTTCTTCATGAGCAGCAAGCTCTGCCGGGCTGGCACGTAATACTTTTAACTTACCACTGCGTTGTAAGGCAACAGGGCCAGTATTGCCCGCTTCGCCTTCCTGTTCGTTAGCCAGATTTAAGCTGACCTGCCCCCCTGTCATTAACAGATAGACATCAGCCAGAATTTCCGCATCCAGCAAAGCGCCGTGTAAGGTACGGTGGCTGTTGTTGATGTCATAACGGCGGCATAACGCATCGAGGTTATTTTTTTGCCCCGGATGCAGCTCACGCGCCAGCATTAGGGTATCGAGTATTGCACAGTATTGCTGCACCGGCGGTAACGCTGGTCGCAACAGCGAAAACTCGTGGTCAATAAAACCTACGTCGAACGCAGCATTGTGAATAACCAGTTCTGCACCCTGAATATACTCATAAAAGCTATGGGCTATGTCACGGAATTTGGGTTCATGCTTTAAGCGCTCGTTGGTAATACCGTGCACCGCCACTGCTTCGGCGTCGATAATACGTTCAGGATTAATGTAAACATGAAAATTATTACCGGTAAAACGCCGGTTTATCAGCTCCACACAGCCTATTTCAATAATACGGTGACCGTCTCTGGGGTTAATACCTGTGGTTTCGGTGTCGAGAATAATTTGTCTTTTGGCCATGGCAGTTTCGTTTTTTACAGCATTTGAGTTAGATTATACGCCGTTTTGGTTTGAGGAAAGGCTTTATGCGCAAAACAGTTGCGATCTATACCGACGGCTCCTGCCTGGGTAACCCCGGACCCGGCGGCTATGGCGCTGTGCTGATCTATAAACAGCATCGCAAAGAGCTTAGCGGTGGCTACAAGCTTACGACCAATAACCGCATGGAACTGCTGGCCGCTATTATGGCGTTGGAAAGCTTAAAAGACAGTTGTGACGTAGATTTAACTACCGACAGCCAATATGTGCGTTTAGGTATTACCCAGTGGCTGGCAGGTTGGAAACGTAATAACTGGAAAACCAGCCAGAAACAGCCGGTAAAGAATCAGGATTTATGGCAACGGTTGGACGCGGCTGCATCAGCGCACAAGGTTAATTGGCATTGGGTAAAAGGCCATGCCGGCCACCCGGAAAACGAGCGCTGCGATGTGTTAGCACGCAGCGCTGCTGAGGCGAAACCCACTACCGTGGATACGGCATTTGAACAGAGTCAAAAGGTGTAAAAATAGGTTCAAATACAGTTGCACGTATCCCGTCAACTGCTTGCGCTGCAACACTCGCTTTGGCTCATCACAGCAACTCGCTACCGCTTGCGCGTTCGCTCAGACACTCTGTGATGACCAAATCGAGGTTCCAGCCGCAGTTGACTAGTTCAGCGCAGTGATTACTCGCCGGATTTTGCCGCAGGTTCTGCACCTGCATTGGCCGCTAACATTTTTTCCAGTTCAGCGATAAAGGCTTTATCGTCCGGTGCGGTGCGGCTACCGAAATGTTTTACCGTTTGCTCATCGGCGCTTACCAGATACTTATTGAAGTTCCAGCTTGGTGATTCACCGGTTTTGGCAATTAGCGCCTTAAATACCGGATTAGCCTGATCGCCTTTGACTTTAGAGCTGGCAAACATCGGAAATTTAACGCCATAAGTCAGGTAACAGACTTCTGCCGTTTTCTCCGCATCGTCATATTCCTGTTTAAAGCTGTCTGACGGGAAACCCAGGATCACCAGGCCTTTATCCTGATACTGCTGATACAGCGCTTCTAAGCCTTCAAACTGCTTGGTAAAACCACATTTACTGGCCGTGTTTACCACCAGAATGGTTTTGCCCTTGTAACTGTCGCATAAATCTACGCTTTCGCGGCTATTTAACTGTTGCATAGAGTGACCAAGAATGTCACCACACTGACCAGCCATAACCGGCATCGCCAACATAGTGGCGGCAAAAGCGGCGGCACTTAACCATGTTTTCATCTGTATCTCCTGTAGAGTCTGAGCTTAAGGCTGACATCAGTTACGCAGCATAACGCAAAGCCGATCTGTTTGTGTACCATGATAAAAATTCACGTGTGTTTTTTTAGCTATCCGCTATCATCCGCTTCCTTTTTGCTGCGGCTCTCGTATGCTTAGCGCAAAGTGGTAAACGTTTTCAGTAAACCAGAGAAGCTTATGCGCATTTGTTTTTTAATGTACCCGTGGGAAAAAGTGCAGCCTGATGGCGACAGCACTATCCGTATGATCCACGAAGCCGTTAGTCGCGGCCACAGCGTGGCCATTACCCATGCCAATAACTTAACCATGCGCGACAGCATTGCCCAGGCGTTTTGCAAAGTGTTTGTAAAAGGCCAGAAAATCTCCAGCAATATCGCCAACTTTTACCGTAATGCCCAATTTAACCAGCAAAAACTGCCATTGGCGGCCTTCGATGCCATTTTTATCCGGCTAAACCCGCCGCTGGATCCGATAGCATTAAACTTTCTGGATTCGGTACGCGAAGACACCTTTATCATGAATGATTTAGACGGTGTGCGTATTGCCAACAATAAGATGTACACCGCGTCTTTGCATGATCCGGACAACGAGTTTATTCCCATTACCCATGTCTCTAAAAACAAAGACTATCTGGCACGGGTTCTGGCAGAATCTGCTAATGACAAGATGATTTTAAAACCGCTAAATGGATATGGCGGCAAAGGCGTTATTTTACTGGAAAAATCGGCCGCGCAAAGCGCCCGCTCTTTGCTGGATTTTTACATTGGTGATAGCGAGCGTGGTAATTACGTCATTTTGCAGGAATATGTCGCAGGTGCAGAGTTCGGCGATATCCGCATACTGATGCTAAACGGCAAAGCCATCGGTGCTATGCGCCGGATCCCGCCCGCCGATGATATGCGCTCTAATGTGCATGCCGGTGGCACAGTGGTCAAACACCAGCTTACCGAGCAGGAAAAACGCCTGTGCGCCCACATAGGCCCGAAACTGGTGCGCGATGGTTTGTACTTTGCCGGCATTGATGTCATTAACGGCAAACTGATAGAAGTAAATGTCATGAGCCCTGGTGGCATAGCACGGATAAACCGGCTAAACAACGTTAGGCTACAAGCTAAAGTGATTGATTTTATTGAAAATGTTATTGAAAGCAAGCAGCACTCATCGGCACGAAAAACTGAGTTTCGAAATTTGCTGCTTGCTGCTGAAATGACCGGTTAAATTTTTTTATCGTCAAACAAAAAATAATTCGCTGTTGTTAGAGACTGAATCTCGGTAAACAGGCAGAAAAAACACTGAGGTGCGCTGATGTCACAGGTAGAAAGCAATGAGTTTGAGCTGGAAGAACTAACCGACGATAGCGAGTTAGTAAAGGCACTGTCGCCAAAAGACAGCAAAGCAAAACAAAAACTGGAAGCCCGTCGTCGTATTGATGACTTGCTGGAGCAAAAGCGTCTGCGCCAGTTACTGGATGACTGGGATCTGGACGATACAGAGGCTTAAGCAAGCTGGTTTAGCGATTTTGCAGATACAAAAACGGGCACTCAAAGTGCCCGTTTTTATGTAACTGAGCAATTAGCTCAATGCACACCAGCTATTAAGCGCGGTATTTCTGCATTACCAAAGTGGCATTAGTGCCGCCAAAGCCGAAGCTGTTTGACATCACAGTATTCAGCTCAGCCGGTGTTGCCTTGGTAACGATGTTCAGCCCTTGCGCCGCTTCGTCTAACTCGCCGATATTAATTGAAGGCGCAATAAAGTTATGCTGCATCATCAGCAATGAATAGATGGCCTCGTGTACACCTGCTGCACCCAGTGCGTGGCCGGTCATGGCTTTAGTAGCACTGATCGCCGGTGACTGGCCGGCAAACACTTGCTGAATGGCACCGAGTTCTTTCACATCGCCTACCGGTGTGCTGGTACCATGCGTATTCACGTAATCTACTTTTGCTGTCACGTTTTGCATTGCCATCTGCATACAGCGCACCGCGCCTTCGCCACTTGGTGCCACCATATCAAAGCCATCAGAGGTCGCGCCATAACCGACAACTTCGGCATAAATAGTCGCGCCACGGGCCAGGGCATGCTCCAGCTCTTCAACCACCACCATACCGCCGCCGCCACTAATAACAAAACCATCACGGTTTGCATCATAAGTGCGTGATGCCAGCTCTGGTGTGTCATTGTATTTAGTTGACAGTGCGCCCATGGCGTCAAACTCCATAGCCAGCGTCCAGTGTACTTCCTCGCCACCACCGGCGAACACCACATCCTGTTTACCCAGCTGAATAAGCTCTACCGCATGGCCAATACAATGCGCACTGGTAGCACAGGCTGAACTGATAGAATAATTCACGCCTTTAATTTTAAAGGGCGTGGCCAGACAGGCAGAACAGGTGCTGGACATCGTTTTTGGCACAGCATAAGGGCCAACCCGTTTTACACCTTTTTCACGCAATGTATCAGCAGCTTCTACCTGCACTTTTGACGACGCACCGCCAGAGCCGGCTACCAAGCCTATACGCGGGCTGGAAATTTGCTCTTCAGTAAAGCCGGCGTCTTGCATCGCTTCCTGCATCGCCAGATAGGCATAAGCTGCAGCATCAGCCATAAAACGCATTGCCTTACGGTCAATAAGCTCAGACGGGTTTAATTTAATGTTGCCCCAAACCTGCGAACGCAGGCCAAGTTCAGCAAACTCTTCAGACCGGGTAATACCGGAACGGCCGGATTGTAATGACGCCAGTACTTCTGTTTTGTTATTACCAATACTGGATACAATACCAATACCTGTGATTACCGCTCTTTTCATGCATGCTCCAAAACACCGGTTCATTGCCGGTAAGGTTTACCTAATAATGCGCGCTATTGTACGGACTTTGTATTGAAAAGTGGTCAGCTTTCAGCGCACACCTGTACTCTGTTTTTAATTCTGCTGCAGCTTAGGGTAAACTACAAGCCGAATATTGAAGTAGGCCCGCCGTTTATGTCACAGCTTAGCCATGCAAAAATACATTTTAATGATCAGGGTACGCCTGTCGCAGCAGATTTTGATGATGTGTACTTTTCTAACGACGGCGGTCTGGCCGAGACAGATTACGTATTTCTGCAGCACAATGGTTTACCACAACGTTGGCAAACGCATGAGCGGCCAGCATTTCATATTTTTGAAACCGGTTTTGGCACCGGCGCAAACTTTTTATTAAGCTGGCAACGTTTTCGTCAGTTTCGTCAACACTATCCTGAGTCAACCTGTCAGCGCCTGTACTTTAGCAGCGTGGAAAAGTTTCCACTAACGCTGGCCGATTTAAGCCGGGCACTGGCAGTGCACACTGAACTGCAGCCGCTTTGCCAGCAGCTGTTAGCGGCGTACCCGCTGCTGATTGCTGGCTGTCATCGCTTAAGTTTTGACGATGGCACTGTGATACTGGATTTATGGCTGGGTGATGTAAATAGCCTGCTACCTGAGCTTAGCAGTAGCATAGATGCGGTGTACCTGGATGGCTTTGCACCGGGTAAAAATCCTCAGATGTGGCAGGACAGCTTATTCAGCGGGCTGGCGAAGCTGAGCCATAACGCCACAACAGTCGCCACCTTTACCTCTGCCGGCATAGTTAAGCGTGGTTTGCACCATGCCGGTTTTAGCGTTACCAAAGTTAAAGGCTATGGCCGTAAACGCGAAATGCTGACCGCCCGTTTTAACGCAGCACCAGTTTCTGCCGCTGACTCTACCGCTAATTCTGCGGCTATAAAAACTCAACACGTTACTCTGGTAGGCGGTGGCATAGCCTCTATCTGTACAGCGCTTTTGCTGCTGCAACGAGGCATAAAAGTCAGCCTGTTGTGTGAAGATGACGATATCGCAGCCCAGGCGTCGCAAAACCGCCAGGGGGCGGTATATCCCAATTTACACGCCACCCTCACTGCCGATAGCCAACTGCAGGTGCAGGCTTTTTTGTATGCCCGGCAATTCTATCAATACTGGCAACAACAAGGATTAGACTTTGCCATGGACTGGTGCGGTATGCTGCACCTGGCCACCACTGCACAGCTGTCTGAGCGCCAGCAAAAGCTAATCCAGCGGGCACTGTGGCCGGAACAATTAGTCTGTGCTGCCGATGCTAACACGGCATCGGCTCTTGCCGGCGTCGAGCTGCAACACAGCGGGATCTACTTCCCGCTTGCCGGTTGGTTAAGCCCGCAACAGTTTTGCCGGCAGGCCCGGCATTATCTGCAACAACATGCCGGCTTTGAATTGATGCTCAATTGCCATGTTAGCGCCATCCAGCCCAATAACACCGGCTGGCAGCTACAAACTACGCAAGGTGTGCAACAGGCAACGCAGCTGGTATTGGCCTGTGGCAGTGCTTTGGCAAACTTTGCCCCAAGTGGCTTTTTGCCATTAAATAAAATTCGCGGTCAGGTCAGCCATGTCCAAAGCGATGGCATGACAGCGTTAAAAACCGTGTTGTGTCATAAAGGTTACATTACCCCGCAGTGGCAGGGTCTGCATTGTGTTGGTGCCACTTTTGACCGTACTGCCGCTTCGGCTCACCTCAGTGCGGCAGATGACGCGGAAAATCTGGCACTGGTTAATCAGCAGCTTGACACACCGGCCTGGTTTTCCGGCGCCAGCACATTAAGCGCTGCGGCAGCATTTCGTGCTACTGTGCCGGATCATTTGCCCGTTGTTGGCGAAATATCAGCGGGGCTTTTTGTGTTGGGGGCCATGGGCGCGCGCGGTATTACCCTGGCGCCCTTGCTAAGTGAGGTGCTGGTGGCAACACTGAATGCAGAACCTTTACCACTAAGCCGCACCTTGCTTAGCCGGGTGAGTGGCCAGCGGTTTCAGCCAATGTTAACAACAGAGGGCACGGTAACAGAATAGTAAGCACAGGCAGAAAAAATTTGGTAAGGTTAATCGGTAAATTAACTCAGTAAGGAAACAACATGCGGTTAAGGTGTGTACTTGGCCTGGCAATTGGCATCAGCAGCATTAGTTTTAGCAGTGTGGCCAATGATTTTTTTCAAATTCCTCTGGCTGCTGACGCACGCGAATTTGCCCGGCTGGACAGCAAAATGCCGGCAGTGCTTAGCTATTTTAGCCAGCAAACCGAGCAGGAACTGCGCGATTTTTATATCCAGCGTTTAGGCGAGCCAACAAATGAACAAAGTCAGTATGGCCGTCAGAATTTGTATTTTCAGGTTAACGGCCGACAGGTGCGGATATTGTTATCCAGCCGCGATGACTGGCGTCAGGTCGATATCATGCTGCAAAACTAAGCGGCACTGTTATCAGGGTTTGGCCATCTGCAATACGACGCGACGGTTTTTCCGACGCTCCAGCGCGGTGTCATTAGGTGCAACATGACGCCGCTCACCAAAACCTTCAACCTGAACCCGGTCTGCGGCTAAGCCGGCGGCAACAAAAAACTGTTTCACTTTTTCTGCCCGCTTTACCGACAACTGCTCATTCATCCAACGTCCGCCATAACTGTCGGTATATCCCTGGATCTCAACATAATCAATATCCTGGTCATGCCTGAGGTATTCTGCTATCTGCGCCAGCCGCCGTTCAGACTCGCGGCTTAGCTTATCACCACCGCTTTCGTAACTTAAAACCGTAAAAGCGATGTCGTCAAAACTGTACGGCAATAAGCCGGCAATACACTGATTAAACTGATTGTAGCTGGGTACAAACTGCACCGGATTTAGCTGAGCGACCACCTTATCGTACGGGCTATACCAATCACTAAAATAAAACGCCGGGCTAAAACCGTGTTCCA
The DNA here is from genome assembly GCA_018826295.1 of Gammaproteobacteria bacterium. Taxonomy (GTDB): domain Bacteria; phylum Pseudomonadota; class Gammaproteobacteria; order Enterobacterales; family Alteromonadaceae; genus Alishewanella. The sequence goes on from JAHJZX010000032.1 coordinate 9,472, forward strand.
GTTCGGTTAATAAGGTCCAAGCGGCTTTTTTTGGCAGTTCTCCGTTAAACTGCTTCAGCAACTGCATGGTTGCCACGGTTTTTGCTGGTACCCCGGCCCGCCAGGCGGGTGGCATTGACAGCACCTCTGCCAATGCATACTGATCTGGCAGGCGCTGCATTTTTAATTCAAAATCCATATTCAGTGCTTTACTGGCGACACTGCGAAAAATAGCCCGGCCAAAATGAGGGATCTGATGCTCCAACGAGCATTGCAACGGCGACGCCACCGACAATTGCCAGGCAGATTGCTCGATAGTGGCGGAATATTGACGCAACTGCGGCTGTGCCAGCACACCGCAACACCCCAGCAGGCTTAACAATACTGTACAGACTCGCATTTTTTCGTTTCCCACGCAGTTTGGTATCCGCTTAAACAGCGCTTAATAACGTAACTGTAGCAAACATCGTGCCGCAGTGGTTAAGTTAGCCACAAGACGTTAGCCGATTTCTTTGGCATAATAGCGGCTGATTTTTTAGATGGCGATGTTATGACACAACCAAAATCCCTGCTAGCCCAACGTTTTCGTGGTTACTACCCAGTAGTTATCGACGTGGAAACAGCAGGCTTTAATGCTAAAACCGACGCGTTACTCGAAATTGCCGCCACCTTGCTGGATATGGATGACGACGGCAATTTAGTGCCGCTAAAAACGCTGCATTTTCATGTTGAGCCTTTCGAGGGCGCCAATCTCGATGCCAGCTCTCTGGCGTTTAACGGTATTGACCCTTTTAATCCGTTGCGCGGTGCGGTAGCCGAACGTGAAGCCATTACCGAAATTTGCAAGGCGGTGCGTAAGGCACAAAAAGATGCCGGTTGTCAGCGCAGTGTGATAGTGGCGCACAATGCCGCCTTTGATCAGGGCTTTTTTAATGCGGCAGTAGAGCGGCTAAACTTTAAACGCTCACCCTTTCATGCGTTTGTGTCTTTTGACACGACTACGCTGGCCGCACTGGCGGTGGGACAAACCGTATTGGCAAAAGCCTGTCAGGCTGCCGGTATTGAGTTTGATAATAAAGAAGCACACAGCGCGCTTTACGATACTGAACGTACTGCGGAATTATTCTGTTATATCGTCAACAGCTGGAAACAGCTGGGAGGCTGGCCACTGGCTCAGGCATTTGATGATGAGCCGGATCAGCAGGAAGATAACGCTCTGCTGACCTGACACTACAGCAAACAGCGCCAGACAAAAACCAATAAGGCCGCAGTAGCGGCCTTATTGCTGATATAGCGTCAGATTACTCTGATTATTCTGCGTTGCTATCGGTTTTATATTTGGCAGCAGTATCTTTGATCAATGGCTGCAGCTCGCCACGCTGAAACATTTCCAGCACGATGTCACAACCGCCTATCAATTCACCGTCAACCCATAACTGCGGAAAAGTTGGCCAATTTGCGTATTTGGGCAATTCTGCGCGAATATCCGGGTTTTGCAAAATATCAACATAAGCAAACTGCTCGCCACAGGCAATAAGAGCCTGCGAGGCCTGTGCTGAAAAACCGCAGCTTGGAAACTTCGGCGAACCTTTCATAAATAACAGAATTGGGTTATCAGTAATTTGCTGTTTAATTTTATCTAACGTTTCCATTAATTCCTCACGACATTAGCATATTCAGACTGCAGATCATTTTACGCTGTTCTGTGGCAACTGGCACTTGAGATTTGAGAAAAAAGCCCCACTTCTGGCTGTATTACAATATCAGCACTGGCAAGCAGCAACTGCGTCAGATCAGCTGACACCACACACTGTAAAACTTGAGTATTTTAGTCAGGTTTTGTAGTCTACGTCATGCAGACAACATAAACAACGCCAACGGAGAATGACAATGGCCTTTGAATTACCAGCATTACCTTATGCTAAAGATGCTTTAGCGCCGCACATTTCAGCAGAAACGCTGGAGTATCACTACGGCAAACACCACAATACCTACGTTGTGAAGTTAAACGGCTTAATTGAAGGTACACCTTTCGCCGGTAAATCACTGGAAGACATCGTGCGTACCTCTGAAGGCGGCATCTTTAACAATGCTGCTCAGGTATGGAACCACACCTTCTATTGGCACTGTCTGTCACCTAACGGCGGTGGCGAGCCAACAGGCGCACTGGCAGCTGCCATTAACGCCAAATGGGGCTCTTTTGCTGCCTTTAAAACCGCGTTTAACGACAAGGCAGTAAATAACTTTGGTTCAAGCTGGACCTGGTTAGTGAAAAAAGCCGATGGCAGCCTGGATATTGTCAATACCAGCAATGCGGCTACGCCATTAACAGATACCAGCCTGACGCCGGTAATGACCGTAGATTTGTGGGAACACGCCTACTACATTGATTACCGTAATGCCCGTCCTACTTATCTGGATGCTTTCTGGGCATTAGTAAACTGGCAATTTGCCAGCGAAAACTTCGCTTAATCACTTTTGCATTAACAAAGAACCCGGCAGCGCCGGGTTTTTTTGTCCGTCAAACTTTACAAAATTTCACTACCCGCCAGTAAAACTTTTATGCAAATAAAACGCTAAGCTGAAAAAAATCGTAGATATTTCGGTCAATTAGTCAGGCGGGAACGCGCTTTACTGTCTAACCTTAAAGCAACAGCTTGGCTGCTACCCTTTTTCGATGTTTTAAAGCTGGAGGTGCATATGAGTATTTTCGAGCACTACAAATCACGCTATGAAGCGGCAAAAGAAGAAGAATATACCATTTCGGAGTTTCTGGCGTTGTGTAAAGACGATAAGAGCTGTTATGCCAGCGCGTCGGAGCGCTTGCTAATGGCTATTGGCGAACCACAATTGACGGACACGGCCCAGGATCCAAAGTTGTCGCGGCTGTTTTCTAACCGGGTCATTGCCCGCTACCCGGCCTTTTCCGAGTTTTATGGCATGGAAGAAGCCATAGAACAAATAGTCTCCTACCTGAAGCACTCTGCGCAGGGGCTGGAAGAGCGCAAACAAATTTTGTACCTGCTTGGCCCGGTTGGCGGCGGTAAGTCGTCACTGGCAGAGAAGCTTAAACACCTGATGCAGCAGATCCCGGTGTATTATTTAAAGGGCTCACCGGTATTTGATCACCCCTTGTGTTTGTTTGATGTAAATGAAGACGGCAATATACTGCAGCAGGAATATGGCATCCCCAAACGCTATTTGCGCAATATTATGTCGCCCTGGGCCAGCAAACGGCTACATGAATTCAACGGCGATATCAGTCAGTTTAAAGTGGTTAAAAAATACCCGTCTATTTTGGATCAGCTGGCGATTGCCAAAACCGAACCCGGCGACGAAAACAATCAGGACATCGCCTCACTGGTTGGTAAAGTTGACATCCGCAAATTGGAACACTTTGCCCAAAACGACCCTGATGCCTACAGCTACTCTGGTGCCTTATGCCGTGCTAACCAGGGGCTGATGGAATTTGTGGAGATGTTTAAAGCCCCCATCAAGGTGTTGCATCCTCTGTTAACCGCCACTCAGGAAGGTAACTACAATGGTACAGAAGGTTTAGCTGCGTTGCCATTTGACGGCATTATACTGGCGCACAGCAACGAGTCTGAATGGCAGACTTTTCGCAATAATAAAAACAACGAGGCCTTTCTCGACCGGGTGTATATTGTCAAAGTGCCTTACTGTCTGCGTGTCAGTGAAGAAATGCGCATTTACCAGAAACTGCTGGAACACAGTGAACTAAACAGCTCACCCTGTGCACCCGGCACCCTGGTGTCACTGGCGCAATTTGCCGTTTTATCCCGGCTGAAAAACCCGGATAACTCCAGTATTTATTCAAAGATGCGGGTGTATGACGGCGAAAGCTTAAAAGATACCGATCCTAAGGCTAAGTCGTATCAGGAGTATCGCGACTACGCTGGTGTCGATGAAGGCATGACCGGTTTATCGACCCGCTTTGCCTTTAAAATTCTATCCCGCGTCTTTAACTTTGATAGTACCGAAGTAGCCGCTAACCCGGTGCATTTATTCTATGTTTTAGAGCAACAAATTGAGCGGGAGCAGTTTCCCGCCGATGTTGCAGAGCGCTATCTCGAGCATTTAAAAGGCTACCTGATCCCGAAATACATTGAGTTTATTGGCAAGGAAATTCAGACCGCTTATCTGGAGTCTTACTCTGAGTACGGGCAAAACATCTTTGACCGCTATGTGATCTATGCCGACTTCTGGATCCAGGATCAAGAGTATCGCGATCCGGAAACCGGCCAGTTGTTTGACCGGGCTGCGCTTAATGCCGAACTGGAAAAAATTGAAAAACCAGCCGGTATCAGCAACCCGAAAGACTTCCGTAATGAAATAGTTAACTTTGTCTTAAGAGCCAAAGCAAAAAATAATGGCAAAAACCCAACCTGGACCAGCTACGAAAAACTGCGCACGGTAATTGAGAAAAAAATGTTCTCCAGCACCGAAGAGTTGCTGCCGGTTATTTCATTCAATGCCAAAACCTCAACCGATGATCAGAAAAAACATGATGATTTCGTTAACCGGATGATGGAAAAAGGCTACACCCGGAAACAGGTGCGCTTGTTGTCAGAATGGTATCTGCGCGTACGCAAATCGCAGTAAGCGGGCTCAGATGGAGGCAGTATGGCGCATTTTATCGACAGACGGTTAAACGGTAAGAATAAAAGCGCGGTGAACCGTCAGCGCTTTATTCGCCGCTATAAACAGCAGATAAAGAAGGCGGTGTCTGATGCTATTAATAAACGCAGTGTCACCGATATTAGCAGTGGAGAAAGTGTCACCATTCCCAGCAAGGATATAACAGAACCTTTTTTTCATCAGGGTAAAGGCGGTAAACGCCAGATCGTACATCCGGGCAATGATCAGTTCAGCCCAGGCGATCGCATTAAACGACCACAAGGCGGTTCTGGTGGCGGTGCCGGCCAGGGTGACGCCAGTAATCAGGGTGAAGGCAGTGACGACTTTGTCTTTTCAATTTCCAAAGATGAATATCTGGACCTGCTATTTGAAGATTTAGAACTGCCTAATCTGAAAAAGAACCAACTCGACAAGCTGGTGCTGTATAAAACTGTACGCGCTGGCTACCGCTCGGAGGGGGTGCCAAGCAATATAGATATTGTACGCTCGTTACGCGGCTCGCTGGCGCGGCGGGTAGCAATGACTGCCGGCAAAAAAGCCCTGCTGCGTGAGTTGGAACAACAACTGGCTGCACTGGAGCGAGAGCCGGTGCCGGATCAGCAACAATTACGGCAATTGTTAGCTGAAATCGCCGAGCTTAAACAACGTATAGCTGCTGTGCCCTTTATTGATAGCTATGACTTACGATTTCGTAATTTTCAAAAGCGGCCCGAGCCAACCAGTAAAGCCGTGATGTTTTGCCTGATGGATGTGTCCGGCTCAATGGATCAGGCCACTAAAGATATGGCTAAACGTTTTTATATTTTACTGTATCTGTTTTTAAGCCGTAGCTACAAAAATGTCGAGGTAGTATATATCCGCCATCACACCCAGGCCAAAGAAGTGGATGAGCAAGAGTTTTTCTATTCGCAGGAAACCGGCGGTACCATCGTCTCCAGTGCGTTAAAACTGATGCACGAAATCGTATTGCAACGCTACAACCCGGCTGAGTGGAACATTTATGCCGCTCAGGCCTCAGATGGCGATAACTGGACCGATGACAGCGCGCCCTGCGCAGACTGGCTGACAAACAAGCTGCTGCCGTTAGTTCGTTATTACGCCTACATTGAAATTACACCGCGTGCGCACCAGAGCTTATGGCACGAATACGAAAAACTACTACCGACTTTTGATAACTTTGCCATTCAGCACATTAAAGATATCAGTGATATCTACCCGGTATTTCGTCAGCTGTTTAAGAAACAGGCAGCCTGAGCGTCGACATTTTATGCGAGGTTACTATGGCCAAAGCTAAAGCAAAAACCACCGCTTGCCTGCCGGATGGCCCGGACTGGACTTTTGATCTGCTGGATGCCTATCTACAAGAAATTGACCGGGTAGCTAAGTTGTACAAGCTGGATACTTATCCGCACCAGATTGAAGTCATTACCGCTGAACAAATGATGGACGCCTATTCCAGCGTCGGTATGCCGCTGGGCTACAATCATTGGTCGTACGGCAAAAAATTTATTCAGACCGAGCAACATTACAAACGCGGCTATATGGGGCTGGCGTATGAAATTGTGATTAATTCTAACCCCTGCATCGCTTATCTGATGGAGGAGAACACTATTACCATGCAGGCATTAGTAATGGCACATGCCTGTTATGGCCATAATTCGTTTTTTAAAAGTAATTATTTATTCAAAACCTGGACTGACGCCGGCTCAATTATTGATTATCTGTTGTTTGCCAAAAACTATATCAGCCAATGTGAGGAAAAATACGGCATAACTGAGGTTGAAGACGTGCTGGACTCATGCCACGCGCTAATGAATTATGGCGTCGATCGCTATAAAAGACCGCAAAAAATTTCACTGGACGAAGAGCAAAAACGCCAGCAAGAGCGAGAAACCTATCTGCAATCGCAGGTAAATGATTTATGGCGTACTATTCCGACTAAACTAACCTCTGCTGAAGCCACTATTAACCGTTTTCCGGCCGAGCCTCAGGAAAACATTCTCTACTTTATTGAGAAAAACGCACCGCTGCTCAAACCGTGGCAGCGTGAAATTGTGCGTATTGTACGCAAGATTTCCCAGTATTTTTACCCGCAAAAGCAAACTCAGGTAATGAACGAAGGCTGGGCAACCTTTTGGCATTACACCATTTTGCAGCACCTGTACGATGACGGCAAAGTCAGTGATCGTTTTATCCTTGAAGTGCTGCACAGCCACACCAATGTGGTAGCGCAACCGGAATACAACAGTAAATACTACTCAGGTATTAATCCCTATGCGCTGGGCTTTGCCATGTTCAGCGATATTCGGCGCATATGTGAACAACCCACCGCAGAGGATAAAGAATGGTTTCCTGATCTTGCCGGCAGCAACTGGCTGGATACGCTGCACTTTGCCATGCAAAATTTTAAAGATGAAAGCTTTATCAGCCAGTATTTATCACCAAAGGTTATCCGGGATTTTCACTTATTTTCTATTGTTGACGACGATGAAGACAGCACATTGGAAGTTGCCGCTATTCACAACGCAGAGGGCTACCAGAAGATCCGGCAGATGCTGTCGCAGCAATACAACCTTAGCCAGATTGAACCTAATATTCAGGTATTCAATGTCGACCTAAACGGCGACCGTTCGCTGACGTTACGCTATATACCGCAAAATCGCATTCCGCTGGCGGCCAATTATCAACAGGTCCTGAAGCACTTACACCGGCTGTGGGGTTTTACCGTCTATCTGGAGCAACAAGATGACGATGGCAGTGTCAAGATGCTGGGGCAATGCCCTGACAGCGACAGTTAAACACTGTCAATGTAACAGGTAAGCTGATTGCGTCCGGCCGCTTTAGACTGATACAAGCCTTTGTCTGCGGCTTCTATCCACTGCCGGTGCTCAGTCATATAGGCCTGATATCCTGCCAGCCCCAGGCTGAGGGTGACTTTCAGCAGCTGATCGTTATAGCTTATCTGCAAAGCTTCCACCGATTGCCGCAGTCGCTCAGCCAGCACTTTTGCTTGTTCAAGATCAGTATCAACCAACAGCACGGCATACTCTTCTCCGCCGTAACGGCCGGCGATATCTGTACTGCGCAAATTTTTGCGCACTGCATCGGCAATAGCCTGAATAACCACGTCACCGGCGGCATGACCAAACGTATCGTTAATGCGTTTAAAATGGTCGATATCACACATTAACAGAGTGCTTTTGTGGTTATACCGCTTTAAGCGACGAAACTCCTGAATTAAGCTTTCTTCCCAATGACCGCGGTTAAACAGCTGTGTCAGAAAATCAGTTTTGCTGAGCTGACGCAAGCGGCCATTCATTGATTCCAATTCAGTGCGGCTGACAGCGACATCGGTTACATCATAAATAATGATACACAGATGGGTAACCTGACCGCGGGCATCACTAAGTGGAATAATGGTGCTGTTCTGATACATGTACTCCGCGCTGCCGGTAATTGGCCGGTAGTTTTTAAACTTAAAAATATAGGGTCTTTGCTCCCAGATGGTAAATGCCCGGTTCTTTAACAAAATGACCGGATCACATTTTCGCCGCAGCCAGTCTTCATCAATCTCGGAGAATAAATCAAATAAATAGCGATCTCTGACCTGGCGTGGTGTTAAGCCGCTGTGGTTTTCCATAAAACCATTCCACACCTGAATACGATAATCACAATTAAGTACTACCAGGCCCACGTCCACTGTCTGTAACATTTCCATCAGCCAGTGCACTTCGGCCACATCTACCTGCGCTTGCGACATCGTCATCCCTCCAGCAAAAATGCGACTTTATAATTCAGGGTTTTCAGGCTGTCTTCGGTAAACAACAGCATCAAATCGCATCTTATATCGTAATTCTCAATACCGTAACTCAGCTCAATTGCCAGAGTTTTACGCCAGCGTCTGGCATTGGCTTTAATCAATTCACTGACAGGGGCATGCTGCCCCAACACTACCGGATGGCCCTGGCTAAAAGTCATATCGATTTGCTCTGCCAGACCCTTAAGTACGGCTCCAATCAAAATATTGGCAACGTCCATCAGTAACTCCAGCTCCGTTTTAACATTCAACTCCGCCTGATAGTTCATCAGCCGGGCAATGTCTTTAAAACTGGAATCCGTCAGTATCAGTAACGCCTCACCTGATACCCCGCCACCGATAAAACCCTGGCATACAGCTGACGTAGTACTTTCGTGCTCTACCGATGCCAACGCCATATGCAATTCGCTTACTTCAATTAAATTGACATTCGGAATCGGTAATTGCACAAAAACATTTAACAGCCGCGCCAGCAAATCGCCAGCCTGTCCCATTGCCACATTGGTTAGCTCTTGCAACACGTCCCGCATATCGGCGCCAAGCTCAGCTACAGGTTGTTGCTGCATTGGGCTTTCAGTACGTGGCGTATTACTAATTGTAATTGCATGTTGTTGCATTAGTTGCTGCAGTTTAGCTGCGTCGACAGGTTTGCGGATAAAATCCAGCGCGCCCAGCAGCCTTACCCGCTCAAAAGCCTCGGGCTGTACATCACCCGACACCACAACAATATGCAGGTGCAAATTGCGGCTTTTAATTTCAGCAAGTACCTGATAACCATCCATAATCGGCATATTCAGGTCAAGAAACAACCAATCGACAGTGTGCTTTTGCAGAATTTCCAGCGCCTCGCCACCATGACCGGCAAAAAACAGCTGTTGCTGCCATTCCTGTGGTAATATTCTGGCCAATTGCTTACGTGCCAAGTTGGAATCGTCACATATTAATACGGCTGTGGTCATCAGGTTCTCACTTCGCTCGGGCTTCTTTTCAGTCTAGACTGAAATTACTAAATCGGGCATAAACAAACAAAAATTGTGTTATCTGCCAGCTGATTACTTTAGATAAAATACATTAACAGGAGCTGTATCATGTCAGCATTGTCTCGTTTTTACACCAGCTCAATCTTCCTTAGCGCACTAATTAGCAGCAGCTTCAGCGTTCAGGCTGTGGACCTGCAACCTAAACTGGCTGAACGGCTGAGTATAGTAAAAGCCGGAGAACAACAAATAGTGTTATTGGGCCGCAAAGCGCAAACCGGTACCCCGGCACCTGGTTTTAAAGTGGTTGATAACCATTTTAAAACAGTAACGCTAAACGACTTTAAAGGTAAAACAGTATTAATCAGTGTAGTGCCAAGCATTGATACCGGCGTGTGCTCTTTGCAAACTAAGCGCTTTAATCAGGAAGTTGCCACGCTGACGCAAGATGTCGTAGTACTGACCATCAGCACTGATTTGCCCTTTGCGCAAAAACGCTACTGTCAGCAAGAACAGGTAGACAAACTGACGGTGCTATCAGATGCGGTATGGCGTGATTTTGGTAGTAATTACGGTTTACTGATTAAAGATATGGGCATTTTAGCCCGCGCCGTGCTGATTATCGATGCTAATGGCCAATTGGTGTATCAACAACTGGTGCCAGAGCTGGCGCAAGAACCTGATTACAATGCGGCGCTGGAAAAACTGAAGACATTAACCACTGCCGGTTAAGGCCGCTTAGAAAAAAATCTGCATTTTTTACGCTTGAAATTTGTCATAACAACCTTATTTAACAGTACAGGTGGCCGGATACGGCACCTGTAAAACAAAGCAGCCGCTGCGCTGCAAGCGTTAACGCCCGTTCATTATGAAGGGCAACACAACACCTGTTTGCTAAAGAGGAATTGGTTATGACAAATATTGACTTAACACCGTTTTACCGCTCATTTATTGGTTTTGATCACCTGGCTAACTTAATGGATGCTGCGGCCCGCAATGAAAAGCAGCCGGCATATCCACCTTACAATATCGAAGTCACAGGCGAAGATCAGTACCGCATTACCATGGCAGTGGCCGGCTTTGACGAGCAAGAGCTGAGCATAGAAACCGAACACAATACTTTGCTGGTAAAAGGTCAAAAGACCGGCAAAGACGAAGGTCGCCGTTTTGTACATCAGGGCATTGCTGAGCGTAATTTTGAGCGCAAGTTTCAGCTGTCTGACTATATCAAGGTTACCGGCGCTCATATGGCCCATGGCCTGCTGCATATCGAGCTGATACGCGAAGTGCCCGAAGCGTTGAAACCGCGCAAAATCAGCATCGGCAATAGTGTGGCAAATCAGCCAACAACACTATTGAACAGCGAAAAAGTAGCCTGATAACATCTAGCTATCAGACACAAAAAAGCCCTGATTAATCAGGGCTTTTTGCTAACATCAGCAGATTAACTGAGTAAAGCAACCAGTTCGGTGGTTACTGCATCAACTGCTTTAGTGCCGTCAATATGATGATAACGGGTATTACCTGCTTGCGCTTCAGCGCGATAGTAGCCTACTAACGGCTCAGTTTGCTCATGATAGATAGCCAGTCGCTTACGCACCGTTTCGGCAACGTCGTCCGGGCGTATCACTAAGTCTTCACCGCTGACATCGTCTTTACCGTCAGTTTTTGGCGGATTATAGCGAATATGATAAACACGACCCGATGCCGGATGCACCCGACGACCACTCATGCGCTCGACAATAACATCGTCCGGCACATCAAACTCAATCACATGATCAATCACTATGCCTTTATCTTTCATCGCGTCAGCTTGCGGAATAGTGCGCGGAAAACCATCCAGCAGAAAACCTTTGCTGCAATCAGCCTGGGCAATGCGCTCTTTAACCAGACCTATAATGATATCGTCTGATACCAATTGGCCGGCATCCATTACCTGCTTAGCTGCCAAACCCAGTTCAGTACCGGCTTTAATGGCTGCCCGCAGCATATCGCCGGTAGAAATTTGTGGAATGCCATATTTACTCATTAAAAACTGAGCCTGGGTTCCTTTACCGGCACCCGGGGCACCCAACAAAATTATGCGCATAGCAACACCCTCATGTTTTGGGATTGATCCATTAATAACAAAGGCTGGATCTTTACATAATGTGCTGTATGAAACAAGAAATTTGTCTTGTTGTGCCAACTGGTCAGGCTATTTCACTGGCTTTTAGTCGAGTTGCTGAGCAAAGACTGCTTTGGCTTGATTTTTAAGGCTTAAGGTGCAAAACATGAAGTTAAATCAGTAAAAACGCTGAGGATAGTTCGACTAAAGTTGTAGTGAAAAGCTATAACATAACCCACCCGGCACAGAGGCCGGGCAGGTTAATCCGTAGATTATTTCGCCAATGATAGTAACAGCGAATTTAAGCGCGCGACAAAACTGGCAGGATCTTTTAAATTACCACGTTCGGCCAGCAATGCCTGATCCAGCAACACTTCAGCCCACTGTTTAAAGCGGTCTTCATCCTGCTCGTCAGCAACACGTTTTACTAACTGATGCTCCGGGTTTAACTCAAAAATCGGTTTTACATCCGGTACTTTCTGGCCGACAGATTCCATCAGTTTGATCATCTGCGTACTCATATCAAACTCATCAGTAACCACACACGCCGGGCTATCGGTTAAACGATGGCTAACTTTAACGTCTTTTACCTGCTCACCCAGCGCTGTTTTAAAACGACTCAGTACATCAGCAAAGGCTTTTTCAGTTTCCTGCTGGGCTTTTTTCGTTTCTTCATCATCCAGCTTGGATAAATCTAAACCGCCTTTTGCCACAGAGCGCAGTTTTTTGCCGTCAAATTCAGCTAAATGCTGTACCAACCATTCGTCGATGCGGTCTGAAAGCAGCAGCACTTCCAATCCCTTTTTACGCAACACTTCCAAATGCGGGCTGTGCTTGGCTGCGGCATAGCTGTCGGCAACAATGTAGTAGATCTCATCCTGACCGTCCTTCATCCGGCTGATGTAATCTGCCAGCGCTACATTTTGTACGCTGTCTTCATTGTGGGTAGAGGCAAAGCGCAGCAGTGCAGCGATCTGCTCTTTATTGGCCATATCTTCAGCCGGGCCTTCTTTTAGCACCTGACCAAATTCATTCCAGAATGCCTGATACTGCTCAGTGTCTTTGCTGAGTTTTTCCAGCATTTTAATAGCGCGGCTGGTGCAGCCTTTACGCAGTGCCTGAGTAACTTTAGTGTCCTGCAGGATTTCGCGCGAGACGTTCAGCGGTAAATCGCTGGAGTCGAGCACCCCTTTGATAAAACGCAGGTAGCTGGGCATAAACTGTTCAGCGTCGTCCATAATGAATACGCGCTGTACATACAATTTCAAACCGTGCCGGGCTTCGCGGTTCCACATATCAAACGGGGCTTTTTTCGGTACATATAACAAACTGGTGTAATTGCTATTACCTTCAACCTTGTTGTGGCTCCAGCTTAATGGCTCACTCCAGTCGTGCGAAATGTGCTTGTAAAACTCGTGATACTCTTCGTCTTTTATGTCTGATTTATCGCGGGTCCACAGCGCTGTGGCTTTATTTACCGCTTGCCAGTGCCCTGGTACTGCGGCAATTTTTTCGCCATCAGCACCGTCGCGTTCTGGTTGTTCTTCCTGCCACAGCTCTACTGGTATGCTGATATGATCGGAATATTTAGTCACGATGCTTTCAACTTTCCAGCGGCCTAAGAATTCATCTTCGCCCTCACGCAGATGCAGTACTATGTCCGTACCCCGGCTGTCTTTGCTGATTGGCGTAATGCTGTAGTCGCCCTCACCGGCCGACTCCCACTCTATTGCATCCGAAGCAGCGGCACCGGCTTTGCGCGTGCGCACTGTCACCTTGTCAGCCACTATAAAGGCCGAGTAAAAGCCCACACCAAATTGACCAATTAGCTTAGAGTCTTTACTTTGGTCGCCGGATAACTGCGAGAAAAACTCTTTAGTACCAGACTTGGCAATAGTACCCAGATGGCTGATGACTTCATCCTGCGTCATACCAATACCATTGTCGCTAATGGTGAGAGTACGCGCTTGTTCATCCAGGCTTATACGTACGCGCAGCTCGCCATCGTCGCCATACAGGCTGCCATCAGATAATGCTAAAAAGCGCAGTTTATCTGCTGCATCAGAAGCGTTTGACACCAGCTCGCGCAGGAAAATTTCTTTATTAGAATACAGTGAATGGATCATCAGCTGCAGCAGCTGCTTGACTTCTGCCTGAAAGCCGTGGGTTTGCTTTTGGCCAGCGGAAGTGGCTGTGGTATCACTCATTGTGGTTATC
>JAHJZX010000033.1 GCA_018826295.1 Gammaproteobacteria bacterium
CAAATGTCACGTTTTTTCCGTCGCCGTAAATTCTGCCGTTTTTCTGCAGAAGGCACTGTAGAGATTGATTACAAAGATACCGCTGTTCTGAAAAACTACGTTACAGAAAGCGGCAAGATCGTACCTAGCCGTATTACTGGTACCAGCGCTAAGTATCAGCGTCAATTAGCCCGTGCTATCAAGCGCGCACGCTACCTGGCTCTGCTGCCGTACAGCGACTCACACAGTTAATACAGAAGGGGTATAAGCAATGCAAATTATTCTGTTAGACAAAGTCGCTAACCTGGGTGGTTTAGGTGACAATGTAGCTGTTAAGTCTGGCTATGCCCGTAACTTCTTATTCCCACAGGGTAAAGCGGTTCCGGCTACTAAGGCTAACATCGAGAAATTCGAAGCCCGCCGCGCTGAATTAGAAGCTAAATTAGCTGCTGACTTAGCTGCTGCAAACGACCGTGCTGCTAAAGTTGCTGCGCTGGGTGAAGTGACTATCGCTTCTAAAGCCGGTGATGAAGGCAAACTGTTCGGTTCAGTTGGCACCCGTGATATCGCTGACGCGATCACTGAAGCCGGCGTTAAAGTATCTAAAGCAGAAGTTAAACTGCCAAACGGTACTTTACGTGAAACTGGCGAGTTCGATATCGACGTTCAGTTACACGCTGAAGTTACAGCAACAGTTAAAGTTGTTGTAATCGCAGAAGCTTAATTGCTGGAAGGCGCACTGCTTTGGCAGTGCGCTTTTTCTCTTGTTAGTCCCCGCTGTTATTTAAATCCCCCGATAAAAATTTCTCTGACTTTGCTTTGTGATCTGCCTGCGGCGGGTTAGCATTATGCTGTTTTCGCTAACTGAAACAGGTGTTATGAGTAGTATCAAAGACAAACAGGTTGCTGCGGTTAAAATGCCGCCCCATTCGATAGAAGCTGAGCAATCCGTGCTGGGCGGCTTAATGCTGGACAATGAAGCCTGGGACCGGGTGGCCGAAAAAGTGGTCGAGCAGGATTTTTACCTGCGCGCACACCGCTTTATTTTCGCAGCCATGTCGCGTCTGGCCGAAGCAACGCAGCCCATTGATATTATTACCGTATCCGAAGATTTAGAAGCCAATTTACAACTGGACGACGTAGGCGGTTTTGCCTATTTGGGCGAAATTGCCAAGAACACCCCCAGTGCGGCAAATATTTTAGCCTATGCCGAAATTGTGCGTGAGCGCGCCGTGGTGCGCGATATGATTTCAGTGGCGCATGACATTGCCGATGCCGGTTACGACACCCAGGGCCGCACTTCGGCTGAATTGTTAGACTTTGCCGAAACCAAAGTATTTAAAATTGCCGAGCAGCGCACCAATGCCAATGAAGGCCCGGAGCCAATCAATAGTATTCTGGCAAAAACCATTGAGAAAATTGACGAACTGTTCCGCTCGCCGCATGACGGTGTTACCGGTGTATCTACCGGTTATGTCGATCTGGATAAAATGACCAACGGTATGCAACCGTCAGATTTGATTATCGTGGCAGCCCGGCCATCGATGGGTAAAACTACCTTTGCGATGAACCTGTGTGAGCATGCGGCTATTACCTCCGATAAGCCGGTGCTGATTTTCAGCTTAGAGATGCCGTCAGAACAAATTATGATGCGTATGCTGGCTTCATTAGGCCGTATTGACCAAACCAAGGTGCGTACCGGCCAGCTGGAAGATGAAGACTGGGCGCGGTTGTCATCTGCCATTGAGCTATTGAACACTAAAGGCAAAATGTATATCGACGATGGCTCGGGTTTAACACCGACGGAAGTGCGCTCGCGGGCACGACGGGTGGCACGCGAGCATGGTGGTTTAAGCATGATCATGGTCGACTACTTGCAGCTGATGACAGTGCCGGGTTTAAGTGAGAACCGTACCTTGGAGATTGCCGAGATTTCCCGCTCGTTAAAAGCTTTAGCAAAAGAGCTGAAAGTGCCGGTAGTGGCGCTGTCGCAGCTTAACCGCTCTTTGGAGCAACGTGCTGATAAACGGCCGGTTAACTCAGACTTACGTGAGTCCGGCTCTATCGAGCAGGACGCCGACTTAATTATGTTTATCTACCGCGACGAAGTGTACAACGATGACAGTCCGGATAAAGGCACTGCTGAGGTTATCATCGGTAAGCAGCGGAACGGCCCGATTGGCCGGGTGCGGTTAACTTTCCATGGCCGCTATTCGCGCTTTGATAACTACGCCGGCAGCGCCAGGTTTGAGGAAGATTAATGCTAAGCCGCCGGCCGCAGGCTACCATAGACTTAACTGCGCTTGAGCATAACTTTACTCGGGTAAAGCAGCTGGCGCCAAATAGCAAAGTATTGGCGGTATTAAAAGCCAATGCTTATGGCCATGGCATGCTGGCGGTGGCGCAAGCGCTGAAACAGGCTGATGCGCTGGGGGTAGCAAGGCTGGATGAAGCGTTGACGTTGCGTGCCGGTGGTATTGCCAAGCCAATAGTGTTGCTGGAAGGTTTTTTTCATGCCGATGAGCTGGCACAAATTGTAGCCTCTAATCTGCAACTGGTAATACACCATCGCGAGCAGGCTGACGCTTTATTGGCGGCAGTGCTGGATGCGCCGGTGCGGGTTTGGTTAAAAGTCGACACCGGCATGCACCGGTTGGGTATTTATCCGGATGAGTTTAATGACTTATATCAGCGCCTGAGCCAAAGCAGCAATGTGCAGGGGCCACTGCGGCTGATGAGCCACTTTGCCAGCTCAGATGAACTGGATAAGCCGGCAACCGCCAGGCAATTAGCGTTATTTCAGCAGATCACTCTGGGGCGTGCCGGTGAGCATTCACTGGCCAATTCCGGCGCGGTATTAAACTGGCCACCAAGCCATGCAGATTGGGTGCGGCCAGGATTAATGTTATATGGCGTTTCGCCAATGGCAGAGGCTGTAGGCTGCGATCATGGTTTAAAACCGGTAATGACGTTAAGCAGCAGTGTTATTGCCGTACGTGACGTTAAAGCCGGTGATGCCGTAGGTTACGGTGGCAGCTGGATAGCCGCGCATAACAGCCGGCTGGCGGTGGTGGCAATGGGCTACGGCGACGGCTATCCGCGCGCGGCTGGCAACAATGCCGATGTATTGATTAACGGTAGGCGCCTGCCTATCGTCGGCCGGGTATCGATGGATATGATCACTGTCGATATTGGCAGCGAAGCGGTAGCCGTTGGCGATAAAGTGATCCTGTGGGGTAATGACTTACCGGTAGAGCAACTGGCACGCTGTGTCGATACCATTCCATACGAGCTATTGTGCAATATTACCAGCCGGGTGCAGTTTAATTACACTAATTAATTAGATGAAAAAAAACGCCGGCAGCTGCCGGCGTTTTGCTGATAAATACTAGCTACTTATCAAAGCTGACTTCGATATGCACCTTGCCAAAGTCTGAATCGAACGGCATTAATATTTTCGCTCCTTCGGATTTATGCGAAATAGTATGGTTTTTACCCGACACCACCACAGGGGTGGCCATAGTAAAGTCGTAACCTTTTTCACCGAGTATGCGCTTAGCACCACCGGTAACCATATTGGTAATTTCACCCACCATGTCAGTGACGTCTGGCGTAATGCCTTTTGGCCGCTCGCCCAGCATGCGAAACATTATTTCTACCGCCAGCGACTCTTCAAAAGTGATAGAAAATGAGCCTTTGGTTTGTGGGCTAACCATACCAATTAAGCCTGACACGTCGCCACGGGCAACTTCGTCTTTTTTAATTCGTGGCTGGCCCGGAACGATAGTGGTATTGGCCATGGTGCTCAGAACATTTACCAAAGAAGAAAGAAACGGGTTTATAAATTCAACATTCATGTTAATGCCTATAAAAATACGGAAACCGATGGCCAAGCCAGTATAAGCTTAGAAAGCTTTTACTAAATACACAAGCCAGCTTGTTGATCCAACTGGTTTTTATTATTGCAGTTTGCAGCTTTTACATAAACCGTGTGCTTCGATGGTTTGCTGTTGGATAGTGAACCCCTGTAATACCGCCTGACGGTTAAATTCGTCATGTAAAATGTGCGCATGTAATTCAGTTACGTTGCCGCACTGGTCACAGATCAGCAATTGTGCCGGATGATGATGGCCAAAATGATGACAAAGCAAAAAGGCGTTGCTTGATTCTATTTTATGAATAAAGCCTTGCTCAGTAAGAAATTCCAAAGCCCGGTATACGGTAGCAGGTTTTGCACCAGGCTCGGTTTGTTTTAATTGCTCCAGCAACTCATAAGCGCCAATGCCGCCATTAAGATCGGCCAGCAGGCGGAATACTTTTTCCCGGATAGCAGTAAAGCGGGCGCCATTTTGTTCACATATAATACGGGCACGGTTAACCAGAGTTTCCGTCGACATTGTCAGCTCCTGTCAGCAGTTGCTGGCAGTGTACCATATCAATGCTGAACTGCCACGCTGTCGACTATGCAAAAACAACCGCGATTATAAGCGGTTGATTTGGTCTTTCAGTTGATATGACTTGTCAGTGACAATGCTTTCCAGTGTGGCAATGCGTTGTTTAAGCTTTTCCTGCTCGGCTTTAAGTTGATCCAACTCTGCACTGCCCGCTTTGCCTTTGTTGTCGTTATATACTTTAAACGCAGATAATCCGATGCCGCCAATAATGGCCAGCGCTGCTATTTCAAATGGTCCCATGCTGTGCTCCTGTGCTTTGCTATTGTAGTTCAACGGCATTGTTTGCAAATCAAATGCCAATTAATAATATTGATATATATCAGTTGGATATGTCAGTTACGTAGTTAATGACAACGGCAGGCAGTTAAAAGTTTAGCCATTTACACCAGAATATAGTGGTAAACTTAGCCACTATTCTAGCAATTAATTGTAAGCCATTATGACAGATGAAGACTGGATGCAGCAGGCAATTATGTTAGCCACCAAAGCTGAACAGCAAGGCGAAGTGCCGGTTGGGGCTGTACTGGTAAAAGACGGCCAGATAGTAGGTGAGGGCTGGAACCAAATGATTAGCCTGAATGACCCCTCGGCGCATGCTGAAATGCAGGCGATACGTGCTGCCGCGGGCACTCTGGCGAATTACCGCCTGCCGGGCTGCACCTTATACGTTACGCTGGAGCCTTGCAGCATGTGCGCCGGTGCTATGGTGCACAGCCGGATCCAGCGTCTGGTATTTGGTGCGCCGGACGCTAAAACCGGTGCTGCCGGCTCCGTGTTGAATTTATTACAGCATCACCATTTTAACCATCAGGTCGAGTTATCGGGCGGGGTGTTAGCAGAGCAATGTGCTGCGCAGTTATCCGGCTTTTTTCAGCGGCGCAGGGCGGAGCAAAAAGCGCTTAAGCGGGCTCAGCCGGCAAGTTAAAAAAGCCGAGATAGTGGCGCCGGCGTTGATGCAGTTTCGTCACGGCCATATTACGTTTAATGCGCCGGCGGCCGGATGCAACGTCGAGCAGCCGGCGACGTGTTTTAGCGCGCTGAGGTTTTTTCCGTTTTAACATGTCACACCTGTATTCGTTAGCTGTTGCCTACTATGGGTGTCAAGGTTGCTGCTTTCAATAGCTTGCTAAAGCTACTGCGGTTGCTGCTCTGGCAAGTTTTCTGTACTGACTTGTTCTGATAAGCGTTGTTTCTGTTGTTGCCGCCGGATGTCTGCCTGTTGGCGTTCATCTACCCAAAGTAAGGTGTCATAGTAGCGGCGGATATTTTCGACATAGGTGACCGCTTCATCGCCGCGGGCATAACCGTATTTTGTATTTTGGTACACGCTTTTTTGCCGCAGTAATGGCAGGCGCTGTTTAACGTCCAGCCATTTATCCGGATCTGCACCTTGTTGCTGGGTAATAATGCGGGCGTCTTCTACATGACCCCAGCCAACGTTGTACGATGCTAAGGCAAACCAGAGACGGTCTGGCATACTAATGCGCTCTGGTATACGGGTAAGCAACCGGTGCAGATACCGGCTGCCGCCCTGAATGCTTTGTTCGGCATCCAGCCGGCTGCGAATACCCATTTGCTGTGCGGTCGGTAAGGTTAGCATCATTAAACCGCGCACACCGGTAGGGCTTTTGGCTTTAGGGTTCCAGTGTGATTCCTGGTAACTCAGCGCCGCCAGCAAACGCCAGTCGAGTTCGCCGGCGTATTGCACAAACCAGTCTTTAAATTCCGGTAAGCTTTGTTCAATCGCTTCAATATAAGTCAGGGTATCGACATAATCAAACAGCTGAATATGGCCAAAATACTTATCTTCCAGCGTGATCAACTCGCTGTTTTGGTACATAGCGCCAAAAAATTCGATGAGTACGGCATAAAGAGAATCATCAGTGTTGTCGGCCAGCAGCCAGCTTACCGGCAGGTTGTCGCGTACGGTAAAGGCAATGCTTAAGTTCGGATAAAAACGCCGGTTGAGCGCCAGCTGATTGGAATCTGTTACGGTGTAGCTGATATTGCCATCTACCACCTGTTGTAGAATTTCGTCGGCATCCAGAGTCGGGTGCTGCTGCCATTGCAAATTCGGCTGCTCAAACTGCAGCTGTTGTAGTGTCTCAGCGTGGCTGCTGTCTTTTACTACCACTATAGTGTCACTAAGCTCTTCCAGCGTTCTGGGCCAGGTATTGCCTTGTTTAAACACCAGGACTTCATTAATCCAGCGGTAAGCCGGCGAAGCGCGATAGCGGCTTTTGCGCAATTCGGTTTGGGTTAATCCGCCGGCGATATAGTCTACCTGACCGGCATCCAGCTTTTGCAGCAACTCATTTAAATGATAACTGGGGTAGAGCTCAAGTTTTACTCCGAGTTTATCAGCCAGCGCCTGACTAAGCTCCAGCTCAAAACCGACCGGCCCATCTACGCCAACATAATAGCTGGTAGGGCCGTGCAAAATGCCGACCTTAATGCTATCACGCTGATAAATATCGTAAAGTTGGCTTGACTCTGGCGCCGGGGTACAACCGGCCAGCCAAAATAACCAGCACAACCAAAAGCCGATTTTGTGCATTCACTCCAACCTGCAATGCTGTGTTCTGCGCTGTTATAACAAACTTCTGTCGTACAGTCAGTGTTTACTCATACCACTTAGGCAGAAATTTCTTTATAATGGCGCGCCGATCAGGGGCTAAGCCCAGGTACCATCTTTGACAAACCCACGGGAAAAAAAACTATGTTGATCCTGCGTGGTGCGCCAGCACTGTCCGAATTCAGAATTCAAAAGTTACTCGACCAAAGCGCCCAAAGTGGCTTAACGCTAAGCAGCCTGTATGCTGAGTTTATGCACTTTGCTGATATCAGCAGCGCCTTGACTGACGCCCAACAGCAAACGCTGGATAAATTGCTTACCTATGGCCCGGCTATTGCCAGCCATGAACCACGTGGCCAGTTAATTCTGGTAACGCCACGGCCGGGCACCATATCGCCCTGGTCTTCTAAAGCAACCGACATTGCCCGCAACTGTGGTTTAAGTCAGGTTACGCGGTTAGAGCGCGGTATCGCTTATTATGTTGAGGCGGCAGAAGCACTGAGCAGCACTCAACTTAGCCAGCTGGCCAGCCTGCTGCATGACCGCATGATGGAAGCGGTGTTTACCGAGCTGAACCAGGCGCAGGCACTGTTTGTGAAAGCCGAACCTGCGCCATTAAGCTCGGTTGATATTATCAAAGGTGGCCGGGCTGCGCTGGTGAATGCCAATATAGAAATGGGCCTGGCACTGGCTGATGATGAAGTAGACTACCTGTTTGACAACTTTACCGCACTGGGCCGTAATCCGAACGATATAGAGCTGTATATGTTCGCCCAGGCTAACTCCGAGCACTGCCGGCATAAAATTTTCAATGCCGACTGGACTATCGACGGCGTGCAGCAGCCTAAATCGCTGTTTAAAATGATTAAAAATACCTTTGAGCAAACACCGGACTATGTGTTGTCGGCCTATAAGGACAATGCTGCGGTAATGGAAGGCTCTGTTGCCGGCCGTTTTTTTGCGCAGGCGGCGGACAATACTTATCAGTATCACCATGAGCCTATCCATGTACTGATGAAGGTAGAAACTCATAACCATCCAACCGCTATTTCACCTTATCCGGGGGCTGCGACAGGCTCTGGTGGTGAAATTCGTGACGAAGGTGCAACAGGGGTAGGGTCTAAGCCTAAAGCCGGTTTAGTGGGCTTTTCGGTGTCTAATTTACGCATTCCTGGCTTTGAACAGCCGTGGGAGACTGATTTTGGCAAGCCGGACCGTATCGTATCGGCGCTGGATATTATGCTGGAAGGGCCTTTAGGTGGGGCGGCCTTTAATAATGAGTTTGGCCGGCCGGCGATTAACGGTTATTTCCGTACCTATGAAGAAAAGGTGCCAAGCCATAACGGTGACGAAGTGCGTGGTTACCATAAGCCAATTATGTTAGCTGGTGGTTTAGGTAATATCCGTGCGGAACATGTACAAAAAGGTGATTTACCGGTAGGCGCGAAACTGGTGGTGTTGGGCGGCCCGGCGATGAATATCGGTCTGGGCGGCGGTGCGGCATCGTCGATGGCATCGGGTCAATCGGCAGAAGATTTAGACTTTGCGTCAGTACAACGCGAAAACCCGGAAATTGAACGCCGTTGTCAGGAAGTTATTGACCGCTGCTGGCAGTTGGGTAAGGACAACCCGATAGTGTTTATTCACGATGTCGGTGCCGGTGGTTTATCTAACGCCTTTCCTGAGCTGGTAAATGATGGCGGCGTTGGTGGTAAGTTTGAACTGCGTAATGTGCCTAACGATGAGCCGGGTATGTCGCCGCTGCAAATCTGGTGCAACGAATCGCAAGAGCGTTATGTGATGGCAATTCCGGCCGACAAAATGCCGGTATTCGAGCAGATTTGTAAACGTGAGCGTGCGCCCTTTGCCGTTGTAGGTGAAGCCACCAGCGAACAACATCTAACGCTGACCGACAGCCACTTTGGCAGTACGCCTATTGATTTACCGTTAAATGTATTGCTGGGCAAAGCGCCGAAAATGCACCGTGACGTGCAAAGTGCGCAAACCGCCGGTAAAGCACTGGATTTAACCGGTGTCACGTTGATAGAGGCTGCTGAACGTTTATTACGCTTGCCGACTATTGCCGAGAAAACCTTCCTGGTCACCATTGGCGACCGCAGCGTAACCGGCTTAATTGCCCGTGATCAAATGGTTGGCCCCTGGCAGGTGCCGGTAGCTAACTGTGGTGTTACCGCAGCCAGCTATGATACGTACCATGGCGAAGCGATGGCGATGGGTGAACGTACGCCGGTCGCACTGCTGGATTTTGCTGCTTCAGCGCGTTTAGCGGTAGCAGAAGCCATTACCAATATTGCCGCCACCGACATTGGCGATTTAAAGCGGGTTAAGTTATCCGCTAACTGGATGGCCGCCGCCGGCCATCCGGGTGAAGATGCCGGCTTGTACGCGGCTGTTAAAGCGATAGGCGAAGAGCTTTGTCCGGCGCTGGAAGTCACTATTCCGGTAGGTAAAGACTCGATGTCGATGAAAACCAAATGGCAGCAAAACGGCGAAGAAAAAGCGGTAACATCACCGCTGTCTTTGGTTATTACTGCGTTTGCCCGGGTAGAAGATATCCGTAAAACGGTAACGCCACAACTGCGCACTGACAAAGGTGACAGCAGCTTGTTGCTACTTGACTTAGGCCTTGGCCAGAATCGCCTGGGCGCTTCGTGTTTAGCGCAGGTTTATAAACAACTGGGGCAAACACCGGTCGACTTAGACAGCCCGGAGCTGTTAATTAACTTCTTCAATGCGTTGCAACAGTTAACCCGCGAGCAAAAGCTGCTGGCCTACCATGACCGTTCTGATGGTGGCTTGTTTGTTACCCTGGCTGAAATGGCTTTTGCCGGTAAAGCCGGTGTACGCGCTGACATCAGTGCCTTGGGTAGCGATGATATGGCGGTGTTGTTCTCTGAAGAGCCGGGCGCGGTAATTCAGGTCAGCAACAGCGAGCTTCAGTACGTTCAGCAAGTGCTGGCGCAGCATCAGTTATCGGCCTGCAGCCATGTTATTGGCACAGTAACAACGGCAGACGAGTTGGTGTTCAGCCGTGGTGCTAAAGTGGTGTTAAGTGATAGCCGCACCCGTTTACGCTGTATCTGGGCGGAAACAACTTACCAGATGCAGGCTCTGCGCGATAATCCGGCCGGTGCCAAGCAGGAATTTGCCGCTAAAGCTGATGCTGCCGATCCTGGCTTAAACGTTAAACTAAGCTTTGATTTAAACGAAGATGTGGCAGCACCTTACATTTTAAAAGGTGCTGCGCCAAAAGTGGCCATTTTACGTGAGCAAGGCGTGAACTCGCATGTCGAGATGGCGGCTGCCTTTAACCGTGCCGGCTTTAGCGCGGTTGATGTGCATATGAGCGACATTTTAGCCGGTCGCGCTAAACTGAGCGATTTTAACGGCTTAGTCGCCTGCGGTGGCTTCTCTTACGGTGACGTGTTAGGCGCCGGTGAAGGCTGGGCCAAATCGGTATTGTTTAACGATATTGCCCGTCAGCAATTTGCCGATTTCTTCGCACACCAAAGCACCTTCTCGCTGGGTGTGTGTAACGGTTGTCAGATGATGTCTAATCTGAAAAGCCTGATCCCGGGTGCAGAATTGTGGCCGCATTTTGTGCGTAACAAATCTGAGCGGTTTGAAGCGCGCTTTAGCCTGGTCGAAATTCAGCAAAGCCCGTCGCTGTTCTTTGCCGGTATGGCCGGTTCACGCATGCCAATTGCTGTTTCGCACGGCGAAGGCCATGCCGAATTTGCCAGCAGCGAAGCCTTTGCTAAGGCCAACCACAGTGGTACGGTAGCGATGCGTTTTATTGATCACTATGGTAAAGCGACTGAGCAATATCCGCACAACCCGAACGGTTCGCCGGCCGGCATCACCTCACTGACCACCACTGATGGCCGGGTTACGATAATGATGCCGCATCCGGAGCGGGTGTTCCGTGCAGTAGCTAACTCCTGGCAGCCAGATGGCTGGCAGGAAGACAGCCCCTGGATGCGGATGTTCCGCAATGCCCGTGTCTGGTTAGGCTAAGTAAGTTAACCGCTACGAAAGAAACCTGCTGCGGCAGGTTTTTTGTTGCTTGAAAGCCGGCAAAAATGTCCGGTTAAGCTAAGGAAGGTTAAGCCAGCAGCCGTTGCTGCGCCTGATTACGTCCTTGCTGTTTGGCTTGATACAACAATACGTCAGCTTGCTGCATCAGTTCACCAGATCCGCTTACGCACGTCGGATCTGTCAGCGTTACCACGCCAATAGAGGCCGTCACGACGCCAAACGGCGATGCTGCGTGTGGTATGGCCAAACTGGCCAGTTGCGCGGGTAGCTGCAGTAGTGCTGCGGCTTCTGTCGCGGCATGTTGCTCGATCAGAATAAATTCTTCGCCACCAAAACGTACTACGGTTAATGCCGGATTGGCTGACAGCAACCGGGCTATTTGCACTAATACCAGATCACCGTCTAAATGGCCATAGTGGTCGTTATAGCGTTTAAAATAATCAATATCCAGCAAACCCAGTGACAGCTGTTGCCCGCTGCTCAGCTCTGTTAGTTTTTGCATTAAACGCTGCTCAAAGCTGCGCCGGTTTAATAAGCCGGTGAGCTGGTCGGTTTCGGCTTTTTGTTGCTCTAACCGCACGGCTTTAAACTGGTTGCGTAGTAGCTTATCAAACTGGCGTTGCCAGCTCAGGCATAAGGTTATGCTAATCAGCAGGTAAAAAATGCCCCAACCGGTATCCGTGCTGCTGCAGTATTTAATAAACAACAGGTTGCTAAGCAACAACAGCCACAGCAGCAGCTTTTGCTGTAAATGAAATATAGGCATAGCAGCGATGGCAAAGGCAACCAGCATCGGGCCACCTTCACCCAGTTTGTCAAAGTATTGCCCGCTGGCATAAAAGGTTACGGCAAGCAGTACTATTACCGCAGCACTTACCGCCAGCCAGCCCTGCAACCAGTTATTGGCATTGAGCCGCACTGAGTACATTAAATACAGCCAGATAATCGCAACGGCTGCATAGCGGGCCAGATTATTCAGGCTGTGCCAGCTGTCGCCCAGCAATATATCGGTGGCGCAGAAAATTAACATCAGGCCAATGCATATCAAGGCTAAGCGTTTGGTGCTGGCGCGGGTTTTTTGCACCAGATGATGGCGAAACTCGGCTTCACTGGCCGGATCCAGGTAGCTGGACGCCGGAAAAAACGGTTTTATCAGCGGCATATGGATGAACAATTATGACAATAGCCCTAAGCATAGCAGTTTAACGCTTTGTTACATCAGGCCTTTTAAAAACGCCACTACACTGCGGCCCAGTGCACTTAAGGCATAACCGCCTTCCAGCATGGCAACAATACGTCCCTGGCAATGCTTATCAGCCAGTTGTTTAAGTTGCTGTGCTATCCATTGATAGTCATCTTCGGTCAGTAAAAACTGCGCCATATCGTCTTCGCGGTGGCCGTCAAAGCCGGCCGATACCAGTATCAGCTGCGGCTTAAAGGCATGAATGCGGGGTAGCCAATGTGTCAGGATCTGTTCGCGCCAGAGTGCTGGCTGACATAAAGCCGGTAGCGGCAGGTTTTCAATATTCGCCGCCATTGGTGTGTCACCGCTATTGGGATATAGCGGAAACTGAAAAGAAGAGCAAAACAACACCCGCTTGTCACCGGCGAAAATATCTTCGGTGCCGTTGCCATGGTGTACGTCAAAATCGATAATGGCTACACGCTCAAGGCCATGCTGTTCCAGTGCATGCAAAGCGGCAATAGCGATATTGTTAAAGATACAAAAGCCCATCGCCTGATCGCGGGTGGCATGGTGGCCAGGCGGGCGCACGCTGCAAAATGCCTGCTGATTTGTCTGGTGAAGGACTAAATCTACCGCATTAATTCCCGCGCCGGCGGCATGCAGGGCAGCGTCCAGGCTGTGCTGCATCATCTGGGTGTCGGGATCAAGCCAGATATAGCCATTGGTCGGTGCTTTGGCATAAATTTCATTGATATATAAATTACTGTGCGCCCGATAGAGGTGTTGTTTGCTGGCGGGCGTGGCGTCGCGCTGCTGGACAACAAACTCCATGCCTGAGCGGATCAGCTGATCATTAATAGCGCTTAAACGCGCCGGTTGTTCCGGATGGTCGTCACCGGCCAGATGACAATAGCAGTTGGGGTGACTAAATAAGGTGATGGCCATTAACTGCTTTCTCCATTGTGGGCGGCGCGAGGTAGACGCAGTTGCAAGTACACCTCAGTTGGGTCATCGCCCGGTAAGCGGCTAAAGCCGGCTTTTTGAAACACGGCCAGCATCGCTTTGTTTTCAGCCCGGACAAAGGCAACCATGCTGGTTAAACCGCGCAACTCTGCTATAGCGATGAGCTCTTGCAGCAGGCGCTTTGCCATACCTTTACCCTGATACTTTTCTCTGGTGACAAAAGCGACTTCACAGCCGCTGCCATCATGTAACAGATAGTAACGGCCTACCGCCTGAATTTGTACTGCAGAGCCTTTTTGCTTCACTATACACAGCGCCAGATCTTTGGATTGATCAACGCCGACTAAAGTGCAGGATTTCTCCCTGCTCATTTGGGTGGGGACGGCACTGTAGCGTAATTGCAGCGTTTCTTTGGTGTGCGAGTAAAAAAACTCCTGCAACCTGCGTTCATCTGATGGGTTAAGCGGCCGCAGGTCAAACTCTTCACCGTCGATATGCAACTCTTTAAAGCCGACACTGCCAAGCTCAGGCACTTCTGTTGGCGTATGCAACTGGTAATGTGGCACCCAGAAATGCTGGCGGATTTGCTCCAGCAACTGCTGGCGAAACTTAGGATGCGCCACCCGGATAAGCTCGAGTGCGCGCTCGCGGATACTTTTGCCACGCAAAGACGCGACGCCAAATTCCGTTACCACATAGTGCACATGGCCGCGCGACGTTACGACTCCTGCGCCCTGGCTTAAATGCGCCACTATGCGCGAGACAGTGCCGTTTTTCGCCGTGCTGGGCATGGCGATAATCGGCTTGCCGCCATTACTCATCGAGGCGCCACGGCTAAAGTCGACCTGTCCGCCAATGCCGCTGTAAAACATATGGCCGATTGAATCTGATACGATCTGACCGGTTAAGTCGACTT
The DNA here is from genome assembly GCA_018826295.1 of Gammaproteobacteria bacterium. Classification (GTDB taxonomy): domain Bacteria; phylum Pseudomonadota; class Gammaproteobacteria; order Enterobacterales; family Alteromonadaceae; genus Alishewanella. The sequence goes on from JAHJZX010000033.1 coordinate 14,133, forward strand.
CAATGGCACTGTTAATTGATACCATATTATCGTTGCGGGCAATGTTAGCCGGCGAGTTAACATACTCGCTGGGGTAAAAGCCCATATGCGGATTACAATGCACAAAGTCATACAAGGCTTTGCTGCCAACACAGAAACTTGCGACAGTTTTGCCTGGATGAAAGGTTTTTTTGCGGTTAGTCACTACGCCTTTTTTAATCAGCTCCATCATAGAGTCGGTGATCATTTCGCTGTGAATGCCTAAATCTTTATGATTGCCCAGATAACGCAACACGGCATCACACATCTTACCCACGCCAATCTGAATAGTGGCACCATCTTCAACCAGTAATGACACATATTGGCCAACCCGTTCCGTCACCGTATCCAGTTTTACCACCGGCATTTGTGCCAGTGGCTGTTCGGCATAAAAATACGCACTGATCTGATCTTTATGTATAAAAGCCTGGCCGTAAGTGATAGGCATGGTTGGGTTTACCTGGGCGATAACTTTCTTTGCCGCTTTGGCTGCAGCAGAAACAATATCGACAGACACGCCCAGTGAATGATAGCCATGTTCGTCAGCCGGGCTGACCATAATCAGGGCGGCGTCCAACGGCAAAATGCCGTCGCTGAACAACGACGGAATATCCGACATAAAGCAGGGCGTATAGTCGGCGCGGCCTTCCGCTACCGCACGGCGCACCTGGTCGCCACCGATAAACAGGGCGTTAATTTTAAACAGTTGCTGGTGCTGCGGCTCGGCCCATTTGTTATCTGATAAGGAATAAACCTGGACGATTTCGATATCATGTAACTGTTTGGCGTTATTAATCAGATCATCAATCAGTAGAGTAGGGGTGGCCGCATGTGAGCCAATAAAAATGCGATCACCGGATTTAAGTAACTGCTGCCAGTTTAACTTGTTGCTGCTTTTGCTCATAACTGACCTGATTGTGCCTTGGTCTGCATAGTGTAAAACAAAAAGGCGACCGCTATGCAGTCGCCTTTAGTCTTAATCAATACTGAGGTTGGCTATTACAAAGTCCAGCGTAAGCCAAGCATGGCGACATAAGGATCGATATTAACAGCAACGCTCTGCACCGTGTTGCCGTTTACCCGGACCCGGCCAGTAGTGTCGATATCCATTTTGCTCAGCATCAGATGCAGGCCTAAACTGTCTGACAGTTTAATATTTACACCAGCTTGTAATGCCAGGCCAAAAGAGCTTTTAAGCTTCAGGCTGACAGCATCGTTGGCGCCGGTTACATTTAACGCATCCAGTGCGCCTTCTAGCTGGCCGTCTACCTGCTCATCAAAAAATACCGTGTAGTTCAGGCCTACGCCAACAAAGGGATCAAAGGTCTGTTGCTCTGGCATAAAATGATACTGCGCCAGCAGTGTTGGCGGCAAATGTTTGGTTTTTCCCACTTTTAAGCCATCTATGGCCGAGCCGTTAACTTTGATTTCATGGCTAAACGGCGTGGCCGCAATTAACTGTACTGACCAGTTAGGCGTCAAGGTGTAGTCAAATGTCAGGCCGAGCTGGGTATTGCTGTTAACGCCAACCGCGGTTGAGCCAGCGGGTAAACCGGCAACCTGTTCAATCACATTCAGGTTTGAGCTGCTGTCATCCGGTGCAACGGTAATAGCGCCAATGTTAACCGCAAAATCGGCGCTGGCCGGTGCTGCAAGTAGTAACGAGGCCAGAGTAAGTACAGATAGGCTGGTGTTCATAAAAATCTCCGCAGTTAAGGTCTGCGGTAATTGTCCACTTTGGCGTGTCGGCAATATTGGCCTGGATCAATAAAAAGCCGGGGCTGCGATTACAGCAGCCCCGAAGTTTGTTTTACATCAATAAAGTGCTAGTTAGTCGATCTGTCTGGCGCTGTGCCCTTGTCGTTGCACGGTAACGTCGCGTTGCGGCGCACGATATTCACGGGCCGGTGCAGCCGGGCGGGGTTGTGGTGTGGCCCTTGCTGGTTCGGCGGCTTGACGCTGAATTTTTGTCACCTGCTCCCTGGGAGCTGGCGCTGCCTCACGTCTTACTACCGGTGCCTGATGCTGAGCCGGTGCCGGCTGTTGCACATTACGCTGGCGTAACTGCTCGGTGCTGACATGACGCTGCGTTACCGGAGTGTCGCGCTTTTGCCGCTCGTGCCGGTCCGCATTTTGCTCTGGCTGCAAGCGCTGCGGCTGCTGGCGCTGCTCCGTTGTACGCATACGTTGCTCAGACATCACCGGCCGGTGTTGTCGTGGCAAAGTGTCATCGGTTTGCTGCCGTAGTTCACGGATCCTGACTTGTTCTGCCGTTTTGCGTTGATACTGTGCTTTATTTTCCCGCACTGTCACGGTGTCATTGCGCACCTCACGGCTGCGTCGTGCCGGGTCGGCTTTTAGCTCACGACTGGATTGCTGATAACCATAACCTGAGTTGTAGTGCCGGTTTAAGCGTTCCTGACGGTAGTGCACGCCACGGCGGTGCTCAGTGTTGTGCTGCCAGCGCCGGGCGTCGGCATAATGTTTATGCCGTTTTGGATAATAGCGTGGCGGCTTATGGTAATAATGATGGTGCACCACGACATGGCGGTGTTGCCAGTCGAAAATACCAAAGTAAAACCAGGGCCTTACTCTGACACTGATACCCCAGTGGAACGGGTTATGGCGAAAATGCACGCCGGCAGTGTGCCAGTATACCGGTGGATGTGCCGGCCACCACCAGTCGCCATACACAACGCGTGTGTCATATACCGGTACATAAACAACTTCCTGGCGGGCCGGTTCTATTACTATCACTTCACGTTCGCGTTGCACCACAACCTGTTCATTGTCGCGCAAGTTGCCATTGCTATAGGCTTTTTCGCGCAATTGCTGAATGCTGGCCAATACGGCTGTTTCATCGGCTAAAAAGGCTTCACCCAGTTGTTGCGTCCAGTCCAGATCTTGGCTTAAACGCTGCAGCAGCTGTGGAAAGGCCACCAGAGCTTTAACGCTGGGATCCCAGCTTTTACTTTCTACCGCTTGCAATGCGTCCTCGCCGCTAATGCCCGGATTGTCTTCAAGCCAGCGCGATGCCTGCACCACTTCCAGCGGATAGGTGGCAGCTATCAACACATGGGTTAGTACGGTGTCAGGATATAACGCCACCGGTGCCAGCATTTGGTCCAGTTCGGCTTGGGTTAAATTGTTGCTGGCCTGCACTGATTGGCTGAGCAAAAGTGTGCAAATCGCCAGTACCTGAGTTAGTTTCAGCATCAGATGTTTCATCTTGCTACCCTCGCTTACCGCCGCTGCCTGAATGGGCTGACGGTTTTTTAAACAGTGTATAGCTTATAGGTGGCTGCGGCTGAATTGAAACTGAACTTTACTGAACCTTTACATAGCAAAAATGGCAGCTAAAGCTGCCATTTTTCTGATACGGCAGAGTTATTCGGTACCGAGATAACGCGCTTTTTTATTGGCTTTAAGCTTGTGCATGTCAACCAATACCAGGCCGTCAACGCAGTTTGCAAAATCCGGATCTGTGCCAAAGGCCAAAAACCTGACGCCGCCGGGTTCGCATAACTCACTGTACTGCTTATACAAAGTGGGCACGCTAAGCCCCATATTGGCTAACAGGTGTTTCAACTGGGTAAAGTCGGCCAGATAGTCATTGCCAGTAAAATGTGATTGCAGCTCAGTTAAAATAGCCTGCGGCAGCTGATAGGGCTGTTTTGACACTGCGCTTATCTGGGGGGCGCTAAAATACAGGCTGTAAAAGTACACCATCAGATCACGTGCGGCCTGCGGATAGCTGCCGGATAAACTGACGCCGCCAAACAGGTAACGAATATCCGGGTTGCGGCGCAAATAGGCTCCTATGCCGTACCATAGGTATTCCAGGCTGCGCTTGCCCCAGTAACGTGGTTGCACGAAACTGCGACCCAGTTCCAGCCCGGCGTCTAAATAGGTATTCATACTGTGATCAAACTGAAACAGCGATGCGGTATACAAACCGTTTTCGCCATGCTCTGCCAACACCTTTTGCGTATTAGCGAAGCGGTAGGCACCGACGATTTCCAGATCGTCTTGATCCCATAAAAGCAGTTGCTCATAGTGACTGTCAAAGCGGTCGATATCGCGGCGCAAACCGCTGCCTTCTCCTACAGCGCGAAAGGCAAATTCACGTAAGCGGCCAATTTCGCGCAGTATCGGCGAGCTTTGCTGGTGCCGGTACAGGTAAATTTGTTTACCGTCACCGGTTTGGCCGAGTAATTCACAGTTTTCTACCGCTTTTTTCAATGTCACCCGATCTTCCGGGTGGGCAATAGCACTTTGGGTAAGAAACAGTGCGGGTTTGTCTTTCGCCAGCCGGTACAGGTGTTTTTTAAACAACTTAACTTTGGCCTGGGTTTCTAATGCCAGGTTGGCAAAAGCGTCGTAAGGAATTTGTTCGCCAATACGCATTTCCAATTTCTTGCGTTGTTGATTAAACATTTCCTGCACCAGCAGCATCGTCGCCAGTGGCTTGTACAGCATAGAGGCGCCATAAAACAGGGCGGAATTGCGGCCGTCAATGAAAATAGGCAGTATCGGCGCTTTGGCATTGCTGGCAAAACGTAAAAAGCCGCTGTGCCATTTACCATCGCGAATGCCCTCGGGCCTTAGCCGTGACACTTCGCCGGACGGAAACAGGATCAGCGCGCCTTCTGCAGCTAAATGCTGTTGGATGTTATCCAGCGCGCGTCGCTCGGTGCCGCCGCTCATGTTGTTTACCGGTAGCAGCAGGTTGTGTAGCGGCTTAAGTGCCATTAACAGCTGGTTCGCGACGACTTTTACATCCGGCCGGATATCACTGACCAGTTTTAACAGCGCCAGGCCATCCAGTGAGCCTATAGGGTGGTTAGCGATAATCACTACCCGGCCGGTTGCCGGAATGCGCTCAATTTCGTTGTCGCGTACTGAATAGCGAAAGTTAAAATAGTCCAGTACCTGTTCAACAAATTCCAGCCCCTGCAGGTGAGGGTAGCGGGCGGCAAAGTCAATGAAGTCCTGCTCATGTAACAGCCGGCGCAGCGCGCCTTTTACCGGCTTATACAGCCAGGGCTTATTGCTTAAGCCTGGAAGGTTTTGGGACAGCACCTGGTCAACACTGATCATATTTCGCTCCGGTAACACAGCATTAGGCTGGGCTCAGGCTAAAGCGCTTGTATGACATTCAGGTGTCGGTTTTATGGCAGTTTGCTGAAATTTCAGGCGGCTTTTTTTCCGCTGTCAGCCAGCGGCAAGGCGGCAATTTTTTCAGCCTGTTCAGTGCAATGGTATAGCGCCAGGCTACCGTCATGTTGTTCAATTAAGGCGGTACAGCTATCTATCCAGTCGCCATCATTGCAATAAATAATGCCTTGCTGCAGGCGAATTTCCGGATGATGTATATGGCCGCATACTACACCGTCAAAACCAGCCCGTTTGGCTTTGGCTATTGCTGCATCGCGATAACGGGCAATGGCCTTTTGGGCACCGGGTACTTTACTTTTTATGTAGGCGGCCAGGCTAAAGTAACCGCCACCGCCAAGGCGACGTAAACGGTTATACCAGCGGTTTAAAAACAGCAGCAAGTCATACAAATTATCGCCCAGCCAGGCATGTAAACGGCCAAAGTTCACTTCTTTGTCGAACTCGTCACCGTGTAACAGTAGTAATTTTTTGCCCTGTGCTGTGGTATGGCTGGCGCGCAGTGCTATGCGGATATTACCGAAGCTTTTACCGGCGTATAGCCGCAGTGCTTCATCATGGTTACCGGGGATATAGACAATAGCGGTGCCTTGTTCGGCTTTATCCAGCAAGCAGCGTATAATTTTGTTCTGGCCGCTTTTCCAGTGTACTTGTTTGCGCATGGCCCATAAATCGACTATGTCACCCAGCAAATAAATGGTATCGGCCTGGCTTTGTTGTAAAAAGTCTAACAGGTAATCAGCCTGGCAATCTTTACAACCCAAATGTACGTCAGATAAAAAGATAGTGCGGCAGTTTAGCATCAGTAAGTACCATGTTATCTTTAGCCGCCATCAGCTTGCTGGCTGGCTATGTCAGTGGTGTGACGATTTATTGAAGCTTTGGTGACTTATGAGCCTTGTCCTGATTATTCCCGATCGAAAACTTGAAGACTTACAACAACGTTTGCAGCAAGCGTTGCCGGATACGCCAATTGAGATTTGGCCGGACATTGCTCAGCCTGATGACGTTGAATTTGCCGTAGTGTGGAAACAGCCACCGGGCAGCCTGACGTCTTTGCCAAATTTAAAGGCTATTCAGTGCTTTGGCGCTGGTGTAGATGCAATTATTGCAGATCCAACCTTACCGGCGCTGCCAATAGCGCGGATTGTTGACCCGACACTTACGCAAACCATGGTGCGCTATTTAGATGGCGTGATAAGCCATTACCGTTTGCGTCTTGACCTTTTTACGCAACAACAGCAGCAGCTGCAATGGCGACCAAAAAGCCCCCGTCGCTTAACGCATATTTGTCTGCTGGGATTGGGGGAATTGGGTGCAGCTGCCGCCAGCCATTTTGCTGCGCAGGGGTATCAGGTCAGTGGCTGGGCCAGGACCGCAAAGCAGCTTGACGCTGTCAGCTGTTATCACGGTGTGGACGGCTTAGCGGCTGCGGTAGCGCCGGCCGATGTCGTGATTTGTTTGTTACCTTTGACAATGGCAACCGAGTCGCTGCTCGACAGTGCATTTTTTCAGCAACTGAAGCACGGCACTATTTTCGTTAACGTGGCCCGTGGCGCCATAGTAGATGACGCGGCTTTGCTCGGCGCGCTTGATAGTGGCCAGCTGCAAGCTGCTTGTCTGGATGTATTCCGGCAGGAACCACTGCCAGCTGAACATCCATTCTGGCGACATCCGGCAATTTTAATTACGCCGCATGTGTCTGCAGTAACCAATGTCAGTACTGTGGTTGAGCAAATTGCCGACAATTACCGGCGCAGCCAGCGTAGCGCCACGTTGCTTAATCTGGTTGATGTAAATAAGGGCTATTAATATGAGCGCAGAACTGAATCAAACCGAAGTGACTACCTGGTTTTTGCAGTTTACCGGGCAGGTAAAACAGCAAATTTGCTGGCCTGCTGGTGTTCAGCTGGTTGAGGCTGAGGTTGCCTGTCCGGAGCTTAATCAGTTTATGTTTCGGGCCGTTGGTGGGCGCTGGCGCTGGTTTAGCCGGCTAAGCTGGGATTATCAGCAGTGGCTGGATTACCTGGCATCAGCAAATGTACGCACCTGGTTGCTGTGGGTAAAAGGCACGCCGGCCGGCTATGTCGAACTAGTGAAACACCCGGATTTGAGCGTAGAAATTAAGTTTTTTGGTTTATTAACCCAATTTACCGGGCAGGGCCTAGGTCAGAGGCTGGCCGATGCAGCAGTACAGCAAGCGGCAAATTGGCAGGCGGATAAAATCTGGCTGCATACTTGCTCTGCCGACCATCCGGCGGCACTGAAAAATTACCAGCAAGCGGGTTTTGTTATAACGGATATTCAACACAGTGCCGAAGCTTTACCCGGGCTGAATGACCCGCGTTTATTAACGCCGGAATTTGTTTATTCTGCGTTGGCGTACCAGGCTAAAAGTGCTGTTTAAATAAACAGTTATTGTAACTTTGTTACAACTTAACTACACTCAGTGTCGGTTTGGGGAAACGTAAACCAAGCTGCTAATTAAAATAATAAAATGCGTTATTGAGGTTAGTTATGAGTAAAGCGTCCAGTCGTGGTTTTGGCTTTACCGCAATCGCCGTTGTGGTGTGTTTAATGGCGTTATCGGCATTTTTAACCAAAGCCGAAGCTATCTGTATGTTATGCGGATAGCAGGAGTCGATGAGCGTCAATGGAACTGACCAACAAAAACCCCCGTTGTTACTAGCGGGGGTTTTGTTTTTTACCAGCTTGCAGCGAAATAGTTCTGCAGATCAGAACAACTCTATCTCCTCTTTGGTTTCGCTATCCGGTTGTTTCTGCTGCAACGTATCAAAGCTAATTTGCTGAATGTCTGCTGTAGCATATTGGGTAGGTTCAGTACCGGGTTTAAAATATTCAAAGCTGCTTTGGTAGTCATTACGACGGCTAAGTAAGCCGCTTTGTAGATCAATGCGGACAGACGATAACCCAACCGGCACCGTTAATGGCGTTTCGGCCACGCCATTGAGCGCTGTGCGCATAAAGTCCAGCCAGGCTGGCAGGGCTGTTCGGGCGCCTGACTCTGCACCGGCGCTTTGTTGCTGGCCCATATTAGCATGCCAGTTGGCTACCCCGAGGCTACGGTTAGCATCATCAAAGCCTACCCATACTGTAACCGCCAGATTAGGTGTAAAACCCGATAGCCAGGTATCTTTAAAGTCGTTAGTGGTGCCGGTTTTTGCCGACAGATCACGCCGTTTTAAACTCTGCAGACGCCAGGCCGTGCCGTTCCAACCGGTGCCATGTTTCCAGCTACCACCGCCCCAAACACCGCTGGTCAGCGCATCGGCAATTAAAAAGGCGTTATGCTCAGAGATCACTTGTGGTGCCAGCACTTGACCAGCCAGATCCAGTTCATCCTTAACTGGCTGCTCAGGAGTATCTGCAGCTTGCAATTCGTTAAATAACTGACCCAGTTGGGCTTCGGCATCTTCTGGCAGAACTTCAGCGGGTTGTTCTGGTTCAGTTTTATGACAGGTGTTGCAGGCTATCGCAGCATTATGCTGATAAATAACCTCGCCATCCGCAGACAGTACTTTATCTATCACAAAGGGGTTCACCAGATAACCGCCATTGGCAAAAACGGCATAGCCGCTAACCAGTTCAAGTGGCGTTAACGAAGCTGAGCCTAATGACAGGGTTTCATTACGCGGCAAGTCAGAAGCACTAAAGCCAAAACGCTGTAAATGTCGGATGGCGTTATCAATGCCTACACCGCGTAGCAGCCTTACTGACACTACGTTCTTGGACTTGGCCAGAGCTTCGCGTATTCGTATAGGCCCGTCATAAACAGCCGGTGAGTTTTTTGGCCGCCAGGCAATACCGGCGTTGTTGTCCCATTGATGAATAGGTGCGTCATTCATGATCGACGCCAGCGTATAGCCATGCTCAAGCGCAGCAGAATAAATAAAGGGCTTGATGTTAGAGCCGACCTGGCGTTTTGCCTGCGTAACCCGGTTAAACTGACTCTGGTTGAAACTATAGCCGCCCACTAAAGCACGCACAGCGCCATTATGAGGGTCTAGTGCCACTATGGCACTGCTGGCTAGTGGTACCTGCGATAAACGCCAGCTGTCATTTTGCCGCCTTACCATAATATGCATGCCTGGCGCGACAATGCTGGCAGCGGATTTAGGCGCGGCACCCTGGCGGTCATCGCTGATAAAGCTACGGGCCCACTTCAAGCCATCCCACTCTAACGTAATATCTGAACCATCTGCCAATATAGCCGTTGCAGTTTGCTCACTGACCGAAGTCACGACAGCATGGTGCAAATCTTCCAACCCGCTATGGTTGCTAAGGTAATTGACTATAGCGTCGCGCTGTAATGGCTCTTGCTCTATAAATTGGACGCCGGAGTCGTCAGTTTCAGCTAACGTGGCTTGCCATAGTCTGCTTAGCGGGCCTCGGTAACCGTGACGCTCGTCATAATTGTACAGATTTTGCTGCAAGGCGGCTTTGGCAGCTGCCTGCTGCGCGCTGTGTACTGTGGTGTAAACCTGTAGGCCTTCGGAATAGGCGACTTCCTCGCCAAAACGGCCAACCATTTCCTGGCGCACCATTTCGGCGATATAAGGTGCCGAAGCGGTAATTTGTGCACCGTGTAATTTGCTGGTAACCGGCGCAGCTATAGCCTGAGCATAACTTACTTTATCAATGACGCCGGTATCTAGCATTCTGCCCAGCACGATATTGCGCCGGGCCCGGGCATTGCTGGCAGAGCGCACAGGATTAAGTGCAGACGGAGCTTTTGGCAGGCCGGCGATAATGGCAATTTCGTCGACAGTGAGTTCATGTACGGTTTTGCCAAAATACACCTGTGCTGCTGCGCCAACACCAAAGGAGCGTTGGCCCAGTTCAATCTTGTTCAGGTACAGTTCTAGGATTTGGTCTTTGCTTAGCAATTGCTCTATATGGAAAGCCAAAAATATTTCTTTGATTTTTCGCATTATTTTCTTCTCCCTGCTAAGGAAGAAGTTACGTGCCAATTGCTGGGTTATCGTACTGGCACCCTGGCTGAAATCACCCGAGGTGGCGACGACAGTTGCTGCACGAAAAATACCGATAATATCTATACCGGGGTGTTCATAAAATCGAGTATCTTCAACGGCTAAAAACGCCTGCACTAATAAAGGCGGCATTTCTGCCAATTTTAATGGGATCCGGCGCTTTTCACCAAATTGGGAAATCAGCTCGGCATCAGCAGTGTACACCTGCATAGGCGTTTGCAAACGAACGTCCAGCAAGGTACTGACATCAGGAAGATCGTCTTTAATGTAAAAATAGATCCCACAGATCGTTAATAGACCAAGCAGGATCGAGATCAGACTGAGAATTAAAAGTTTTTTAACCCAAGACACTGAATAACCCCAATTTATACTCCCAATTCCTTTACAACGCTGCTAGTATATATTTATTAGCTTTAGAGTGAACGCTTTTTCTTGCCAAAAATTAGCGACTAAGCTAACAATGAGACAATAATCATAACTATAAAACCGGTCGCAGGAAGCTATGATAAATCGCCTGTTTAGTAAACAAACACCGATAATGGTGGGAATTGACGTCGGAGCACACTCTGTAAAGGCTGTGTTGCTTAGTCAGCATCATGGCATTTGCAAAGTTGAAGCTTTCGCCGTTGAGCCCATGGTTAAAGGTGCAATGTCTGATCGCGAGATCCAAGACATTGAAGCTGTCGGCAATGTGCTGGCAAAAATTCGCAAAAAGATCCCGCGTGCTGTTAAGTTTGCTGCTTCGGCAGTATCCGGATCCACCGTGATCAGCAAAGTCATTTTTATGGATGTGTCCTTAACTGATGCTGAACTTGAAAGTCAGATAGAAGTTGAAGCCGACACCCTGATCCCTTACCCGCTGAATGAAGTGAGTCTTGATTTTGAAAAACAAGACGTGAATGAAGCGGATCCTTCTAAAGTAAACGTCTTACTGAGTGCGGCTCGTACCGAGAGTATCGAAGCCCGGGTTGCGGCGCTTGAAAACGGTAGCTTTACGGCAAAAGTGGTGGATATTGAAAGCCACGCTTTAAGTCGGGCTGCGCAGTTGTGTCTGAAGCAACTGCCAGATGATGCCGATAAGAAAGTGGTTGCCATGGTTGATATCGGCGCCACTATGACGCTGCTTAGTATTGTCGAAAACGGTAAAACTCTTTATACCCGTGACCAGGCGTTTGGTGGTGACCAATACACCCGTAGCATTTTGTCGTATTACAACAAAAACTATGAAGAAGCTGAACTGGCTAAAGTCAGTGGCGATTTGCCGCCTAACTATACCTTTGAGGTGTTAGCGCCATTTCAGACGATGTTGTTGCAACAAGTTCGCCGTGGTATTCAGATGTATCTGACCAGCAGCGGCAAAGACGCTGTGGATTATCTGGTTATTTCAGGTGGTACAGCGTTAATCGAAGGCATTGACAAGTTATTGATTGATGAACTTGGTATCCATACCGTTGTAGCCGATCCATTCAAGTCAATGGAAGTGGCTACGTCAGTTGATCGTGAACAACTTAGCCGTTATGCACCACAGCTGATGGTTGCCAGCGGGCTTGCATTGAGGAGCTTCACGCCATGGCATATATAAACCTGTTGCCGTGGCGTGACGCGGCGCGAAAAGAACGGCAAAAGCAATATCTGACCATACTGACAGCAACCGCTGTAATCAGTTTTTTTCTGATCTTTATGGTGAACATGTTGTACAGCGCCAGAATAGACGGACAAATGCAACGCAACAGTTACCTTGAAAACGAAATTAAGGTATTGGATCAACGTATTGCTGAAATCCGGACACTAAACGAGCTGAAGAAAAGCCTGCAACAGCGGATGTCGCTGATATCTCAGTTGCAGGGTAGCCGTAATCTGGGAACCCAGATTATGGACGAAATTGCGCGCATAGTGCCTGCTGGCGTTTATCTGAATCAATTGGAAAAGAAAGGCACCTCGCTGCTACTGATTGGCAAAAGCGAATCTAACAACCGTCTGTCAAATATGCTGAGAGAAGCCGAAGAATCAGAGTTGTTGTCTGGTCCTTATCTGGAATTTATTGAAGCCGGTAAAGATTCAGTCAGTTTGCTGAGCAATTTTAAAATGCATCTTACTGTTAAAGGGTACGAAGCGGTTCAGGGTAATGATAGCCCTGCGACACCTGCCGGTGGGAGAGCACAATGAATCTGAACTTCAATTTATCTGAGATCGATGTCAATGATCTGGACTTGGAGAATATGGGCTCATGGCCCGTTGCCGCCAAAGTGATCTTTGCTGTGATATTGGCCGTTGCCGTTTCAGCCTTAAGTTATTTTATGTTAGTAGACAGCAAAATTGACGAACTTGAGGTCGCGCAAAAGAAAGAAATTGAGTTGCGCCAGTTATACAGAACCCGGTATGCATCTGCAGTAAACCTTGATCTGTATAAACAACAAATGGTTGAAATGGAGCAGACATTTTCATTTTTATTAAAGCAGTTGCCGACAACTCACGAAACACCAGGCTTGTTAGATGACATTACCTATGTGGGTACTACCAGTGGTCTGACGTTTATTCGCATCAATTGGGAGCCGGAAATAGAGAAAGAGTTTTATACCGAGCTGCCGATAAAAATTGAAGTGATAGGTGATTACCATCAATTTGGTAACTTCGTCAGCGAAGTGGCAAAATTGCCGCGTATAGTCAGTTTGCATGACTTTGCCATTCAAACTGAGAAAGACGAGCGTCTGCGTTTTAACGTTGTTGCGAAAACATACAGATATAAAGAGGTGCAGCCATGATGAGACGGTTGTCCCTAGTTGTCGCCGCTTTACTGTTAAGCGGATGTTTTGATGATATTAGTGATGTGCAGAATCACATTGCTGAAGTAAAATCTAATACACGTGCCAGGGTTGAACCTTTGCCTGAGGTTCAAGAGTTTACGCATATCCCGTATAGTGCACAGGATGCAAGGAGCCCCTTTTCAGCACCGCGGCCAGAAGCCATACAGGACAGGTTTTTACAGACTCAGGATTGTTTACATCCTGATCCCAGACGCAGAAAAGAACCATTGGAAAAATATGCACTGGATAACTTAAGAATGCGTGGCACTTTGGGTGAAATTAGTAAGATCTGGGCGCTAATTGAAGCGTCAGACCGAACCTTACACAAAGTTACGTTAAATAATTATGTCGGCTTGTTCCATGGCAGGGTAATTAGTGTGGAACCAACACACATTGAATTGCTGGAGCTGATTCCGGATGGCGCCGGTTGCTGGAAAGAACGGACGACCATGTTGCAGATGGCGGGAACGTCGTCTACTGCAAGAAATTGACAGGTATGCGAGTAAATCATGGATAAAATTATCAAAACAATGTCTGGCAAAATCCAGCGCACTTTACTGTGTTTAGCAACCTTTACACTATTTTCACTGCCGGCAGCTGCAGTACCGCTACTGTATGATGTGCGGTATAACCCTTTGCTAACCGGTGAAACCGAAATCGAGTTTGTGTTTGATGAAGAACTCTATGCTGATCCCAGCATACAGGTATTTAATGAACCGGCCCGGATAGAATTATTCTTTAACGAATCTGATTACGAAGAAAAACTCAACGAAGTGCTGATTAATAAGGCCGGCGTTAAGCGGGTAACATCAGAGTTTGTTGACGATGGGTTTAAAACAGTTATCTACCTGGATTATCTCAAGATCTACCGTACCAAGGTACGTGGCAATGTGTTTTATATCCACATATCTGATAACCCGACATCTGATGACGTTGGCCAGGCAGCAGACGTAAAACCCACTTATATTAACCGGGTCAATGCACTTGATTTTCGCCGCGGCGATAAAGGTGAAGGCCGGGTGTTGGTATTCCTGCGGGATAACACCGCTGCTGTTGATGTTTCTGAACGCCTCGGTAAGTTGGAAGTGGAGTTTCATAACACCGACATTCTTGACGAATTGCTGTATCAATTGGATGTGGTAGATTTTGGCACTATTGTCAAAGGCATCGAAACCTTTAAAGAAGGGTCTTCAGCAAGGTTGGTCATTGATACCACAGCTGAGTTTACCTATACCTATCAGCAAATTGATAATATTTTCACTCTGAACATTGAGCGTGACACCACAAACCGCAGCATTCTTGGTGGTGGCAAAGAGTACAAAGGTCGGGCTATATCGCTAAACTTCCAGGATATCCCGGTCAGAACGGTACTGCAGATTATCGCAGACTATAACGGTTTTAACCTGGTAACCAGCGACTCAGTCAGAGGTAATATTACACTGCGGCTTGATGGCACCCCTTGGGATCAGGCGCTGGACATTGTGTTGCGAGTCAAAGGTCTGGATAAGCGGATGGAAGGCAACATTTTAATGGTTGCGCCAACTGATGAATTGGCCGCACGCGAAGCGCGCGAATTAGAAGCTAAGCAAACGGTTGCTGATTTAGAGCCATTGTATTCTGACTTCCTGACGATTAACTATGCAAAAGCGGCAGATATCGCTCGCTTACTGGGTAACTTTGATGCCCGTATGCTGTCGATCCGTGGTTCAGTTAACGTCGATGAGCGCACCAACACTATTCTGATAAAAGATACCGCGGTCAACATTGAGAACGTGCGTAAACTGATTGAACGACTTGATGTACCAGTACGCCAGGTACTGATTGAGTCGCGTATGGTTACGGTGCGTGACAGTGTCGCCGATGAGCTGGGTATTCGTTGGGGTTTCACTGATCAGCAAAGTAGCGGCAGCTCTAATCAGGGTACCTCTGGTTCTGCCGGCGGTGCCAACAGCATAGCTAATGGTTCTATTCCGTCACTGGATGATCGTTGGAACGTGAATTTCCCAGCCAGCAATGCTGCTGGTAGCATTGCCTTTCACATTGCCCGCCTGGCGGATGGCACCTTACTGGATTTAGAGTTATCTGCTCTAGAGCAAGAGAATAAAGGTGAAATTATTGCCAGCCCACGTATTACGACGGCCAACCAAAAAGAAGCCCGTATTGAGCAAGGTGTCGAGATCCCTTATGTCCAGGCAGCTTCCAGTGGTGCGACGACAGTAGAATTCAAAAAAGCGGTGCTAAGCCTTACGGTTACGCCTCAAATTACACCGGATAATAAGATCATTATGGATCTAGTGATCACACAAAATACCCGGGGTGAAACAGTGCAAACGCCAACTGGTCCGGCAACTGCGATAGATACGCAACAAATTCAGACCCAGGTTCTGGTAGATAATGGTGAGACAATAGTGCTGGGTGGTATCTATCAACAGCAAATATTGTCAACGGTAAATAAAATACCGTTCTTTGGCGATATTCCTTATGTTGGCGCTTTGTTTAGGTCGACCCGCGAAGTTAACGAAAAAAATGAACTGCTTATTTTCGTTACGCCAAAAATAATCACTGACGGCTTATAACTGATATTGGCTCTGCTGTAGCGTAACAGCAGAGCCAACTCAGAATTCACTTGCCAGCAGCTGACGATTCCTGACATAATTCAGCGCTTCAAATTTTCGTGGGAGCCTTGTGGTCCTGAATGTAATTTTCATCGAGTTAGCTGATTAATAATACGACTTATGGCAGAAAAACGTAATATCTTCCTCGTCGGCCCAATGGGTGCTGGCAAAAGCACAATTGGCCGTCATTTAGCAGACATGCTTCATCTGGAGTTCTACGATTCAGATCAGGAAATCGAGCGACGCACTGGTGCGGATATCGCTTGGGTATTCGATCTGGAGGGCGAAGAAGGTTTTCGTGTTCGTGAAGAGAATGTTATTCAGGACTTAACCGAGCTGCAAGGTATAGTGCTTGCCACTGGTGGTGGTTCTGTAATAAGCAAAGAGACACGCAATCGCTTATCGGCCCGCGGTATAGTAGTGTATCTGGAAACGCCAATTGAAAAACAAGTAGCCCGCACTCAACGAGATAAACGCCGGCCGCTGTTACAAACCGAAGAGGCACCGAAAGAGGTTCTGGAGCGTTTGGCTGCTGAGCGTAACCCTTTGTATGCCGAAATCGCAGACTTTACCGTACGCACCGATGAACAGAGTGCCAGAGCGGTAGCCAGCCAAATTATTGAACAATTAGGTTTCTGATTTAAATTCTGACAAGGAGCTGCTATGCATAAAGTTGACGTCCAACTTGGCGACCGCAGCTACCTTATCTGTATCGATGACAAATTTAGTCCACTGCAGCCATCGCTGGCTGCGGCGCGACAAGTTGTTATTGTGTCCAATCCTACCGTAGCGCCTTTGTATTTACAGCAAGTTAGTCAACTGTTTGCGCAGGCTGAGGTTAAGCACTTTTTACTGCCGGACGGTGAAGCTTATAAAACCCTGCAGTCTTTCGAGCAGGTATTGAGCTTTTTGCTGCAGCAAAAAATGTCCCGTGATCTGGTGTTGGTGGCATTGGGCGGTGGCGTTATTGGAGATCTCACCGGCTTCGTTGCCGCCTGCTATCAGCGCGGCGTCAGTTTTGTTCAACTGCCGACAACGTTATTATCGCAGGTCGATTCCTCTGTTGGCGGCAAAACTGCAGTAAACCACCCGCTAGGCAAAAATATGATTGGCGCTTTTAAGCAGCCAACCCAGGTTTTGATTAATACCAGCGTATTAAAGTCGTTACCGCCGCGCGAGTTTGCTGCCGGCATGGCCGAAGTTATTAAGTATGCACTTATTGCCGACCAGGCGTTCTTTCACTGGTTAATGCAGCATACCGACGCCATTCGTGCCCAGCAGCCTGACATACTAGCGACGATGATACAGTATTGCTGCCAGATGAAAGCAGACATCGTCAGTCGTGACGAAACAGAGCAGGGCGAGCGCGCCTTGCTTAATCTTGGTCATACATTTGGCCACGCTATCGAGGCCTGGTTAGGTTACGGGGTTTGGCTGCACGGCGAAGCCGTTGCCGCAGGTATGGTTATGGCTGCTCAGCTTGCTGTGGCGCGTGGGAATTTGCAACCGCAGGATTTGCAGCAGATAAAAACGTTACTAAGCGCCTTTGACTTGCCAACTGCAGCACCAGACACTATGACTATTGCTGACTTTATGCCGTTTATGAAAACAGACAAAAAAGTTAAGGACGGCAAGATGCGGTTCATCCTGCCAGTGGCTTTTTGCCAGACAGCAATTGCTGATGACGTAACAGAAGCAGAACTTTATGAGGTATTTGCCGATGGACACCGCTGAACTGCAAACAAAATTAACTCAACTGACGCAGTTACTACCGTCGCAACGCGAGTGCCTGGACAGGTTGTTGTTTCAACTGGCATTTAATCAACACAAAAGCATTCGTATTGTCGGCTCGCCCGGCAGCGGCAAATCTGTCATGGCTTTGGCAATGGCCGAGCTGTTTTCGGACAAGTTTAATGTTGCCTTGTTAGACAATAAAACCCAGCCGGCCGATGTCGGCGCACAGTTGATGACACAATGGTTTAATCGCGCCGTGCAAACAGAGGTGTCTTTGGCCGAGCAGCTCGAAGCAGCCGTATCGGTGTTGCCTTTGCTGGTAATAATTGACGATGTTGAACGCCTGTCCGCCAATCAATTGCAACAACTGCAAGCAGTAGATTGTCTGCTTTTATGTTTTGCCAGCGAAGAAGGTGAAAATGATGATATTACCTTATTGCTAAGTAAAGTAACCGCCGAAGATGCCAGCCAATTATTGCAGCAGCAAAAATTAAATACGCTGGAAATCGCCCAACGACTGGCACAGGCAGATGGCAATATGCATCTGTTATTACAAGCCGCTGAAAACAGCGTGGCAACTGAACCTGAAGCACAAGCTTTAGCTAGTAAAGGTTATGCACCCTGGCTTTATGCGGCTGCAGCATTGTTATTAGTTAGCCTATTGTGGTGGTTAAACGCCGGTGATGAAACAAAAACGGTGCAGGCCGCTAAAAGCAAAACGCAAGCTTCGTCAGTAAAGACTGCTGAAACGCCGCAGCCAAAGGCAGACCTGTCGGCTGAGCCAGAGTTGCAGGCAACTGCAGCGGAGCCTGCAAACGTAATAACGGACGCCAATCTAACCGAAACTACCGTTGCTGAAACCGAGGCAGAACCGCAAAGCGAACTCGAGCCGCTCGAGGCGGACACTTCGGAACTCAGCAGCGCAACTGGCACTGAAGCTGATACTGATGTAACCGCCGGGCTGGGGCTATCTGGCGCTGAGGTTGATGTTGTAGCAGATGCAGTTAAGCCAGCGCCTGGCGAAGCTGCTACTGAGAATTTATATAGTGAGTCTGAGCTGCTGGCGATGGATAAACAGTCTTATGCGCTGCAATTGGCTGTTCTGTCCAGTGCTGCTGCTTATCAGCGATTTCAGCAGGCTTATCCGGAGCTGCCGGTTTTAGCCTATTCACGTAGCTGGCAGGGGCAAGCGCAAATTGTGCTGTTGCTGGCCTCATTCAACGATAAAGCCACGGCTAAAGCACAGCTGGCTACCTTGCCGGCAGCGATAACGGCCACCGGGCCTTTTATTAAACCTATGCAGGCGGTGCAAACCGAAATTAAGGTGCGCCAGTCAGTAAATTCGGCAGCAGCCCCGGACTAACCTGCCAATGACCAACAGCAAAAGATGTCGTGCCTTTTTAAAATGGGCCGGCGGTAAGTACAACCTTGTTGAGGCAATTGGCCAGCATTTGCCAGCAGCAGACTTATTGATAGAGCCTTTTGTTGGCGCTGGCTCGGTTTTTTTGAACACCGACTATCCACGATATCAGCTGAATGATATCAATGCCGATTTAATCAATCTTTATCAACTGTTGCAAACGGCGCATCAGGGTTTTATTACCGACGCCAGAGACTTTTTTACGCCCAGAACCAATCAACGTGATTGTTATATCAGCTTACGCCAACAGTTTAATTTAAGCGTTGACCCGTATGAAAGGGCATTATTGTTTCTCTACCTTAACCGGCACGGCTACAATGGCTTATGCCGATATAATCTGTCCGGTAAATTTAATGTCCCCTTTGGTAGCTATAAGAAACCCTATTTTCCGGAAGCTGAATTACACTTTTTTGCCGAAAAGGCGCAGCGTGCCACCTTTAGTTGTTACAGCTACCAGCATCTGATGCAGACGGCAGCGTCAGATAGCGTTATATACTGCGATCCGCCGTATGTGCCGCTGAGTAAAACAGCCAGTTTTACCAGCTATGCCAGGCAGGGATTTGATTTAGATGATCAAGCGCAGTTGGCAAACCTTGCCGAGCAGGCACAACAACGTGGCATTACAGTAGTGATCAGCAATCACGACACGACCTGGACACGCAAGATCTACCAACAAGCTAAGTTATACAGTTTGCAGGTTGGCCGTTCTATTAGTCAAAAAGGCGCAAGCCGGGGTAAGGTTGCAGAGTTGTTCGCGGTGTATCAGCCTAAGCCAATACCCAAAACACAATCAGTAGCAGTGTTAAGACAAAAAACAGGGTAAAAATAATACCGGCAATAATAAAGGGCACAGGGCTGCTTGCGGAGAAGTCTTGTTGGCGTTGCTTTTCTGATTGTACGCCCACCATAGCACCGATAACGGCTTTAACTATCTGCAATAAAGAAGGGCGTTGTGTCATGCTGCGGGTTATTTTGCCGGACTGAGTCGATTCAGCAACTCAAGCAAATCGACAAAATGAAACTGGGTAGACCGGCTTTCGCCGCGGATCCAACTAAACCAGCTTTGCTGTTCACCCTGAACACACTGTGCAACTAGCTGACTTTCTGAATGCTGGCAGGCAATATCTGATTGTGTGATATAAGCTGACACCAGCACAGTGCTACTAAGCACGGCTGCACAAAGAAAGAATATTTTATAACCGCTGGTAAGTTTCATGTTAATTCCATTTGTCTGATCCAGACTAGGTGGATAATAAAACATCCGGCGACAGGATACAAGCTGCTTATTTATTGCGCAGCTATTGGCGCAGATATAAAAAGGCTGCAGTACTTATACTGCAGC
Organism: Gammaproteobacteria bacterium; assembly: GCA_018826295.1. Lineage (GTDB taxonomy): Bacteria > Pseudomonadota > Gammaproteobacteria > Enterobacterales > Alteromonadaceae > Alishewanella. The sequence goes on from JAHJZX010000033.1 coordinate 34,253, forward strand.
CGGTTGACATCAGAAACTTTTAGATACGGATAAAATTACCCGGCTGTCTGCCAGATAAGAGCCGTCAATGTCAGTATCGACATAGGCCAGGCTGACACCTGCACCCATAACTTCTGTGCTCAGGCCAACACTCCAGTCCATATAGCTGGCGCTGCTATCATCATATTCATTCTGGCCAAGTTGCATATCAAGGCTAATAGAATCCGTTAATGCATAAGAATAGCTGGCGTACAGGTAAATAAAGTTTCCGCTATTGGCATAGTAGTCGTCGCTGTAAGCCAGACCAAAGGTTAAATCTTTATATGATAAAGAGCCGTAGATTTCCCAGAAGTTAGAGCCATCAATTTCAGCATTCGGATAGCCGTAACGCATAATACCGACGTCGGTTGACCAATCGTCATTAATCGCGCCACTCCAGCCCAGCATAACATCCAGCTCCAGCGTGCCTTCTGCCAGAAAATCTACGTTAGAACCCCATACCGACACATAGAAGCCGGATTCGGCGCTAAGAGTCAGGCCTCCCTGTAAGGCAGGTGCCTCTTCAGTTTGTGAGATACCGCGAAAAGCATAATCAGATGTAAAGGTAATGTCTCCGCTTAATTCGGCTGCCGCTGCTTTGTCGCTGGCTAGCGCTAAACCGAGTAACACTACCGTTGTTGCTAATGTGGTTCTACCTAAATTTTGCATGTTTTCTGCCCTTTTTTGTGTTCCCTGACATTAGCTTTCCAAGATATGTGCCATAACAGTTTTATGATTAATATCAGTAATATAACTAGCAGATACTTTTGATATTACAACCGTCTGTACGTTATTGGTGCGTAACTGCCTGTTTTTTGTGCGTGTATTGAGCCGTGCCACAGTGCAATTGCTGATAATATTCAGTAAAGTCACGCTTTGACAAAAAAGGACCAGTTGATGCAACCTTATTTAATCGCACCCTCGATCCTGTCCGCTGATTTCGCCCGTCTCGGTGAAGATGTCGCGGCTGTGTTAAAAGCCGGCGCTGATGTCGTACATTTTGACGTCATGGACAATCACTATGTGCCTAACCTGACAATGGGCCCCATGGTGTGTAAGGCATTACGAAACTACGGTATTACAGCGCCAATAGATGTGCATTTGATGGTAGAACCGGTTGATGCTCTGGTGCCGCAATTTGCAGATGCCGGTGCCAGCATTATTACTTTTCATCCGGAAGCGTCACGGCACATAGACCGCACTTTGCAGTTAATAAAAAGCCATGGTTGTCAGGCCGGTTTGGTGTTTAACCCGGCAACGCCTCTGAGTTATCTCGATTACGTGCTGGATAAAGTGGACGTTATTTTGCTGATGTCAGTTAATCCCGGCTTTGGCGGCCAGGCATTTATCCCGGCTACGCTGGAGAAGTTGGCCGCTGCACGTAAGCTAATCGAAGCCAGTGGCTTGCCTATCCGGCTGGAAATTGATGGTGGCGTAACGCCGGATAACATTGCTGACATCGCTACGGCCGGTGCCGATATGTTTGTTGCCGGCTCAGCCATTTTTAATACTGCCGATTACGCCGCAGTGATTAACAAGATGCGGCAGCAATTAGCAAAAGTGCCGCGTTAAGCGGCTTTTTTACTGTTGCAATGCGCTGATATGGTTATAATGCTGCTCTTCAAACCGGTCTGCACGGCCTGTCATTAACAATACTGTCTTTAAAGTGGATACAACTATGAGCAATAAGCCAATTGTGCTAAGTGGTGCACAGCCGTCCGGACAACTTACCATAGGTAATTATCTCGGGGCACTACGCCAATGGGACAAAATGCAGGATGACTATGATTGCTTATATTGTATTGTTGACCTGCATGCTATTACAGTGCGGCAAGACCCGGCAGCGCTGCGTAATGCCTCGCTAGACAGCCTGGCCTTGTATCTGGCTTGTGGTATAGACCCACAGCGCTCGGCGGTGTTTATGCAATCGCATGTACCGGAACACAGCCAATTGGCCTGGGTACTGAACTGTTATACCCAGTTTGGTGAGCTTAGCCGTATGACGCAATTTAAAGATAAATCTGAGCGCCATACTCACAATGTGAATGCCGGTTTATTTACCTACCCGGTGCTGATGGCGGCGGATATTTTGCTGTATCAGGCTAATCAGATCCCGGTCGGGCACGATCAAAAGCAACATCTGGAATTAGCCCGTGATGTCGCGACGCGGTTTAACGCGTTACACGGTGACATTTTTACCGTGCCAGAACCTTTTATTCCACCGGTAGCGGCGCGGGTGATGAGTTTGCAAGACCCAACGAAGAAGATGTCTAAGTCTGATGAAAATCCGTGGAACTTCGTCGGTTTACTCGAAGATCCAAAGATGATCAGCAAAAAATTTAAAAAAGCGATGACCGATTCAGAAGATCCGCCACGAGTGCGGTTTGACCTGGATACTAAGCCAGGCGTCGCTAACCTGTTAAGTATTCTCAGCGGCGTTACCGGTAAAACCATTACCGCGCTGGAAGCCGAATATGAAGGTAAAATGTACGGACACTTAAAAGGTGATGTTGCTGATGCGGTTATTGCTTTATTAGAGCCGGTACAGAAAACCTTCACTGAGCTGCGCGCCGACCAGGCTACCTTGACGGCGGTAATGCGCGCCGGGGCCGAAAAAGCCCGGAGCCGGGCAGCAGTAACCCTGGCAAAGGTTAATGATGCAGTGGGCTTCGTGCTGCCATAACCGCGCTAAAATTTCTGCCAGGCAAACCATGTTATTACTGATCGACAATTACGATTCTTTTACCTACAACCTGATGCAGTACTTTGCTGCATTGGGTCAGCAGGTTGTGGTGCGGCGCAACGATGATATTAGTCTGGCGCAAATTTCTGCTCTGGCACCAGACTATCTGGTTATCTCGCCGGGACCCAAATCGCCGTCTGACGCAGGTATCTCGTTAAAAGCAATTGAACAATTTGCCGGTACGTTGCCGATCCTCGGTGTGTGTTTAGGTCATCAGGCTATTGCTCAGGTCTATGGCGCTAAAGTGGTTCGGGCGCGTAAAGTTATGCACGGCAAAAATTCGCTGGTACAGCACAACGGCCAGTCGGTATTTAGTGGTTTGGTTAATCCGTTAGATGTGACCCGTTATCATTCGCTGGTGGTACAACGCGATTCTTTACCAACCGAGCTGCAACAGACGGCCTGGACAACTGATGCTGATGGTAAACCGGACGAAATTATGGGCCTGATGCATGCCAGTGCAGGGCTGCACAGTGTGCAATTTCATCCAGAGGCGATTTTAAGCCAGCAAGGCAGGCAGCTGCTGCAGAATTTTTTGCAACTCGGGCTAAAATAGTGCACTTGACTGCTTCAGGCTGTGGCCGCAGTATGTTAATGCCAGTCATTAGTTAACAACGGAATACCCTTACAGTGAGTAATGAGTTAAATCAGCCATCTGATTCTTTAGTACAACGCTTTGTGGATCAGCTGGTTGGTGTAGATCCGGCGCATAAGCGGCTTGGTTATCAAATTCGTACCGGCCAATTGGCAGCTGAGCGTACTTTATTGGATGTTGAAGCTAAAGCCCAGCGCTTACGTGCCGCCGGTGCGGAGGCAAAAGCGCAGTTTGCCGAATTTGCTCAGGCTCATCTGCACGATCAGGTAGCCGACGAGTTGGTGCGTAAGCTGCACAATATTGATCTGGTTAGCTCGACATTATTTGACCCAGGTGATGCCTATTATGCTTTGCTGGATACCTTAGCAGGCAAGGTAGTAACAGTGAATAAACTGGATCCGCTGATCAGCAGTGTCAGCTGGTTAACAGAAGATTTGCTGCGGCTGGTTAATCAGCCCCAATACCGAAATCGTACTTCATCCGGCGCCATGGTGAAGGATATTAAAACCGCGCTCCGTTATTTAGGGGTAGAAAGCCTGCAACTAATTGTGCCGGTATATGCGATGCGTCGAATGATGCCGCATTCAACAGAGCCTTTTCTGGCACTGAAAAATAAACTTTGGGATTATTCTTTAGCGGTAGCTATTGCGGCCAGACGGTTGGCGCAAGACAGCGCTGAGCATCCGTACAATGCGTTTTGTGTAGGATTGTTTCACACGCTTGGGCATGCGGTAGTAACACGTAATTATTTACGTACTTACCAGCAGGTCAGGCAGGCGCAGTTATTACATGCCCGCGAGAGCAGGGATGTACAGTTAACCGACGCGCTGGATAACCTGCAGCCGGATGCCAGCTTTTTGTGTGAGAGTTTACAGGAATTTGCTGGCGTTCTCAGTGCAGATGTGACGTCGCGCTGGCAGCTGCAAACTTTACCTCTGTGTCAGACTTTAGATCAGCTGGCTGAAGGTACGGGCTTTGCCGGTAGCAGCCCACTGGCGCGCCTGGTGCAGCAGGCTCAGGTTTATGTGCAGTGGCAAGAACTGAAAAACACACAATTTGTCAGCGCTAACGAGACAAAAAGCTGGTTTAGTAGTGTGCAGCTGAGTGAAGAAGCAGTACAAATACTGTCTCAAACCAATCTGAAGCGGCTTGGCGTCGATATTTAGCAAAAAATTTGCGCCATATCCATGCAAACAGCTTTGCGCCAGCAGCGACATTGTATTAATTGCCGCCCCAGTGCTGGCTTACGCTGCTGCTAGCTGGCGCGTCATTGGTGCTTTGCCGCTGTTGCGTAGTTATTCAGTTCAGCTGAGAATCTATCTGCAGGCCTTGTCAAATCAGGCTTTTAAGGCTTTTTAACCGCAAGACAACACCGTTTATATCTGCAATAATGCCGCTGTGATTATCTCTGATAAACCTGATTGTTGATGCAAAACAGGTTAAACCAATAACAAGAAGGAGCGAAGTATGACCGGCCAGTTGCAGGTAAATCGTGCGTTGTTTGACGAAGTAATGGTACCTAATTATGCCCCAGCCGGGATTATTCCGGTGCAAGGCAAGGGCTCTCGTGTATGGGATCAGCAAGGTCGGGAATACATCGATTTTGCCGGCGGTATTGCCGTAAGCAGCCTGGGCCACTGTCATCCTGCACTGGTTAACGCTTTAAAACAGCAGGCAGACAAACTTTGGCATCTAAGCAATGTAATGACCAACGAACCGGCGTTGCGTCTGGCAAAAAAGCTGGTTGATGCAACCTTTGCTGATAAAGTCTATTTTGCCAATTCGGGAGCCGAGGCAAATGAAGCGGCTTTTAAACTGGCGCGCCGGTATGCGCTGGACAAGTTTGGCACCGATAAAGATCAAATTATATCTTTTAGCAAAAGTTTTCATGGCCGTACCTTCTTCACTGTAACGGTTGGCGGTCAGGCCGCCTATTCAGATGGCTTCGGGCCTAAACCGGGTGCAGTTCTGCATGCGGAATTTAATAACCTGGACAGTGTCAAAGCGTTAATCTCAGATAAAACCTGTGCAGTGGTATTAGAACCGATTCAGGGCGAGGGCGGTATTATTCCGGCCACGGCCGACTTTATCCGTGGTGTGCGTGAGCTTTGCAACAAACACAATGCGCTGTTGGTGCTGGATGAAGTGCAAACCGGCGTTGGCCGTACCGGCAAACTGTATGCCTATATGCACTACGGTGTGACACCGGACATTCTGACGACAGCTAAATCGCTTGGTGGCGGCTTCCCGGTAGGGGCGATGTTAACCACTAACGAGATTGCCAGCCATTTAAAAGTCGGTACCCATGGTAGTACCTACGGTGGTAATCCACTGGCCTGCGCTGTGGCCGAAGCGGTACTGGATACGGTTAACACTGCAGATATGATGCGGCAGGTACTGGAAAATGAACAGCTGTTCCGTGACGAGCTGCAACGCATTAATGCTAAGTACCAGGTGTTTAGTGAAGTACGCGGTCAGGGCATGCTGCTGGGTGCAGTGCTGAACGATAAGTTTAAAGGCCGCTCACGCGACTTCTTCCTGGCAGCAGCGGAGCATGGCTTAATGGCTCTGGTTGCCGGCGCTGATGTGGTGCGTTTTGCGCCTTCGCTGGTGATTACTGGCGACGATATTCGTCAGGGCATGCAACGCTTTGAACAAGCGGTACAACAGGTCGTAAACGCCTGAAAATAAATTAAGCAGCATTAAGACTGCAAAAATGAAGCAGGGGGCTTAATTGCCCCCAAAAAACTATAAAGCAAAAGTGGAGTAAGCGACGATGATGGTGATTCGCCCCATCCGAGCGGATGATTACCCGGCACTGTATGCCATAGCGGTAGAGTCTGGCCATGGCTTTACGTCTTTGCCGGTAAATGATGAGCTACTGATGCGTAAAATCAGCCGCTCAGAGCAGTCTTTTAGCAAAACCGTATCCGCGCCCGGTGATGAAGGCTACCTGTTTGTACTGGAAGACAGTGAAACCGGCGAGGTATGCGGTACCAGTGCACTGGAAGCCGCAGTTGGCCTGGATGATGCCTTTTATCACTATCATTTAGGTAAGGTAGTGCACAGCTCACGTTCACTGGGTGTCTATAAAACCGTGGATATTTTGACGCTGTGTAACGATTACACCGGCGTCAGCGAGCTGTGTACGTTGTTTTTACGCGAAAGCCGGCGTGAGAAAAACAACGGCCGTTTGTTGTCTAAAATGCGCTTTTTATTTATGGCTGAGTTTGGGCAACGTTTTGCCGAGCGGGTCATTGCCGAAATGCGTGGCATTTCTAATGACGATGGCAGCTCGCCATTTTGGCAGTGGTTGCAGGAGCATTTTTTCTCGCTGGATTTTCCTACTGCAGATTACCTTACCGGCATTGGTCAGAAGGTGTTTATTGCTGAATTGATGCCAAAATACCCGATTTATGTCAGCCTGCTGAGTAAACAGGCACAGGCCGTAATTGGTAAGGTGCATGACAAAACCAAACCGGCGCTGGCTTTATTGCAATCTGAGGGGTTTTCAAACCGCGGCTATGTCGACATCTTCGATGCCGGCCCAACGGTCGAAGCGCGGGTTGAACATATTCGTAGCGTGCGCAACAGCCGGCGTTTGCGGGTAAATATTGGTGCACAACGTAGCGGTCAGCCGTATCTGGTTTGCAATACCCGGCTGGCAGAGTTTCGCGCCACCTGGCTGACGCTTGATATTAACGAACACGAAGACGAGGTAACACTGACAGCAGCTGCAGCGGCCATATTGTTGGTCGATGCCGGAGATTGGGTCAGGGTTAGCCGGATATAACAGGGGAGACGAATGAAACACGCAGAACAATTTATTAATGGTGCCTGGATACAAGGTGAAGGCAAGGCGTTCACTTCACTGGACCCGGCAAAAAACCAACAACTGTGGCAAGGCCAGGCCGCCACGGCAGAGCAGGTGGCAACTGCCGTTTCTGCTGCCCGTACTGCCCAGTACCATTGGGCAGGCCTGAGCTTTGACGAGCGGGTTGCCGTAGTAAAGCGCTTTGCCGAGCAGCTAACTGAACACAAAGAAGCCATGGCGCAGTCAATTGCGCAAGAAACCGGTAAAGCATTGTGGGAAGCCCGCACTGAAGTGGCAGCAATGATCGGTAAAATTGATATTTCTGTGCGGGCTTATCAGGAGCGTACCGGCAGCAAAGAAAACCCGATGCCACAAGGCCGGGCTTTTATCCGCCATAAGCCGCACGGTGTGGTAGCGGTGTTTGGCCCTTATAATTTTCCTGGTCATTTACCTAATGGCCATATAGTGCCAGCCCTACTGGCCGGTAATGCGGTAATATTTAAGCCGTCGGAACTCACGCCAAAAGTCGCTGAAGATACCGTAAAATTATGGCAACAGGCCGGCATACCTGCTGGCGTACTCAGCTTGTTGCAGGGCGAAGTGGATACCGGTAAAGCCATAGCTGCGCATGACGGCATAGATGGTATTTTCTTTACCGGCAGCTCGCGCACCGGCCACTATTTGCACCAGCAGTTTGCTGGTCGTCCAGACAAAATCCTGGCGTTGGAGATGGGCGGTAACAACCCGTTAATTGTGCAGGACGTCAGTAATATTGATGCCACTGTCCACGATATCGTGCAGTCGGCCTTTATTTCAGCCGGTCAGCGTTGTACCTGCGCCCGTAAATTGTTCTTGCCGGTTGGTGCTTTAGGTGATGCCATTTTACAGCGTTTACTGGATGTGACGGCACAAATCAAAGTAGGCGTGTATGACGCGGCTGAGCAGCCGTTTATGGGCTCAATGATTTCTGTTGCGGCAGCCAAAGCTATGCTGGCAGTAGAGCGCCAGTTGGTTGAGCTTGGTGGCAAAGTGTTACTGCCAATGCGCCATTTGGATGAAAACACCGCCTTGGTTACGCCGGGTATTATCGAATGTTCTGCAGTAACAGACTTTCCGGATGACGAACACTTTGGCCCGCTGTTAAAAGTGTTCCGCTTTAGCGACTTTGATCAGGCGATTGATGCAGCTAACAGCACAGCCTTTGGCCTGTCGGCAGGTTTGTTAAGTGATAGTGCTGAGCTATACCAACATTTCTTCCGCCGTATCCGTGCTGGTATTGTTAACTGGAACCGGCCTATTACCGGCGCCAGCTCGGCCGCACCTTTCGGGGGCATTGGCGCCAGCGGTAACCACAGAGCCAGCGCTTACTATGCCGCAGATTACTGCGCTTATCCGGTGGCATCGGTTGAACTGGAGCAGGTCGTGATGCCCGAGCAACTGTCACCAGGTTTGCAATTCTGAGGTTAAAAAAATAAATCTTGTCGGGGCTTAGGCCCCGATTTGTTTTATGCAGCAGTTTTTGCTTAAATAACTAATACTTATTTGTGCTGCATCAGCTATCAGGCGTAATTAAACCTATGGTTACCGATAAACCAGGATATGAGCATTTAATCCAGTTTCTGACCGAACATCTGGCGTTATTCGAACAGCGCAGCGGTAATGAAAGCGGCAAAACCATTGGTGAGTTGCTGGAAGAGTCAATTGCCGAGCAAATTATTACCCTTTGCACCCAGCACACCGAGTTGGAAATGAACCATCGCAGTATGATTATTCGCGAAGTTGACGGCATTATGTACGATTTTCAGGAAGTACTTGCCAGCGTGCTGGAAAAAAATGCCACAGCGCAACAGGCCGAACTAATCAATGAAATCTCTCTGCTTATCAAGAACCTGTTTGATACAGCTATCGCTGATCTAATGGATTAGCCCCCGTTTTTGCTGCAATTTTGCTAGATACCGCGAGCACTTTTACGTAGAATACCCGCCTTATTTTAAAAGGGGCAGGGTAATGCAGGCAAAAGTCAGCTGGCACAACGACAATACCTTTATTGGTACCTCCGGCAGTGGCCACAGCGTCGTATTTGATGGTAACAAAGACAACAGCAGTGCACCCAGCCCGATGGAAATGGTGCTGATGGCAGCTGGCGCCTGCTCTTCGGTGGATGTGGTGAGTATTTTAAAGAAAGCCCGTCAGCAAGTACTTGATTGTGAAGTGCAATTAAGCGGCGAGCGCGCAGACAGCGTACCTAAAGTATTTACCAGCATACACCTGCATTTTGTTGTTACCGGTATTGATTTAAGTGACAAGCAGGTAGAACGGGCAGTTAAGCTGTCAGCAGATAAATATTGTTCAGTGTCTATCATGTTGTCCGGCAGTGTTAAGGTGTCTCACTCTTTTAGTGTGAAGGCGGCACAGCTTAGTACAACAGCATAGCAACTGTTATTTAGTTAGTGACAACCGGTGAGCGGTTATTAGCGGAGACAATGTAATTGGTTAAACCATTTGAAAAATTGAAACTACATGGCTTTAATAATCTGACGAAAAGTCTGAGTTTCAGTCTTTATGACATTTGTTATGCCAAAACTGAGCAGCACCGGCAAGAGTATATTGAATATATCGACGAGCAGTACAACGCTGATCGCCTAACCGATATACTGACTGAAGTGACCGACATCATCGGTGCTAATATCCTTAACGTTGCGCGGCAAGATTATGATCCTCAGGGTGCCAGCGTAACTATCCTGGTTAGTGAAGAGCCTGTGCTGGTAGATCCGGACAACTCAGAAAACCCGGGACCACGGCCTGATGCGGTTGTAGCGCATTTGGATAAAAGCCATATTTGTGTGCATACCTATCCGGAAGTGCACCCACACGATGGTATCTGTACTTTCCGTGCCGATATTGAGGTGTCTACCTGCGGTATTATATCGCCACTGAAAGCGCTGAACTTCTTAATTCACAGTTTCGAATCTGACATTGTTACTGTCGATTACCGGGTACGGGGTTTTACCCGTGACATCAGTGGCACCAAACATTATATCGATCATCCGATTACCTCTATTCAGAACTTTATGGACGAAGATACGAAACGTGCTTTCCAGATGATTGACGTTAACGTGTATCAGGAAAACCTGTTTCATACCAAGATGATGTTAAAAGAGGCAGATTTAAACAACTACCTGTTTGGTATGGGAACAGACTCAATGACTGCAGAAGAGCAAAAGGTCATTAGCAAGAAAGTGTTCCGTGAAATGCGCGAGATTTTCTATGGCCGTAACCTGCCGGATATGAAGTAGTTGAAAAATAACGCGGTACTGTTAGGGCACCGGTTTTCTATAGCGCCAATGCTGGATTGGACAGATAAGCATTGCCGCTATTTTCACCGTTTGCTTAGCCAGCATGCGGTGCTGTATACCGAAATGGTCACCACCGGCGCCATTATTCATGGCAGTGGTGACTATTTAGCTTTCAATGAAGAAGAGCACCCACTGGTATTGCAATTGGGCGGCTCTAACCCGGTTGATATGGCACACTGCGCCACACTGGCACAGCAGCGTGGCTATGATGCGGTGAATATTAATGTCGGCTGTCCGTCAGATCGGGTGCAAAACGGCATGTTCGGCGCTTGCCTGATGGCCCAACCACAGCTGGTGGCCGACTGCATTAAAGCCATGCAGGATGCGGTAGATATTCCGGTGACAGTAAAAACCCGTATCGGTATTGACGATTCTGATGATTATCAGTTTCTGCAAGACTTTGTCGCCACCGTAGCCGATGCCGGCTGTCAACAGCTGATCATTCATGCCCGTAAAGCCTGGCTAAAAGGCTTAAGCCCGAAAGAAAACCGTGAAGTGCCACCGCTTAATTATCAGCGTGTCTATCAGTTAAAGCAGGATTTTCCGCAGCTTGATATCAGCATTAATGGTGGCATAAAAACGCTACAACAAGCGCGCGAACAGCTGCAATACCTGGATGGTGTGATGGTCGGGCGTGAAGCTTACAGCAACCCATTGTTACTTAGCGAAGTTGATGCGTTGATTTATGGCAGTACTGCAATGCCACTGACGCCACAACAAGTTGTGCAGCAGATGTTGCCTTACATCGAACGGCAAATGCAGCAAGGCGCCAGGTTTTGGCATATTGCCCGGCATATGCTGGGCTTGTTCCAGGGGGTGCCCGGTGCACGGCAATGGCGGCGTTTACTTAGTGAAAAAGGCCATTTGGCAGATGCAACACCAGAGTTAATGTTACAGGCACTGGCATTAATTAAGCCGCTTGATAATTTGACTAATTAGTTAGTTAAACTCACTACATTTTAGTTTTATAAAAAAGGCGATTGCAGTTTACTGTAAGCGCCTTTTTTATTTGTTATTTAAATTCAATTGGTTATATTTATTTTCGGGGTTGGCACAGAGCTTGAAATACCTTGGTGGTAGTTAACACTAATTTATTTCAAGGAGCTGATAATGAAAACGCTAACTTTACTGTCTGCCACCACTTTACTGACCAGTGCGGTTTTTTGTTCTTTAGGCCATGCCGGCGAGCTGAGCGCAGAGTTGCAAGCAGCAACAGCGCAGCACGTCGCAGCAGAAAAAGCCAAGGTAGCACAACAGGCCCATTTAAGCATGCTGCATACTGTTATTGACATTAAGGCCCGCCTGCAAGCTGAACAGGATGCGTCGCAGCTATTAGCGTCGCAAACCCAAGTAGTTCAGGTGGCTGAATAACATGATGTTTTCAACAGGCTGGTTGTTTGTTATGTATTTAAGCCCGGTGCTTAGCCTGATCCCGGTGATGCTGTTGTGGCAATGGCTTGCTGCAATCGCCGGCATACGTGATCAATTTTAACAGGGGGTTTTATGCACTGGGCCAGTACAGAAATTTTAACCTTTGCCGTGTTTAGTTGCCTGCTGCTACTGGTAAAACGCAGCAGTAAAATTAACGCTATGCAGGAGTGTGAAGATGGCGAGCTATGATACCGATCGCTGGTACTGTGCCAGGGCGTTTCGTAAAGTCAGCGGAGTTTGTGCCGGTTTTGCCGGTTATTATCAGCAGCCACGCTGGCTGATACGTATACTGGCTGTTGCGCTGTTACTGATGTTTCCTATAGCAACAATAGTGGCTTATCTGGTGGCGGCTGTAGTTTTACCAGACCGTTAAGGCACTCCTGCGCGATAGCGGTTTAGGCTTTCAGGCTGTGAAGCGGATAAAACTGGTGTAAGATAAGGCAATAACTTACAAGGAGATACCAGATGCGCGCTTTGATCGCAGCGGTTTTGTTGACTGCCTCCCAGCTTGCGGCGGCAGAAAATATCAGTATTGCAGAGGCACAGATCCGTCAGCCAATGCCAGGGCGAACTGTCACGGCTGGTTACCTGACATTACATAATCATACCGCGGCGGAGCTGCAGCTGGTTGGCGCCAGCAGCGCATCTTTTGGCCGGGCCGAACTACACCAGCATAGCCACCGCGATGGCATGATGCGGATGGAACAGGTCAGTGCTATCACTATTCCAGCCAAGGGCTCAGTAACGCTGGCTCCGGGTGGTTTACACCTGATGTTATTTGAACCCGTAACGGCGCTGGAGCCTGACCAGTCTGTACCCTTGACCCTGATGTTTGCCGACGGCGAAAAGCTGTCGGTTGATGTGCCAGTGGTTGCAATGCCAAAACGATAAGGAAAACTTATGTTTAATACGAAACTGCTCAGTGCAGCGGTATTAGTGTTGCTGGTGTTGCTGTATATCACTGGCTGGTGGGTTAGCCGTGAACCTGACCTGCTAATAGAGGCGAACCCGCAGAGCCAACTACAACCGGCCGACAAAGCCGTTGTTGGCTATGCTACCACTACTGCTTTGATCCGTGTCAGTGAGACCTTGTTAGACAAAAGCGGTGGCTACCTGTCAAATGACATTTTGCCGCCCTTTAGTTTGTTAGACAATATGCCGGCCTGGGAGCTGGGGGCTCTGGAGATGTCACGTGATTTGGCACTGGCACTACGAAAAGATTTAAGCCGGTCACAGTCACAGTCGACAGAAAATCCGTATCTTAAAGTCGCACAGCCGATGTTTAATATTGATCACCGCAGCTGGGCTATTCCCAGTGCCGAAGCAGAATATCGTAAGGCTATAGCGCAGTTATATCTTTACCGGCAAGAGCTGCTGGAACCATCCCGGCCCGACAGTCAGTTTTACGCCCGCGCCGATAACCTGCGCGACTGGTTAAAAGCGGTAGAAAAACGTCTTGGCAGTTATTCGCAGCGCTTAAGTGCCAGTGTTGGCCAGGACCGGCTAAATACCGATTTAGCCGGCGATGCAGGTGCCAGACAATCAACAGATGTGCCCGGCCAACGTTTGGTAAAAACCAGCTGGTGGAAACTGGACGATGAATTCTATGAGGCGCGAGGTGCCAGTTGGGCTTTGCTGCATTTTTTAAAAGCCGTTGAGCAGGACTTTGCCGACGTGTTGCAGCGCAAAAATGCCATGGTAAGTTTGCAGCAGATCATTCGTGAACTGGAAGCCACGCAACAGGCGATTTGGAGTCCGATGATCCTTAACGGCAGTGGCTTTGGCTTAATGGCGAATCATAGCTTGGTAATGGCGAACTACATTTCGCGAGCCAATGCTGCATTAATTGACCTATCTGAATTATTAACACAAGGGTAAACACGGGCATGAAAAAAACAGCATTGCTATTATCGCTGAGCACTGTGCTGCTGGCAGGCACGGCTCAGGCAGATACTTTGCTTGGCATTTATTTAGGCGCCGATGCGTGGCAAACGTCGGCAGAAGGCAGTTTTGCCGCAACAGATATGCGGCAGAGTTTTAATTTTAACGATAAAACACAAACATCCTACTATCTGACTTTAGAACATCCGCTGCCGCTATTGCCGAATGTGCGGTTACAGCGTAATCAACTGACGTCAACCGGAATAAGCGATATCAGTGCCGGCTTTACGTTGGCTGGTGCAACTTTTGCCAGCAACACTGAGGTAAGTAATCAGCTTGAACTGAGCAATACCGACTATGTGCTGTACTATGAACTGTTTGACAACAGTTTGCTGAGCCTGGATTTGGGCATCAATGCCAAACATATAAAAGGACATGTATTAGTTACCGAAACTGCAGCTGATGGTATGTCAGCGCGGCAGAATATCTCTCAAATTGTCCCTATGCTGTACACTTCTGCGGCTGTCGGTTTACCTTTAACCGGGTTGGAATTTTTTGCCGGCGGCAGCATAGTGTCTTACGATGGCAGCCGGGTGTATGATGGCCAAGCCGGCATAAGCTATGCTTTTATGGACAATCTGGTGCTTGATACAACGTTAAAGATCGGCTATCGCGCAGTGAATATGCGTCTGGATGATGTTGACGATCTGTATGCAGATCTAACTTTCAACGGTGTTTTCGCAGGTATTGAAATCCATTTCTAAACCATTTTGTAGTAACCGCTGGCGCAGGTTTTTATAATGTGCCAGTTGTTATTGCACATTAACCTCCTTGAGACCCTGAACAATTCGTTTTATAGTTGAAACATTCCGGCTTTGTTCAGGTTTCATTTTGCTAAATTCTTTCAGACAGTTAACCAGGTTTTGGTTAATCGCTGTCATTGTCATGGCATTGTTCACCGGCTGCTGGCATTACTATGACAGGACAACTCAGCAACAAGCGCAGCTGCAACAATTTGCCGGTACGGTGCAGTTAGGCGTAGTGCCGTTATTGAAAAATCGTGATCAGGCTTTGGTGCAGGCGCAGTTGAATCATCTGCGCTACGTCAGTGCGCTGCCTATTACTGCAATGGCGATTTACGACCAGCAGCACCGCCTGCTGGCAGCGACAGATTCGGCTGACACTTTGCTCAGCTATAAGCCAGAGCAGACCGTAACGACCTTTGCCATTCAACGGCACGGCCAGCAATGGCTGGTGCAGCAACCTCTGACTGACAGCCTCAGTAACAAGCAACCACCGGCTTCGGAGCAGGAACGGGCCTATTTACTGTTGCTGGTGGCGTATCAACTGTCTTATACGGACTGGCTGATACCGCTGCTGATAGTGGGGTTTATCGGCCTGATGGTGTTAAAGGCGCTACACAACACGTTACAGCAGGCCGCTTCGCGCCAGCATACGGATGTTAGTTTACTAACTCATAAGTTATCGCAGCTACGTCAGGGGCAGCTTGGTATTCGTATTGATGAGGAGCTGGTGCCTGAGTTGTCGCCGCTGAAGCAGGCGTTGAATGAATTTGCGGTGCAGTACGATAGCTCAGGCCAGCAGGCAAAAGCAGAACTGAAACAAATGGCGTTACGCTGTACGCAGGAAGAAAGTCGCCGCCAGCAACTGCAGCAGCAACTGACCGATTTACAGCAAGACCGCCAGCGTTTACAGCAATTGTTGAAGTTACGTCTGACAAACCTACGCCAATTAAGCCAACATAGCGCTGATATGGAAGCCGAGCAGTTGCAAAGCGCCTTAACCGGCCTGACCAATTTACTGTGTCTGGAACACAATATTGCCTGCGATGAGGCCAAGCCATTGCAGTTAACTAAATTGGTTGCCGCCGCTGTTGCCAGTGTGCAGCAGCGACTGGTGACGCAGCGCATAGACTTACAGATCATTGAATCTGATGGTTTGGCTGCGCATCAGATTGAGCTGGCTGAAGCACAGTTGCATATGCTGCTGGTGGCACTGTTGCAATTAACAGCCAGAGTGTCGGCCGCATCGGAGTTGGTGCTGCGGTTACGCTTAGCCGGTGACGCCCAGGCGCTGCTACAAATCAGTGTTACCTGCAATGGCAATGGTATTCCGGCCAGAGTAGTGCAATTGCTTAATGCCGCCGACGTTAAGCCGTTGCAGTGGCACGAAGCTGATTTAGGCTGCATTATTGCCATACGTCAGCAGTGTGCGGCCAGTATGTCGGTACAGTCGCTGGAAGGTCTTGGCAGCACGCTGACGCTGGAATTGCCGGTTAACCTGACAGAAGTGGCCAGCCGCCAGTTTCAGCATCTGTTACTGTTTGACAATAGTGCCTTATTGCCAGAGCGGGTTCATAGTTTAAATACTGTGGCCCAAAATGTGGTCAGCTGTGCCGATATCGCAGAGTTGCGGCGCAAAAGTAAGCAGCATAATTATGATCTGACACTGATCTTTTTGCCTGAACCGGCCGAGTTGCTGCAGTGGCAGCAGTTGTTAGCAGATAGCGTCTTCAATGAACCTTGTCTGTTCTATGCCAGAGCAGCCGAGCAAGACATTTGGCAGGAAACATTAAAGCAGACAATCCAGCCTGTAGCCTTTTGTCTGCAGCATTTGGCTGCTTTAGACCGGCAATCAGAGCTGCCACAGCTGTTGGTTGTGGACGACAATCCAACTAATCTGGCCTTTGTCAGAGTGTTACTGCAGTCGCAACCAGTGCGGCTGGTTACTGCAGCCTCGGGTAATGATGCACTGCAGCTATGCCGGCAACAGCGTTTTGATATAGTGCTGCTGGATATTCAACTGCCTGATATCAGTGGTATTGATGTTGCTATGCAATTGCGTCAATTGCCAGGCTATCAGCAATTGCCGATCCTGGCTTTTACCGCTCATGCACTGGAGCAGGAAATTGCTACCTTTAAACACGCTGGTATGAATGACGTGATTTTAAAACCACTTGATGCCACTAAGCTGGAACAAATTATGTATTGGTGTTCAAAGGTTAAACTCGATAACGTCAGCCAGTAGTAGTTTTATCGCCTGCAGGTATGCCTGATTGGGCTGCACACTGAGTAAGGGTAATAACTCTGCACCACTGGCTGTGTATTTGTAATATTGCAGCACAACATTCTTAGTGACTTTACCGCTGAGTAACTGTTGTTGATATTGCCAGTTCAGGCTAAGGCCTGACGCTAGCTCACCGGTTTCTATTTCGGCACTGTGTAGTAAACCAATATCTGTCAGGCTGAGAATTTGTGGGTAGGATAAACCAAACTGGCTCAGGTTTAATACGGCTCTGCCGCGGCCGGTCAGCCATTGCCAAAGTGATGGCCGGCGAATATAGCCAAAGTAAATTCTGCCGCTGGGATCCTGCTTACTACGACAGCTAAGATTGGCAGCTTGTTGCAAAGCTATGGCTTCTTTGTAGCTCATGCGTTTAAGGGCATGTAGTGTTTTTAGCGAGAATTTCCCCGGGCTGGCAATTTCGCCAGCCAGTATTTTGGCCCACAATTGCTGCATATTGCCATTGGATACATCCAGTACCAACTGACAGTACTGCTGAAACCAGTCAGGGTCGACTTCCTGTGTGGAAACCTGCTCCGGGCAGTAATCCTGAGCCAGAAGTATAATTCTTTCCAAATTAAGCTGTTGCCGCTCCTTTTGCATCAATAAACGCCGGTCTGCCCGCTCTGCTAACGACAGGCCGGTTTGATTGATGCCGGCGCCGGATCTTGCCGCCAGCTGTTGGTGTTTATCGGCAAAGGGGCTGGCATCGGCGGTATCGGCTTTTGTCTGGCTGACTTCTTCAATGCGCACGGCAGTACCTAATTGGCTTCTGGCAAGCTGGCGTAAGCGTTGTTGTCCGGATAAGGAGCTGATTTTTGTCATAATTTAAACAACAGCCTGGAGTCGGGTTAATTGCTATCTTGGCATCTGAGTGCAGTTAGCAGCAAGCAGATGATTATACTTTGCGCAAAATAAAATATGTTATACCTTACGCTAATATGCATTAAGCATGTATATTTAAACGGAATGATTAAGAAAAGGCAGAGCAATGGTGTCAAAGGAAACAGATGAAGATTTTCTGTTTTTAGCAGAAGACGAGCCGGCCGAATCCGGTGAAGGACACAAGCTGGGTGAATGGCATCTGTTAATCGTCGATGACGATGAAGAAATTCATACCGTAACCAAGCTGGCGTTAAGCGACTTAACCGTATTGGGCAAGCAGCTGGTGTTTCATCATGCCTATTCCGGCGCTGAAGCTATTGCCTTTCTCAGCCAGCATCCTAATACTGCCCTGGTGTTACTTGATGTTGTCATGGAATCTGATGACGCTGGTTTGTTGGTGGTGCAACAAATTCGTGATCAGTTGCAGATGGATGAAGTACGCATAGTACTGCGTACCGGCCAGCCGGGCTATGCGCCGGAAGAAAGCGTTATTAAAGAATACGACATCAATGATTATAAAACCAAAACCGAGCTGACCCGCAGCAAGTTGGTTACGTCAATCATTGCCTCGCTTCGCTCATACCAGCAAATCCGCACTATCAATCAAAGCCGGCGCGGTTTGCAAAAGATTATCAATGCCGGCGCCAATTTGCTTGAGCAACACTCATTGCATGAGTTTTCCGAAGGTGTCGTCACGCAAATCTCGTCGTTGATTGGCCTGCATGCCGAAGGTGTGCTGTGTGCGCAAATTGAAGACGACGGCAGTACCAGCGACAACATCTATGTGTTAGGTGCCGCCGGGCACTATGCCCCTTATATTAAATGCCAGCTGGATCGTCTGGACAATCAGCGTATTGTCAGTCAGATCACCAAATGTCTGCATAGCCGCCAGCACCTGTTTACTGACCAGGATACGGTGTTGTACCTGGGTAACGATAAACATTGTGCAGCGGTGTATATCGAAACCAACCGGCCAATTGAAGATTTAGACCGGCAGCTGATAGAGGTCTTTCTCAGTAACATCTCTATTGGTTATGAAAATGTTACCTTGTTTCAGCAGTTAAAACACGCAGCCTACATCGACCCGCTAACCAAAACCCCTAACCGCAACGAATTTATCCAGATACTGCAGGACACCAGACGTTACGAAGCGCTGCACAGTGTTGCGGTATTGATTGATATCGATCATTTTTCTGATGTAAATGACGGTTTAGGTCAGGATGTTGGTAATGAACTGCTGATAGCCGTTACCTATCGTCTGATTGAACAATTTGGTGCCTGTGCGCAACTTGGGCGAATTGGTGCCGATGTGTTTGGCTTGGTCGGGCCTGAGCATGAACTGACGCCGGAACGTTTACAGGACGTATTTGCTGAGCCCTTCCATGCTTCAGAACATGCGTTGCAGGTTAATGCCACCTTTGGTTTGTGCCGCTTAACCGATACGGCTGAGCAGGGGCTTACCATTCTAAAACATGTTTATATCGCGCTTAATAAAGCGAAAAAACATTATGGCCAGAATTATCAGTACTATCAGGCTGATATGGAAGATGAAATGGCCGAGCGTCTGGCAATGCTGCGTATGTTGCGACAGGATTTTGCCCAGGGCCAGTTACAATTGTGGTATCAGCCACAAATATCTTTGCAGACCAAACAGGTTGTTGGCATGGAGGCATTGCTGCGCTGGCCGCAGGGTGATGGCCAGTATGTGTCGCCGGCAATTTTTATCCCGTTGGCGGAGTATTCCGGCCTGATTGTTGAAATTGGTAGTTGGGTACTGGAGCAGGCCTGCCTGCAAATTAAACAGCTGGAAAAACAAGGTTTTAGTGGTTTGCGTATTGCTGTGAATGTGTCAATGCCACAGTTTCGTAATCAGGGTTTTGTGCAGTCTGTTATCGACTGTGTGGGCCGGTATCAGATCAAGCCTGAATTACTGGAATTGGAAATTACTGAGTCGGTGGTGATGGATGAGCCGAAAATAGTAATTGAAGCGCTGCAAAAGCTGAAGAGTTTTGGCATTAAGGTGGCGATCGATGACTTTGGTATTGGCTTTTCATCGTTAAGCTACTTACAGCAGTTGCCGTTGGACAGAATTAAAGTCGATCGGGCGTTTATCCGTGATATCGATCAGGCTGCCGGTGAGGTTATTGCTGAGACCATTATCAGTCTGGGTAAGCGGCTTAATCTGTCTACTATTGCCGAAGGCGTTGAGACTGCAGCGCAGGAAAAAGCCATACTGGCGATGGGCTGTGATGAGGTTCAGGGCTTTATGTATGCCAAACCTATGCCGCCTGCTGACTTACTGCAGTATCTACAGCAATCCGCTGCGAAGCCAGGCCAGGGTTAAGCTCACCCCGGCCTGCTTAAACTACAGCAGCTGCCGATACACATAGCGCGCCAGTGGATGTTGCTGGCGCGCTAACTCCGCGACAAAAAACTGAGCAACCTTAGTAGCACCCTGCAAAGTAAGGTGGGTGTTGTCGGTTTTGCCATCGGGAAACTTTTGATATAGCCCGGCCGGCACCTGAATAAAGTAAGGCTGGCTGCCATCTGTCCCCAGTTGTTGCCAGAAATCACAACTTAGCTGCTGTAAATCAAAAAAACTAACACCAGCTGTAGCCGCTACCTGAGCTGCGGCCTGGGCATAAGCGGCTAAATCACGCTTAAGGCTGCCATCGGCAGCAAAATTACGCCGGCAAATTGAGCTGGCCAGCATAGGCGTGGCGCCCCGCTTACGCACATCGGTAATAAATTGGCTTAAAAACGTCTGATAATCGCTGTCGGCTGCGGCAAAGCGCGCCGGATCGGATTGTTTGGAGTCGTTATGACCAAACTGGATCAACACATAGTCACCTTCCGCCAGGTCACTTAGTAACAACTGCCAGCGGCCTTCATTAAAAAAGCGCCGGGTACTGCGGCCATTGGCGGCGTGATTGATAACCGTCAATTGCGGTAGTAAAAACTGCGGTAATAGCTGGCCCCAACCGCGCTCGGGGTAGGCCAGGTTGGTTTTATCTGACATAGTCGAATCGCCAACCAGGTGTAGGGTCAGCGGTGGCGGCTCTGCAGCCTGAGTGGGTAGCAGCAAACTTAAGCCCAGTAAAAATAGTGCTTTCATTGATACGCCTCTACTTGTTGTAATAGCCGTTGTAGCTGTAGTTCCGGGTCCCAGCGGCCGGCAAAGGTCCATTTTGCGCCGATCTGCTCTGGCTTTAGTTCTGCGGGTGAGTGGCTTTGCAGCCACGGATATAGTATCTGCCGGCTATCTGCATGGCTAAAGTAATACCGATCACCCCAGGCGTTAGCCCGGTTGCGATCGGGCTCGGCCGGGTAAGTGTGGCGAAATATCGGCTTGTCGGCCATATTGCTGCTGTACTGGTTATTAATCAGATAAAACTGGGCGTCATAGTGGCGCCGGCCCAGCATAAAGCCCGCTACGCCGTCAAAGCGTGAATCCCGCACCACTAATTTTTGTGCTGGGTCTAATTCACCGTCATGCCATAAGGTGGCGTAGGCTTTTTTATTGATAAAGGTGCTGTTACTAAAAAACGCCCAACCGCGCGGGCACACCATATCGGTATGGCCTTCGAAGTAGCAATTATGGTGATAATACATACCATCGGTTTTATTCCACAGGCTTAAGGTGTCGGCACCTCCGGCAATAATACGGCAGTTAGCGGTGATAATACGGCTGGCTTGCTCGAAGCCGCGTACAGCGAATTGATGTTCGTTGTCACCAGTCTGCTCACCATAGCTGTTAACTATGCTGATATTCAGCAGCGCTATGTCGCTGGCGCGGATATTTACCACAGCCGCGCCCCAATCGCTGGGATGCTGCTTTAACCAGTTGCTTCTAAGCTCTGCAACGCGAATTTCGGTGTTGTCCATTCCTGCGCCAATCAGCGCGACTTTATTGCGGGTCAGATAAATCTTCTCGGTATAGACACCGGGGCCAATCTGAATAATGGCCTGCGTATCGTTGTCGGGCAGGCTGTTAATCGCCTGCTGAATGCTGCGAAACGGCGCATCGCCGCTTTGCGCCACCTGCAGGCGAATGATATCGGCGGAGCTGGCTGTGCTGATAAACAGCAGTAGGATGCAGAACAGAAAGGCTTTTTGCATATTTTTGATTCCAAAAAAGCAGCCGGCTGCAAGTTTTAAGCATCTGACACGAACCGGTTTACCCACGCCAACACGCCGTGAATACGTCCTTGTAGGCTCGATTCAGGCATCCATGCCTTCAACGGTTAGCTTAGGGTAAGCCGGTTCTCGTTCAGGTGATTTACCGGCTAAACACAGGAAGAAGATTTAGTTAGTAGCAAGCAATTTCGCTATTTGCACACCCGCCATAATAAAGGGCCCGTTAGCTTTGGCGTCATTACGAAACACCGGCTCGCTCATGTAATACTCGTAACTGCCATCGCGGCCAAAGCCTAAGCCTGCTACCTGGCAAGTATTAACCAGGCTTACGCTGTTATCCGGATGCAGCAGAATAAATTCATCTATCAGCCCCTGATAAGCTTTGATAGCAGTAGCTTTGTAACGCGGCGGCAGATAGCCGTGGTTTACCCCCTTGGCAAAGAAGTAAGTAAACATACTGCTGGCTGACGATTCTAAATAGTTACCCGCTGCCTGGGGCTTATCTAAAATCTGATACCAGGTGCCGGTTTGTGCATCCTGCACCTTGACCAGAGCGTCGGCCAGTTCAGCGCTCATATCCAGCAGTGGCTGACGCAATTCGGTATGCTGCTCTGGAATAATCTCCAGCACATCCACCAGTGCCATTGCCAGCCAGCCTAAGCCGCGGCCCCAGAACTGACCGGCCAGGCCAGTGTCCTTATCGGCCCAGGCTTGCGCACGGGCTTCATCCCAGGCGTGGTAATACAAACCGGTGTTAGGGTCACGCAGTTTCGCCCGACTGATGCTGAATTCCTTTACTACCTCGTCAAAAGCATGGCCCTGCTCAAAAGCCTTAGTGTAATTGGCCAAAAAGGGCATGCCCATATAGACGCCATCTAACCACAGTTGATGCGGGTAGATTTTTTTATGCCAAAATGCACCCTCTGCAGTGCGCGGGTGTTCGGTTAACTGTTTACGCAGTAAGTCCAGCGCTTGCTTGTACTGCGGCTTGGGGGTGCGCTGGTATTCGCGCAGCAGCATATTGCCGCTGTTTAAACTGTCGATATTGTAGTTGCTCAGCTTGTAGGTGCGGATATTGCCATCTTCAGTGATAAACGAATCGATAACCTCGCTCAGCACCTGCTGCCACTTTGGATTGGGTCGCAGTTTTAGTAAGTCATCATAAGCTTGCAGCTGCAAGCCGGTGGTGTATTCCCACTTGCTGGGCCGCTGGCGCTCATAATCCCAGCCACCATAGGCATAAAACGGCGTTTGCCGGCTCATTTCGCTGGCGGCTAAACGCTCACTCCAATCCAGAGCCACTTCGGCTGTCAGCGGTTGGGCTTTTTGCTGCTCTGACAAGGCCGTTTTTAACCTTAACCTGGGAGTCAGTGTAAGTTGTTCTACTGTCTGCTGCAGATAGGCGACAAACTCGGCTTCAGTTTGAATGCCACCCGGTTCGCCGTCCCAGGCTGACAAAAAGTAATACTCCAGTGCACTACCTGATGGCGTCAGCACGGCGACGTGGCTGTTATCATCACTGGTAATGGTTTTTTTTGCACCGTGTTTAAATAAAATCGCCATACCCAGCTTGTCGTTGCCACCGGTCAGGGTTTGTTCGCCCCAGGTTGCCAGGTAAGTCCAGCTATGGCCTGGAATATCCTGTTTGCCTTGTAGTAGTGTGGTATTGGGCAGCTTAACCAGGCCAATGGCAATATTGTCCAGCGGCTCGCTCAGTGACAGCCGGGTATGTACCAGCCGGCTACCGGCAGTCATTGATAAGTTAGCGGTTAATTGGGTGGTTTTGCCGGCAATTTGCCAGTCTTTGTATTGAATTTGCAGCGCTGAATACAAGGCGCCGTTTTCAATGACTTTAGCGCTATGGCCACTGACGCTGGATACCAGCTGCACTTTGTCACCGTCCCAATAGCCAAAACCACCAGCCCCGAGTGATTTGCCAACTTTTAGCAAATCCATGCCCCAGTCGGCCATTTGATGATAAGACTTATAACCATCCAGCCCGACCTGCTGCAGCACTGGCGCGCCAGTTTTATTGCCAAAGACGTCAAAGCCGTTGCGCCAATCAAGGTAAATACGGTAACCGACTTTATCAGATTCTATGCCCGGGCCTTCGTAGCGGATCCATTCCGAATGATCGGTATATTGCGGCGGTGGGGTTAGCTCAGTGACGTTTTGAAACTGGCCGCCAATATACTTAGCGTCTTGCCACTGACCGCCGACCTTGTGTGAGATTTCAGCCTGGGTACGCTTAGGCAACTGCTGAGCGTTAAAGCGCGCACTATCGTTAACAATGCGCAGCGGTTTGTGCTCAGCGGCGGTTAATTCAAACTGTAATAACAGGGTATCTTTGGTGCCATCGCCGCTATGGTCTATCAGTTGTGATGCGACAGTAGTGTCGCCGGCAAGCGCCACCAATGCCTGTGCCTGCTCTGCGTTGACACCAAGATCGCTAAAGGGCAACAGCAGTGTTTGCTCATGTCGGGCAAAGCTGGATGGATTACTGACACTGAGGTTGGCAATGTGGTTGTCGCTGCCGGCTGCGGCCGGTGCTTTAACCGCAGGCTGTGGTGAGCAGGCGCTGACAACAGCGGCGATGCTGAGGCTTAACAAGGTTTTGCCAAAAAGAATGCGGGCCATAAAATACCTGTTATTACAATTCGTGCGTCCTGGCTGAATAAAACCGGCCTTCCGTGGCTCAGGGTTTTGCGGGAAAAACAACACTGCTATGCCGGAGCATAGCAGTGGCGATATCAGCGTTCAGCTCAGAACTTATACTGAGCGCCCAAATAGTACTGGCGGCCGGTAGCATGATAGTAAGTTAAGCGGTTGCCGCTGGAGTCTACCCATTGATCATCCACTTCGTCAGTCAGGTTCAGCGCTTCAAAACTGAGCTTCCATTTTTCAGTTAACTGATATGACACTGAAGCATCAATATTACGGGTGGCATTAGTGCCTTCCATATCGTTGTTATTACGGCCGATAGCGTTGGTCAGGTAGTCTGAGCGGTCAGCCAGCGATATGCGCGCACTGAACTTATCGTCTTCGTAATACAGCGTAGCACTGCGGGTTGATTCAGATAAGCCCTGTAAGTCACGGGTGGCCAGGATGCGACCGTCGGCATTGATGTAGTCCATCTGCGCTTTAACATAGGTGTAGTTTCCGATAAAGCCAAAGCGATCCCAGCCCTCAGGCAGGAAGGTAAACGGCATCTGGTATTGCACTTCAAAGCCATACAGGTTGCCACCTGGTGCATTAAGTGGCGTATTGGTTTGCCATTCAATGTTTTCGTTACAATCCGGGCCATAACCCGGGCCGGCATTACAGGCATCAATCGCCGCCTGCACCGGCAGGCCGGTTTCGGTAAACAGTTTGGTTTCACGCAAACCCTGGACATAACTGTCGATATCTTTACGGAACACCGCGACACCCAGCAATGACTCATTGTCAAAGTACAGCTCTAAACCCAGATCATAGGTTTTTGCTTTGGTCGGCTCTAATGTCGGGTTGCCACCGCTGACGCTGCGGGCGCCACCTGATACCGATACCGACACATTTGGCCGGATACTGCCCAGGCCGGCACGAGCCATTACTTCGGCATAACCAAAGCGGATAATCACATCGTCCAGCGGTTCAAATACCAGGTTTAATGACGGCAGGAACTCTTTGTAATCGTGCTTGGCGGTAATTTGTTCATTGCTGCCGCCCAACGTAGCCCAGGCAGTGGAAGACTGTTCGGTTTTAACATAGCGGCCACCAATGTCGCCGCGAACAGTGGTATCGCCAAATTCGGTTTCAAATGCCAGTTGCAGGTAGGCACCCAGGGTTTTTTCTTCGGCGGTGTAGTTATCTACCCTACGGTTATCGGCGCTGACCGCAAAAACGCCGCTGTTGCTGTAAATATCATAGGCGGCATCGATGGCGGCCAGATCCGGCACCAGCCAGGCGCCTTGTGAGCCTAAACCGGAGTTGTAGCTCATAATCAGCTCCGGTGTCATCACGATGCCGGCATTATTTTCGCTGGAGCGCCGAGCCTCGTAGGTTTCAAATTCAAAGGCTTTGTAGTGCAGGCCGCTGCGTAGTGTCAGATTTTCATTTAACACATACTCTAAATTCAGCGCGGCGTTATCAAAGGTGTTTTCTGCGCCGAGCGGACGCAGGCGTACACTGTTGGTGCTCCAGCCGTTAGGATCGAACACGCCGGCACCAAATACCAGCTCAGGTGCCTGGCGTTTGGCACCGCGGTAGTCGTAGCTAAAATCGACACCGGTTTTTTCCATCACGACAGTGGTTTGAATTGGGTTATCAAACTCAGACTTGGCGCGGCCAATCATGCCATCAATTTTCAGGTTGTCACTCAGCTGATGCTGGCCACTTAAACTAAATTGCAGGAATTCAGTACCCAGCTCGTCGTAACGGTTTTCGTTGCGCACGGTAGCGTTTTCAAATGAAGCGTAAGTTACGGTATTGCTGCCATCCACCTCGTAGTCCAGCACGTTCATCCGGCCGGCCTGGCTGTTACCGTTTAAAATGCCCTGGGTGAAAATTTCATTACGGGTAGAATCGTCTTTCGAGTACAGGATATCCAGATTAAAACGGGTTTCCAGCGTGGGTCTAAATTCAAACGCTGCAGCGGCACCGGTGCGTTTTACACTGTGAGTGTACGAGTCGTAGCGCGGTAAACGCGGGCGAAAACCATCATTAATGGCGGCCAACTCGGGGGCATCAGCATCGCCACGGTAGCTGCCAAAGTCGTTTACGTTGTCCCAGCGTACTGTGCTGGCGCCTTCATCTTTTACATTGCGCTCAGACATCGCCAGGGAAAACAGTGCACCAAATTTGCCGTCGGCAAAGATATTGCTGACTAAAAACGAGGCTTTCGGATCCACTTCTTCAGATAAATCGTTGTAACCGGCCTGCATGTTGGCTGCAAAAGTAAAGCCGTCATAGTCAAACGGGCGCGCAGTGCGCAGGTCTACCGTGGCACCGAGTGAGCCTTCTTCCACGTTGGCCGATGCCGTTTTGCGCACTGTCAGCTCGCTGAATAAGTCTGACGAGAAGGTGTTAAAGTCAAAACCCCGGCCGCGGTTGGCACCACCTATGGCATCAGTGCCGCCGCTGGTAGACTGGGCTTCCATACCGTTAATGCGTACCCGGGTAAAATCCGGGCCCAGGCCGCGTACCGAAATCTGCCGGCCTTCACCGGCAGCACGGCTGATTGCCACACCCGGAATGCGCTGTAAAGATTCGGCTAAGTTAAGATCGGGGAAGTCGGCAATATCTTCGGCTTTAATGGTATCGGTAGAGCCGGTTTCAAAGCGTTTTTGGTTCAGGGCGCTGGCTAAACTACCGCGAAAGCCACCGGTAACGGTGATCACTTCGATCTCGTCTTCCTGCACTTGCGCCGTTGTTTGTGGCTCTGCCTGCTGAGCTTGCAGTGCCGGTGCTGTGCCAAGAATAGTTGCTAAACCGGCCAGTGTAAGCGCCCGTACCAGTTTAGTCGGGCGAAATTGCGTGTTGCGATAAGCCATCTGTGTTCACCTCGTCCTGAATTGACTTGTTGTCGTAGCCGGAGTCATGCCCGGCTTTAAGTATTTTGTCGGAGCAACGTGAGTCTGCTCCCTGTCGATTTGCTTGTTTTGTACTCAGCTTATATGCTTTGTCTACCGGTGGCAAAAAAAACTTGCAATTTTGTGCCACCGATGGCAAAAAGCTAACACCATCAACTAAAATCTGTCAATTATTGATAGAGTTTAAATCGGTGTAATTTGTAACTGAATAGTGCCGGTTTTTTCTAAGTTACTAATTTTAAAGGTTTGTTGCTTGGTCTTATTTTCTGAATTGTTCCATATTTGAACAATCTTATGACGGCGGCAAGCTAAAGGAGCTAACAGGAGAGCCCTATGACAAGCTTATTTTCACTGGCCGGACAGACAGCTTTAGTTACCGGTGCCAGTCGGGGGTTAGGCCGGGCCATTGCCCTGGCATTAGCGGATGCCGGTGCTACTGTACTGTGCGCCAGTTCCACGGCAAATGGCAGCGCCAGCACTGTGGCAGCTATTCAACAGGCCGGTGGCAAGGCGAGTGCATTGGCCGCCGATTTAACTAACGAAACGGCAGTCGAGCAATTGGCAGCCGACGCGCTGGCACAAGGGCCGGTGCATATTTTGGTTAATTGCGGCGGTACTATATTTCGTGCGCCAGCGCATCAGTTCCCGATGAGCGAATGGCATAAGGTGATCGCAGTTAATTTAGACGCGGCTTTTTTGCTTAGCCAGCGCCTGGGGGCTGCGATGATTGACCGCCAACACGGCAAAATTATCAATATTGCCTCCATGCTGTCTTACAGTGGCGGTATTACTGTGCCGGCTTACACCGCCAGCAAGCATGCCATCGCTGGCGTGACCAAAGCGCTGGCCAACGAATGGGCGCAGCACAATATTCAGGTTAATGCGATAGCACCGGGTTATTTTAGTACAGACAACACTGCCGCCTTGCAGGCTGACACAGCACGCAATGCGGCTATTACCGCCCGCATCCCGGCCGGACGCTGGGGCGAGCCGGAAGATTTAGCCGGTGCGGCGGTATTTTTAGCGTCCAAAGCCAGTGACTATGTCAACGGCCATGTATTGGCAGTTGATGGTGGCTGGCTGGCGCGTTAAGCAGATTTTTTACAGAGGTTATTTATGACAGTTTTATTTGACAGCCGTTATCCAACCCATCCGGACGACGTTAAGCACTACGACACTGACAAGCTGCGCCAGCATTTTCTGGTCGACAACCTGATGCAGGCCGACAAACTGGTGCTGTGTTACACCCACTATGAGCGGGTGATTGTTGGTAGTGCGGTGCCGGTAAAAGCGCCGGTTAAACTGGCCGCGCCAGAGCCACTAAAGGCACCGTTTTTTTTGCAACGCCGAGAGCTGGGTATTATTAACGTTGGCGGCACTGGCACAGTAACGGTTGACGGTACGGCTTATGAACTAAAAAATACCGAAGCGTTGTATGTGGGTATGGGCGTGCGCGAGGTGAGTTTTCACAGCCTGGATAGCAGTGCACCGGCGAAGTTTTATTTAAACTCGGCACCGGCACATCACGCTTATCCGACTAAACACCTGACGATGGATAACTGCACTGTGCTGCAAATGGGCGCGCTTGAAACATCAAACGAGCGTGCTATTCACCAGTTAATGATTAACGACGTGGTACAAACTTGTCAGTTGCAAATGGGCTTAACGGTGCTGAAGCCGGGCAGTGTTTGGAATACCATGCCGGCGCATCAGCATGATCGGCGGATGGAAGCCTACTTCTATTTTAACCTGGCTGACGATCAGCGAGTCTGTCATTTTATGGGCCAGCCGCAGCAAACCCGGCATATCTGGGTTGCCAATGAGCAAGCGGTAGTATCGCCGGCCTGGTCTATTCACAGCGGCTGTGGCACCAGCAACTACGCCTTTATCTGGGGTATGGCCGGCGAAAATCTGGACTATCACGATATGGATAAATTTCCGGCCAGCGCGATGAAATAGCGTTGGTGCTGCGCTGCCAGCGGCAGCAGGTTCTGAGTAAGGCATGCAGTTAGATATGCCACTTTTGCAACAGGGTAGGACGAGTGATGAAAAATATAACCCGGCAGACATGCGGTCTGCTGTTTGGTTTGCTGCTGTTGACAGGCTGTAAGCCACAGCAGGACGTTACCACGTTACGGCTGGCACATGCGCTGGATCAGCAACATGTGGTACACAAAGCCATGGTGCTGATGGCAGATCGGCTGCAGCATTATTCCAACGGCAGCATGCAAATCGAGATTTACAGCGGCGGCCAGCTTGGCAATGAACGCGAATTAGTCGAGTTGCTGCAAATTGGCAGTCTGGCGATGACCAAGGTATCGGCCAGCTCGGTAGAAAGCTTTGTACCGCAAATGCGCGTATTTAGTGTGCCCTATATTTTTAACGACAATGCGCATTTATGGCAGGTGTTAAACAGCGACACCGGGCGGCAATTACTGCAAGGGCTGGACACCGCCAGGCTGCATGGTTTGGGTTATTACGATGCCGGCAGTCGCAGTTTTTACTCTACCAATACTGAAATTCATAGTCCGGCCGATTTGCGCGGCAAAAAATTCCGCGTGTTGGCCAGCCAGACCGCGGTGCGGATGGTAGAGGAACTGGGCGGGGCTGCCACGCCGGTCGACTGGGGCGAGCTGTACACTGCCCTGCAGCAAGGCGTAGTCGATGGTGCCGAAAACAACCCGCCGAGTTTTTACCTGTCGCGTCACTATGAGCTAAGCAAATATTACACCCTGGATGAGCACACCGCGGTACCAGATGTGCTGATTATGAGCCTGCCGGTGTGGCAAGACTTAAACCCACAGCAGCAACAATGGCTGCAACAGGCTGCTAATGATTCGATTGCATACCAGCGCGCAGCCTGGCAGCAGGTGTCGGATGATGCGCTAGCGGCGGTAAAAGCCGCAGGTGTTACAGTAATTTACCCCGACAAACAGCCGTTTCGCGATGCGGTGGCACCATTTCATCAGAGCCTTAAGCAAACCGATATCGGGCCTTTATTGCAGCAAATTGCCGATATTGGCAGCCAGATGGAGCAACACCATGACTAAACTTTTGCAGTGGGTCGACAGCGTCCTGAAATGGTTTCTGGCGGCATTAATGGCCGCCATAGTGCTGGTGGTGTGCTGGCAGGTGGTGTCACGTTTTGTACTAAATGCGCCCAGTTCCATTACGGAGGAGCTATCCCGCACCTTATTAATCTGGATTGGTATGGTGGGCGCAGCCTTTGCCTACCGCACCGGCGTGCATCTGGGGTTGGATATCGTGACACAAAAATTCAGCCCGCCAGTGCAGCGACAACTGGCCATGGTGCTGACAGCTGCAGTGGTGATATTCGCCTTTGCTGTGATGGTGGTTGGCGGCGGTAATCTGGTGGCACTGACGTACGAGCTAAACCAGATGTCGGCGGCGCTGAACATTAAGATGGCGTATATCTACATTGCACTTCCGTTATCCGGGCTGCTGATCGCCTTTTATGGTGTATGTCAGCTGTATTTTATGCTGAAAAACAAGCCGATGCAGCCGGTTGAGGGGATGCACTGATGGAAATGGCTATTCTGGTTTTACTGCTGGTGTTTTTTGTTTTATTGCTGTTAAACGTACCGATTTCGTTCTGTATAGGGTTAGCCACGTTGGCTACCATGCTGCTAAGTGTCGACTTTATGCCAGCCGTTACCACTATGGCACAGCGAATGGCTGGTGGCATTAACAGCTTTGCGCTGCTGGCTATTCCGTTTTTTGTCTTGTCCGGGCTTATTATGGGCCGCGGTGGTATTGCCAAGCGCTTAATTGAATGTGCTATGGCGTTGGTGGGCATGCTGCCAGGTGGCCTGGCACTGGTTAATGTGGTGTCCTGTATGTTCTTTGGTGCTATCTCCGGCTCGGCCGTGGCGGCCACCTCAGCAATTGGCAGCTTTATGCTGCCGGAGATGAAAAAGCAGGGGTACGATGTTAACTACAGTGCCGCTGTTACCGCAGCGGCGGCCACGACTGGTATGCTTATTCCGCCAAGCAATATTTTAATTGTCTATGCCATTGCCAGTGGCGGGGTGTCGATAGCGGCACTGTTTATCGCCGGTTACCTGCCAGGTATTTTATTGGGCGCCGCGCTGATGCTGGTGTGTGCCGGCTACGCCAAACTAAAAGGCTATCCGGTTGGTGCGCGTTTGCCAATCAAGCTGGTAGTACAAAAAGTGGCGGCAGCTATACCCAGCCTGTTTATGATTTTTTTGGTCATTGGCGGTATTGTCAGCGGCGTTTTCACTGCCACGGAAGCCGGCGCCATTGCAGTGGTGTACTCGTTAGTTCTGGCGGTGGGCTGCTACCGTGAAGTTAAAACCAGCGAATTGCCGGCTATTTTAATGAAGTCGGCAGAAACCACCGCCATCGTTATGGCATTAATCGCTACGTCGTCAGCGATGTCGTGGATATTATCGTACGAGCAAATTCCGCAAACCATCAGCGCCGCCATGCTGGCACTGAGCGATAACCCGCTGTTAATTCTGCTGATGATAAACCTGATCTTATTGTTGGTTGGTGCCTTTATGGATATGACGCCAGCGGTACTGATTTTTACGCCGATTTTCCTGCCGGTAGCGGTAGAGCTGGGCATGAGCCCGCTACATTTCGGCATTATGATGGTGCTGAATTTATCCATCGGCCTGGTATCACCGCCGGTGGGCAGTGTGCTGTTTGTCAGTTGCGCCATCGCCAAAACTAAACTGGAAGCCATTATCCGGCCACTAATGCCGCTGTATCTGGCGATGTTTGTCGTGCTGATGCTGGTTACTTATGTGCCGGCGATCAGTGAATGGTTACCTGCACAGTTTGGCTTTTAACGGTTCATCAGCTCAGGAGCAATGCTATGGTAAGCTACGTGATCCCGAATCTGGCCAATGCATGTCGCATTTTGTCACTGGTGACAGAGTCCGATCAGGGCCTGAGTTTAACTGAGCTGGAGCAGCGCCTGGCCGTACCGCGCACCACAGCCTTTCGAATACTACAAACGTTATGCCAGCAACAAGTGTTGGAGAAACACGGTAAACGTTATCTGGTGGGCGCTCAGCTGTTTAAAATGGGCTTAAACTTGCTGAGCTCGCAGCGTTTACAGCAGCAGGCTTTGCCGATGCTGCAGCAGCTGGCGCTAAGTACAGGGTTAACGGCGCATCTGGCCTTGCCGCACAACGCAGGCGCCTTGCTGGTAGAGGTATGTGACAGCCCGAATCCGCTGCGGTTGGCCGCGCGGCCCGGTACCCTGGCCGACTTTAATTGCTCGGCTGCCGGCAAGGTGTTTTTGGCCTTTTTGCATTTTGATCAGTTACAACAGCTCAGCGACGCCGGTTTGTTTAAACGACGTACAGCACGCAGCCTGTTGCAACCAAATGAGTTAACAACAGAGTTGCAGCGGATACTGGCTCGCGGTTATGCTAGCGACGAAATGGAATACCATGATGACGTGCGTTGTCTGGCGGTGCCGGTACGGGATGCGCAGGGCTGCGTGGTCGCCGCTGTTGGCATTACCGGCCCGCTGCAGTTGTTCGCCAAAAAAGTGCAAACCGATCTGATTGCCAGTGTAAAACAAACTGCAATTGATATTGCGCTTAACACCTACCGGCCGCAACTGGTCGCAAACAGCGCGCGTGGTCAATAAGATGAGACTTATGCAAAAACAAGCCACGATAAATGATGTCGCCCGCATTGCCGGTGTATCCAAACGTACGGTATCGCGGGTGATTAATGGCTCGCTCAGTGTTGGCGACACCACACGCACCCGGGTAGAAAAAGTGATCAGCGAGTTACAGTATTCGCCCAATACTCAGGCCCGTGGCTTGGCGTCCAGCCGCTCGTATTTACTTGGCTTAATTTACGACAACCCAGATGCACTCTATTTAGACGACGTGCAGCGCGGTGTATTAGAAGTATGCTCAAACCTTGGTTACGAGCTGGTAGTGCATCCATGCCGTTATCGCAGTGAAACGCTGGTCAATGACTGCCTGCGCTTTATGCAGCGCTCCAAGTTAGATGGCGTTATAGTGTTACCGCCGGTGTCGGAATCGGAAACCCTGGCACAGGCGCTAAAAGACTCTGGCAGTGCTTATGTGCGTTTAAGTTCAGTAGCGCTGGATGAAGCTAAACACATAGTGGTGTCGGACGATCGCGCAGCAGCAGCTGAGATGGCGCGCTATTTTGCTCAGCTAGGGCATCAGCATATCGCTTTTATCAGTGGGCCGCAGCGCTATAAATCCTCTACCGAACGGATGGAGGGTTTTCAGCTGGGCTTATCGGCTTATGGCATTAAATTGCGACCAGAGTGGATTATCGAAGGTAACAACACCTACGAAACCGGTATAGAGTGCGCCCGCCAACTGCTGCAAGTTGAAAACAAACCAACAGCCATTTTTGCCAATAATGATCAGATGGCTGCCGGGGTACTTAAAGTCGCCCATAGTCTGGGGATCAAAGTGCCGGAGCAATTATCGGTAGCAGGCTTTGATGACAATATGCTGGCCTCCAGGGTGATCCCGGCGCTTACCACCATTAAACGGCCGGTGCGGCAAATGGCGTTGCTGGCAACCAGCAAACTTATTATGTCGATAGAAAACAATGATAAAGCTGCCACCAATGTGGCCGCCAAGGTGGCGCCAACCCTGGTAGTACGTGAGTCTACCGCCAGAGCACCAGACAGCAGCAACTAAATTGCAGGTCTGATACAGACAAATAAATTCCACAGGTAAAACTTTTCTGCCACCGTTGGCAGAAAATTTGTTGAATCGCTTGCCACCGGTGGCAAATTGGTTATTATAGTAACAATCGCAAAGTAAAACAGCCGCAGTCCGATACTGTAGTGGCCGGCAACTCCGGAGAGATCTATGACAGACAGATTAAGACGACAGCATTTAAAAACCTTAAGCCTGGCGGGAATGGGCTTGTCTTTATGGTCATTAAACGGCTGCTCGTCGGTGTCTGCAGTAACAACCTCCGCCAGCGATGCCGCTGATGCTGTGTTATGGCAACAGGCTGATGCCATTATTGCCGCCATAGCGCCAACCCGGTTTGCACAGCGTGATTTCGTTATTACTGAGTTTGGTGCCAAAGCCTCAACTGATTTTGATAGCAGCGCGGCCATTAGCGCTGCTATTGCCGCCTGCGCTGAAGCCGGTGGTGGCCGCGTAGTGGTGCCGGCCGGGCGTTTTAACACCGGGCCGGTACAGTTAAAATCTAACGTAAACCTGCATTTGCAAAAAGATGCCGTACTGTCGTTTTATCCTGAACCAGAGCGCTACCTGCCAGCGGTATTTACCCGCTGGGAAGGCGTAGAGCTAATGGGCTATTCACCGCTGATATATGCCTTTGAGCAGGAAAACATCGCCGTTACCGGCGAAGGCATTCTGGAAGGCAACGGCAGCAATGCGCACTGGTGGCCGTGGAAAGGTAAATGGAAACATACGCCGTGGCAGTTAGACGCCAAAACCGATCAGGCCAATACCCGTAATCCGCTGTTTGATATGGCCGAAGCCAATGTGCCGGTGGCAGAACGGGTGTTTGCGCAAAACTACTTACGCCCGCCGTTTATTCAGCCGTATCGCTGCAAGCGGGTGCTGATTGAAGGCGTGACCATTCGTAACTCGCCATTCTGGCTGATTAACCCGGTGTTGTCCGAAGATGTAATAGTACGCGGCGTAAACTGCGTTAGCCACGGGCCAAATTCTGATGGCTGTAATCCGGAGTCGAGCAACCGGGTATTAATTGAAAACTGCCTGTTTGATACCGGTGATGATTGCATCGCGCTGAAATCCGGTCGCAATAATGACGGCCGCCGTTTGGCTACCCCGGTGCAAAATGTAGTGATCCAGGATTGCATCATGCGCGCCGGCCACGGCGGTGTGGTGCTGGGCAGTGAAATCTCCGGCGGTGCGCGCAATATTTTTGCCCGCCGCTGCCGTATGAGCAGCCCTGATCTGGAGCGCGGTATTCGTATTAAAACCAATTCAGTGCGTGGCGGCTTAATTGAAAATATCTATATCTGCGATATCGATATCGGCGAAGTTAAAGACGCTATCGTGATTAATTTCTTCTATGAAGAAGGCGATGCCGGTAACTACTTGCCGCAGGTAAAAAATCTGCATATCAGTAACTTACGCGTGCAAAAAGCCCAGCGGGCGTTTTTGTTGCGTGGTTTTGAGCGCGCGCCAATCAGCGGTGTTAGTTTGCACCATGTGCAGTTTAACCAAACCGGTAGCCTTGGGGTGCTGGAGAATGTGGCGCAGATTGATGCGGTCGATCTAACCTTAAATGGCGAAGCATTAACATTATGACTAGTTTTTTAAACCCAGTTTGCCACCGCTAGACAGGGTGCAGGAAGGCTGAATATGAGCACAGAGCAAAAACCCGGTTGCAGTACCACACTGGCTACACCGGCAAATATCGGCGAGCAGTTGCAGGTGTTGCAGGTACACCCGCGCGACAATGTGGTGGTAGCACTACAACCGCTGGCGCAAGGTGCGGCCTTGCCGGAGCCGTTCGCGCAGCTAAGCGCAAAGCAGGCCATACCGGCCGGGCATAAAGTGGCACTAACTAATATCGCCAAAGGCGAAAGTGTTATTAAATATGGCTTTGCCATTGGTGCGGCAATGGCTGATATCAAAGCCGGCGAGCATATTCACTCGCATAATCTGGCCACCAAACTCAGCGGTCAGGTCGATTATCGCTACGATGGCTGTCAGGCGCAGCCATTGCAATTTCCCTCCGGTTTACCGACAGAATTTATGGGCTACCGCCGTGCCAACGGCAAAGTCGGTACCCGTAATGAGCTGTGGATCATCAATACCGTCGGCTGTGTTAACCGCGCCGCGATGCGGGTGGCCGAGCAGGCGCGCAAGTTGTATGGCGATGCTATCGACGGAATTTATGCCTTTACCCATCCGTTTGGCTGCTCGCAGCTGGGCGATGATTTAGACCACACCCGCCGCTTACTGGCCGGGCTTATTCAGCACCCCAATGCCGGTGGCGTGTTGGTAATGGGCTTAGGCTGCGAGAACAATCAGCTCAGCAAACTGCTGGCCGTAAGCGAAGGTGTCGACTTAAGCCGCATCCGCTCTTTCAATGCCCAGCAGGTAGAAGACGAAATAGAGCAGGGCCTGGCTGCGGTCGCAGAATTAGTAAGCCAGATGCGCAATGATAAACGCACCCCTTGCCCGGTGTCAGATTTAGTCATGGGCATGAAATGCGGTGGCTCGGATGGTTTAAGTGGCTTAACCGCCAATCCGTTGGTGGGCCGTATTGCCGATTTAGTCGCTGCCGCTAACGGCAAAGTGGTGCTGACCGAAACGCCGGAGATGTTCGGCGCTGAGCAGGTATTTATGGCGCGGGCGCAAAATGAGCAGGTGTTTACCGACATTGTTAGCCTGGTGAATGACTTTAAACAGTATTTTATTGATAACAAACAACCGGTGTATGAAAACCCCAGCCCGGGCAACAAGGACGGCGGTTTAACCACACTGGAGGAAAAGTCGCTGGGCGCTATTCAAAAAGGCGGCTCGGCGGTGGTCAATCAGGTGATCCGTTATGGTGATATGGCCAGCCAGAGTGGCTTAACGCTGCTGGAAGGGCCGGGTAATGATGCGGTGTCATCCACTGCCTTAACCGCCGCCGGCGCTACGTTATTGCTGTTTACCACTGGTCGCGGCACGCCGCTGGGCTTTCCGGCACCGACGGTAAAAATATCGTCAAATTCATCGCTAGCCGCCCGTAAACCACAATGGATTGACTATGACGCCGGCGGCCTGTTGCAAAAAGGCCAGAATGCTGAGCAGTTTAGCCATGATTTTTTCCGTTATCTGATTGATGTCGCTTCAGGCAAAACCACGCGCAACGAGCAGTCAGATAACCGTGAAATTGCCATTTGGAAGAATGGCGTCACGCTTTAATAAAAAATATTGAATATTAAACATTTTTTGAAAACAGGACTTGAATATGGCACAGAGTCGTCGCTTAGAACTGCACCCGGACCGGTTATTTCCGTCAGATCCGGTAGTGCGCGATATCGCCCGGCGTTTATATCAGCAAATTAAAGACTTGCCGATAGTCAGTCCGCACGGCCATACCGATCCACGCTGGTTTGCCGAAGACGCCAACTGGGACAATGCCACCGCCTTATTGTTGCTGCCGGATCACTATGTGTTTCGCATGTTGTACAGCCAGGGCATTACGCTGGAACAGCTTGGCATCCGCCGCAAAGATGGCGCTGTGGTAGAAAGCGATTACCGCAAAATCTTCCACATTTTTGCCAAGCACTATTACCTGTTTCGCGGCACACCATCGCGCATTTGGCTCGACACGGTGTTCCACGATGTATTCGGTTTAACACAAACCCTGTGTGAAGACACCGCCGATCATTATTACGACAGCATTAACGCTCAGCTGGCCAGGCCGGAATTTAAACCGCGCGCGCTGCTTGAGCGTTTTAATATCGAGCTGATTGCCACCACCGAAGGCGCGCTAAACGATTTAAAACACCATGCCAAATTAAAAGGCAGCGGTTTTGAAACCCGCGTTATCACCACCTTCCGCCCGGATGACGTGGTAGATGCGGATCGCGCCGATTTTGCCGCTAATGTCGCCAAATTGGGCGAAATTACCGGCGAAGACACCAAGAGCTGGCAGGGTTATCTGGCAGCGCTACGTAAGCGCCGGGCTGTGTTTCGTGAGCATGGCGCTACCGCGACAGATCATGGCCACCCAACCGCTATTACCGCAGATTTAGCCATGAAAGACGCCGCTGCGCTGTTTCAACGCTGCTTAAGCGGTAAAGCTACGGCTACTGAAACTGAGCTGTTTCGCGGCCAGATGCTGACCGAAATGGCCGGCATGAGCCTGGAAGATGGCATGACCATGCAAATTCACCCCGGCGCGCACCGTAACCACAACCAGGTGATTTTCGAGCGCTTTGGCGCCGATAAAGGTGCAGATATTCCCAGCCCAACCGAATACGTACAAAACCTGAAACCTTTGCTGCAGAAATACGGCAACGAAGCCAGCCTGAACATTATTTTGTTTACGCTGGACGAAACCACTTATGCCCGCGAACTGGCGCCACTGGCAGGCCATTATCCGGCATTAAAACTCGGCCCGGCCTGGTGGTTCCACGACAGCCCGGAAGGCATGCTGCGTTTCCGCCATCAGGTAACTGAAACCGCCGGTTTTTATAACACCGTTGGTTTTAACGACGATACACGGGCGTTTTTATCTATACCGGCGCGGCACGATGTAGCGCGGCGTATCGACTGTCGCTTTTTGGCCGGTTTAGTAGCCGAGCACCGTTTAACCGAAGAAGAAGCCGGCGAGTTAGCCTACGAGCTGACTTACGGCCTGGTAAAGAAAGCGTATCAACTAAAGTAATGTGCTTTGTGGGCAACACACGGACTTAACCGCGGAGCTCAGTAACTGCTAAACAAAGCGTCTGCCGCAAGGATGCGGCAGAGGAGCCCCCAGGGAGGGGTTCACGGCGTCTTTGTGTGCTGTTACTGAGTGAAGCCGCAGATGAACGAGTCTCACTGTGCTGTCTGGCCGCGGAGCCCAAATCAAATGGCAAAAAACTGATGACACAACTAAACAATCAGACTCTGGCAAGCCTAAACGGCAAACTGCCAATCCCGGCTTACCGGCTGGGCGAACACAAGCCGCAAATCGGCATAGTGCATTTAGGCCCCGGTGCGTTTTTCCGCGGCCATCAGGCCTGGTATACCGAACAGGCACTGCAATTTGGCGGCGATTGGGCCATCAGTGCGGTATCAATGCGCTCACCCGATGTTAGTCAGGCCTTATCACCACAAGATGGTTTATATACCCTGGCCGTGCTGGATGCGGTGCAAAGCTACCAGGTGATCGGCTCAGTGCAGGAAGTGCTGATTGCCAGCGAACAGTACAGCCAGGTGTTAGCGCGCTTAACGGCCGCCAGCACTAAGTACGTTACCCTGACTATTACCGAAAAAGGCTACTGCTTAAATAGCAGCGGTAAGCTGGATTTACAGCACAGCCAGATCCAGCAAGACCTAAGCGGAAATGGTCAACCGATAACCGCCATTGGTTTGCTGTTTACCGCCCTGGCCGCACGCTTTCAGGCCAATATTGCGCCGTTTTGTGTAATCAGCTGCGATAACTTAACCGACAATGGCCACAAACTGCGTAATGCGCTGCTTGCTTTTGCTGAACAAAAAGATCCGACGATAGCTAACTGGCTTAACCAGCAATTAATTAGCCCCTGTACCATGGTCGACAGCATTACCCCTGCCACCGACGATGCCATTAAAGCCCAGGTTGCCGTGGTGTTGGGTGTGCAGGATAACTGGCCAATAAAGCGCGAAGCCTTTGTGCAGTGGGTTATAGAAGATATTTTACCGGCAGATCGGCCCGCCTGGCAGCAAGCCGGGGTAATTTATGCCCAGGATGTCACGGCGTTTGAAAAAGCCAAGCTGCGTTTACTTAATGCACCGCATTCCACTCTGGCCTATGTAGGCTGCTTGCTCGGCTATGAAACGGTATTCGACGCTATGCAAGATCAAGTGTTAACACAGTTTATTCAGCAGATGATCAATAACGAGATCATGCCGTCGTTCAAAGCGCCTGCCGAGCTGGATGTTAAGCAGTACAGTAATGACATTCTGGCGCGGTTTCGTAACCCGGCTATCCGTCATTTGTTGGCGCAAATTGCCTGGGACGGCTCGCAAAAGCTGCCAATGCGTATTTTACCTGCCATTAGCGATAACTTAGCCGCCGGCAAACCAATCGACAAACTGGCGTTTGCCATCGCCGCCTGGTGCCGCTTTATTGTGAAGCGTTACAAAGACAACGATAAACTGATTGACCCGCTGGCAGAGCAATTGCTGGCCGTGGCGGCGCAGTGCAGCGGCAATGCGGATACTGACGTGGCGCTGTTTTTAGCCGTCGATGCGGTGTTTCCGCCACAGCTCAGTTTAAACAAAGCCTTTTTTACTGCAGTGCATACTGCTTATCAGCAATTAGTTTCTCGCCCGGCCACTGCGCTGAAAGCTTTTACAGGAGTCGTTTAATGTCGTCTTTACCCCCGCT
This sequence comes from Gammaproteobacteria bacterium, assembly GCA_018826295.1. Classification (GTDB taxonomy): domain Bacteria; phylum Pseudomonadota; class Gammaproteobacteria; order Enterobacterales; family Alteromonadaceae; genus Alishewanella. The sequence goes on from JAHJZX010000033.1 coordinate 74,850, forward strand.
ATTGTCGTCCATGCTTTCTTCTGTGATCAGGGGCCCTGCATTATTACCCATTATTCAGGCCGACACGCCGCATGAAGCGGTATTCATTGCCAAAGCGCTGGCTGACGGTGGCGTAGGTTCGGTTGAAGTAGTGCTGCGCACCCGCCAGGCGTTGGCGGCCATTACCGCTATCCGTACTGCCTTGCCAAGTTTATTAGTCGGCGCTGGTACCATATTATCAGCAGCTGATGCCAATGCCTGTAAAGACGCCGGCGCACAGTTTCTGGTTAGTCCGGCCAGCACGCCTCAATTGCTGGAAGCGATGATTGCTACCGGCTTGCCACTGGCGCCCGGCGTGGCGACGCCGTCAGAAATTGCCATGGCGTACGAATATGGTTTGCGCGAGGTCAAGTTTTTCCCGGCGCATTTATCCGGCGGCATTGAGATGCTTAAAGCGCTGAGCGGTGTATTTCAGCAGGTAAAGTTTTGCCCTACCGGTGGTATTGCTCAGCATAATCTGGCCGATTTTTTAGCGCTGCCGAATGTATTTGTTGCTGGCGGTTCCTGGCTGACACCGGCTAGTATGGTGCAAAGCCAGCAGTGGAGCCAAATTACTGCGTTGGCAGCTGCGGCAACCGCCATTGCCCGGCAAATTAAAACAGCAGCTTAAGGAGCGGGCATGAGCAAACGTATTGTCATTATGGGAGAATGCATGGTCGAGCTGTACCAGCTGGTCGACAATGTCTATCACCAGAATTTTGCCGGAGATGTGTTTAACACCGCGGTGTATTTAAAACGGACCTGTGAAAACCCGGTTGATGTGCAGTTTTTCACCGCCGTTGGTACCGATCTGATCAGTGACAAACTGGTGCGGGCAGTCGAGCGGGAAAAAATAGACACCCGCCTGATGCTACGTACCAAAACCGCCCGGCCTGGCCTGTATATGATTAATACCGATGCTTTTGGCGAGCGCAGCTTTGTGTACTGGCGCGATAGCTCGGCGGCAAAACAGGTGTTGCAGTGCTTTAATACGCAGTTAAATTACGCTGCTATTAAAGGCTGCGACATGTTTTATTTCTCCGGCATTACGCTGGCAATTTTATCCGATAGCGACCGGGATCAGTTGTTCGGGCTGGTTAAGCAGTTAAAAGCTGACGGCAGCCAGATAGTGTTCGATCCGAATTACCGCCCCGCGCTGTGGCAAAACGCTGATGCAGCCAAAGCGGCCTTTATTCAGGCTTACAGTTTAGCCGATGTTGCACTGCCGGGGCTGGATGACCACCGCGTGCTGTTTGAGGCGAAAACCACCCATGATGTGCTGGCGCAACTAACTGAGTTGGGTGTGGCTGAGATTATTGTTAAAGACGGCGTAAACGGCATTAACGGCCGTTATCAGCAGCAGGGTTTTACCGCGCTGGCGCACCCGGTGAAGAAAGTGGTAGACACCACGGCAGCCGGCGATTCGTTTAACGGTGGTTATCTGGCAGCGCGGTTAGGTGGTATAGCACCACAGCACGCGGTGAAGTTTGCTGCCCGGCTGGCCGGCTTTGTGGTGGAGCACACCGGCGCTATTGTCAGCAAGGATCACTTTAACGGCTTTTGGGCGCAGAACCGGCCTTCTGTGTTTGTGAAGTAGCCGCGGGTTAAGTGGCTTCGGCACGAACCGGTTTGCTCACGCTGACACGCCGTGAATACGTCCCTGTAGGCTCGACTCAGGCATCCATGCCTTCAACGGTCAGCTTACAGCAAACCGATTCTCGCTGCGGCAAAACGTCAGAAGCAGGTTGGAGCCCAGAAGCACATAGCTAACGATTGATGTATCACCGAAATAACAAAGCGAAACAGTTAAGGGTATAGCAAAGCGTCTGCCGCAGGGATGCGGCAGAGGAGTCTACAGGGATGTATTTACGACGTCTTTGCGTTCCCTTAACTGTGAAGCCTGCAACGATTTAAACATGCAGAACATAAGATCCGGCCTAAGCCGGACAAGCGTCGCATCTGACCCTGACTAACAACCAAGTCAATTTTGTTAGAAGGAGCAAGGCATGAGTTTAGCAACAGTTTTTCCGCAAGCCGCTGATATACCGGCAGAGTTTGCCCACAAGGGCGAAATAACCCAGCGCGAGTATTTAGTAAATGGCGAGTTGGTGCAGTGGCCAGGCGATCTTAGCCCTGTCGTTAGCCCGGTGTATCTGCGCAATGAGCATAATGATGAGCTACAGCAAGTCGTGCTGGGCCATACGCCGTTACTGGATGCCGATACCGCGCTAAAGGCACTGGACAGTGCAGTAAAAGCCTACGACTTAGGCCGTGGCACCTGGCCAACTATGGCGGTGTTGGAGCGTATTCAGCATGTGGAGAAATTCCTTGGCTTAATGCAGCTGCAGCGCGATGAAGTTATTCGTCTGCTGATGTGGGAAATTGGCAAAACCTACCCTGATGCGGCAAAAGAATTCGACCGTACCTGTGACTATATTCGCGACACCATCGAAGCATTAAAGCAGCAGGACAGAGATGCCAGCCACTTTATTATTGAACAAGGCAGCCTGGGTAAAATCCGCCGCGTGCCGGTAGGCGTTGCGTTGTGTATGGGGCCGTTTAACTATCCGTTAAATGAAACCTTTACCACGTTAATTCCGGCGCTGATCATGGGTAATACTGTGATTTTTAAGCCGGCGAAATACGGCGTCTTGCTGATCCAGCCGCTGTTGCAGGCGTTTTTGCAAAGCTTTCCGGCTGGGGTGATCAACATTATTTACGGCCGTGGCCGCGAAACCGTTGGTGTACTGATGGAGAGCGGCAAAATCGACTTATTCGCTTTTATCGGCACCAATAAAGGCGCCAGTGACTTAAAACGGATGCATCCCAAACCACACCGGCTGCGCGCTGTGTTGGGGCTGGATGCGAAAAACCCGGCCATTATCTTGCCCGATGCTGATATGGCTCGCACGGTAAAAGAATGTCTGGCCGGCAGCTTGTCGTTTAACGGCCAGCGCTGTACCGCCTTGAAAATTCTGTTTGTGCAGCAAAGCCGTGCCGCTGAACTGGTAGATAAACTTGCCAGTGCCATTTGTGAGCTAAAAGCCGGTATGCCGTGGCAAGACGGCGTAGCAATAACCCCGCTGCCAGAGCCCGGTAAAACGCAGTTTTTAACCGAGCTGTTAGACGATGCGTTAAGCAAAGGCGCCAAGCTGCAAAACCCGGGTGGCGGGCAAACGAGTGCATCCTTGTTTACCCCGGCGCTGCTGTATCCGGTTAACAGCAGTATGCGGCTGTACAACGAGGAACAGTTCGGCCCGCTGGTGCCGGTAGTACCTTACTCTGATATCAGCGAAGTGGTTGATTACGTAGTTAATTCCAACTTTGGCCAGCAGCTGAGTATTTTTGGTCAAAACCCGCAGCAGGTCGGTGAGCTGGTGGATATTTTTGCCAATCAGGTTGGCCGCATTAATATCAACAGCCAATGCCAGCGCGGGCCGGACAGCTTCCCGTTTAACGGCCGTAAAGACTCGGCTGAAGGCACGCTGTCGGTGGTGGATGCGCTGCGGCAGTTTTCCACGCCGACCCTGGTAGCAGCGAAATATCAGCAGGATGATATCGACTTTGTTAAACAAATGGTCAAGCTGCGCAGCTCACACTTTTTAGCGACGGACTTTTTGTTCTGATACGGGTTTAATGCTTTAAAACGAAAATAGCTACTGCGACGGCCAGATATACAGTATGTCAGCCGTCGTCACTGCGTTAGCGCTGTTTGCGTTGGTGTCTTAGCCAGGCAGTGAGTTTCTGGTAGGTTACGACAAAATGCGATGTGAATAAATTATACTTAAATGCTCTGCGGTTCGAAAAATGTTTATGCATGCCACTGCTGAATACCGTATTATCGATTAATCTAGCTTTAGTGTTTCCAGCCAGAGGTTTGCATGCACGCGCAGTTTATTCAGGCCGTTAAACAGCTTATTCCGCCGCAGCGGTATTTTGACGATCCGCTGCACACTTTAGCTTTTGGTACCGACGCCAGCTTTTATCGCTTGCTGCCAAAGTTGGTATTGCGCGTTGAAAGCGAAGCCGAAGTAGTGGCGCTGTTAAAGCTGGCGAATGAATATCAGGTGGCAGTTACCTTTCGGGCTGCCGGCACCAGTTTATCCGGCCAAGCGGTAACCGACTCTGTATTGCTGGTGCTGGGCGAAAACTGGCAACAGCGCGAAGTGCGTGGCCTGGGCGAGCAAATACGGCTGCAACCTGGAGTTATCGGCGCTGCGGCTAACAGCGTGCTGACAAAGTTTCAGCGTAAAATCGGCCCGGACCCGGCATCGATTAACAGCTGCAAAATCGGCGGTATCGTGGCGAATAATGCCAGTGGTATGTGCTGCGGCACCGCGCATAACAGTTTTAATACCCTGGCGGCGATGCGGCTGGTATTGTTTGATGGCACTGTACTGGATACCGAAGATCCGCAAAGCGTAGCGGCATTTCGGCAAAGTCATGCGCAGTTGTTGGCAGAGCTAGAAGAACTGGGCACACAAACCCGCGCCAACAGCGCGCTTCGCGCTAAGATCCGCCATAAATACCGCTTAAAAAATACCACTGGTTTTTCGCTGAATGCGTTAACCGAATTTACCGATCCGATAGATATTCTCACCCATTTAATGGTTGGCTCAGAAGGCTGCCTGGGTTTTATCAGTGCGGTAACCTATAACACTGTGCCGGAGTATCCACACCGGGCCAGTAGCCTATTAGTCTTCCCTACGGTGGACAGCTGCTGTCGCGCCGTTTCGCTGCTAAAACAACAACCGGTATCGGCAGTAGAGCTGCTGGACCGGCGCAGCCTGCGTTCGGTGCAGAATAAACCCGGCATGCCGGATTGGGTAAAGGGCTTGTCAGATAATGCCTGTGCTTTATTGGTAGAGAGTACCGCACCTGGCAACAGTGTATTGCAGCAACAACTGGTACAAATATCAGCCTGTCTGGCCGGCTTTGAGCTGGAACAACAGGTTGAATTCAGCACTGATCCGACGGTGTATAACCAGTTATGGGCCATTCGCAAAGGTACCTTCCCTGCAGTAGGTGCTGTGCGTCAAACAGGCACTACAGTCATTATTGAAGATGTCACTTTCCCGGTAGAACAACTGGCCGAAGGAGTATCACGGCTGCAACAGTTATTTGATAAATATCAGTATGATGAGGCGATTATTTTCGGCCACGCACTGGAAGGTAATCTGCATTTTGTCTTTACCCAGCGCTTTGATGAGTCAGAGCAAATAACTCGATATGATGCTTTTATGCAGGACGTCGCGCAGCTGGTGGCGGTAGAGTTTGCTGGCTCGTTAAAAGCCGAGCATGGCACCGGCCGTAATATGGCACCCTTTGTTGAGCTGGAGTGGGGCAGCGAAGCCTATCAGCTGATGTGGCAGCTTAAGCAGCTATTGGATCCGCAGCATATTTTAAATCCGGACGTAGTGCTTAGCCATAATCCGCAGTTGCATCTGCAACACTTAAAACCCTTACCAGCGACTAATCCGCTGGTCGATAAATGCATAGAATGCGGTTTTTGCGAGCCGGTCTGTCCGTCGCGCAAATTAACCTTAACGCCACGCCAACGCATTGTGGCACAGCGTGAAATATCACGTTTAACCTTGTTAGGCAAAGCGCATACGTCAGGCGAAGACGCCAAGCGCTTAAAGCAACTTAGCCAAACTTACCAGTATGCCGGTACCGATACCTGTGCTGCCTGCGGCATGTGCAGCACGGCCTGCCCGGTGGGCATTAACACCGGTGACTTGACCCGGCAGCTGCGCGCCGCGCACAACCGGCCATGGCAGAGAGCTGCGGCTTTTATCGCACGCCACTTTAGTGTTGCTACCGCAATCAGCCGGTTGGGTCTGCGTGTTGGCAGCGCAGTTGGCAGGGTAGTGCCGCGCTGGCACAAGGCTATGCCGACAGCAAATGGCCATAGTGTGGTAAATCAGTATGCTGCAGATCAGGCGCTAAAGCCGCTGATCTATCTGGCCGCTTGCTCAGGCCGGGTTATGGCGCCGCAAGTGAACAGCATAGATCAGCGTAGTTTGCAGCAGGTAAGCGCCAGCTTACTGCAAAAGGCTGGGTATCAGCTGATCGTACCGGACGGTATCAGCAACCAATGTTGTGGTATGCCGTTTCAATCTAAAGGCCAGTTTGCCGCAGCAGCACAAAAGCAGCGCGAACTGGAACTATGGTTACTTGACGTTACCAATAACGGCGATATTGCCGTGTATTCTGATACCAGCCCTTGCAGTTTAACGCTGCGCGGCAAGCTGGACCCGCGGCTGACTATTTTCGACAGTGTCGATTTTTTGCATGACAAGGTGTTGCCGAAACTCAGGATTACGCCACTTAATGAACCGGTAGCGCTGCATATTACCTGCAGTGCCAGCCAGTTGGGGCAAGCCGATAAACTACAGCACTTGTTAAGTGCCTGCAGCAGTAAAATTGTAGTGCCAGAAGGCATTAGCTGCTGCGGTTTTGCCGGCGATAAAGGCTTTGTGTTGCCTGAGCTAAATGCCTCCGCTCTGTCTGGCTTAAAACCGCAGGTAAGTGCTTGCTCACAAGGGGTGTCAACCAGCCGCACCTGTGAAATTGGCTTATCACGTCATAGCGGTATTGAGTATCAGCATCTGGTGTATTTGCTTGACCAACTGGCAGATTAACCTGCCCGTCAGCCAGCCAGATAGCACAGTAATGCGCCACAGCGCTTGCAAATGCACAGCAGTTGGTCGATGCTGAAACATGACTTCAAATATTAAATGATGCTTATTTAACGACGCCATGAGGGAGTGTGCTGTTGAGTAATGGTAAATCTAAGCCTGATTTGTCAGCGGCATTTGCTACGTTGCGTTTGCGCTTTGAACAAGGCTTGTCTGAGCGCTCTGCAAAAATGCTATCGCTGACAGCTGCATCTGATAGTAGCTTTTTACCCGAGTTAATTACCGAAGCGCACAAGCTGGCGGGCGCTTGTGGCACCTTTGGTCATGCAGCCCTGGGGAGCTATGCCCGGCAAATAGAGCAACTTGCCAAAGACATTCGCAGCAAATCTCCGGCAGAGCGTACTGCAGCACTACCGGGCTTGCGCCAGACGGTGTTTGAATTTGATGTGGCGGTAAATCGGGCTTTGCTGGAGGTGGGCGGCTCAGCTGCTGATGGCAAAACCCAACTGCATAAAGCAGATACTGTCTGGTTATTATTAGCCTCGCCGCAGTTAAATGCCGAGCTGGTTAGTCAGCTACAGGCTTTTGGTCACCATGTTGAATGTTTCTCCGACTACGGCAGTTGCCTGGCGCGTTTGCAACATACTGCCCCGGCTGTGCTGTTAGCGGCAGCGAATCTGAAAGATGGCGCTTCGCTGTTTGGACAAAACTTATTGTTACAACAGTTGAAAATACAAGCTTCACGGTTATTGGTGTTTTCTGAAAAGGACGAGTTTGATTTACGCATTAAAGCATCGCAGCATCGCGCCGAAGCATTTTTTGTTTCGCCACTTGATGTACCGGCGATGATTTCAACCATTAGTGAATTACTGGAATTAAGCACTAAAAATTCAGGTAAGGTGTTTATCGTTGATGACGATAAATTGTTGGCGCAACATTTTGCTTTGGTGCTAAATAATGCCGGTATAGAAACGCAAATTTTAACCAACGTCAGGCATATTGTTGCCGACATAATACGCTTTCAGCCAGATTTAGTGTTGCTGGAAATGTATATGCCAGATTACTCTGGCATAGAGCTGGCCGGTTTGCTGCGACAGTATCAGTCGTTAAGGCGTTTACCCATTGTATTTTTGTCATCCGAGATAAATAAAACGCTGCAGATTGGCGCTATGGCGCTTGGCGCTGATGATTTTATCAGTAAACCTATCGACGATACCCAGTTGGTACTGGCGGTGAAGGCGCGGCTAAAACGCAGCCAGCAACTGAAAAACCTGATTGAAAAAGATAATCTGACGGCGTTGATAAAACACAGTGCGATCAAAGAGCTGGCCGAGCTGGAGTTTGAACGCAGCCAGCGTTATCAGCACACCTTTAGTATAGTGATGCTGGATATCGACCACTTTAAAGCGGTCAATGACAACTACGGCCATGGTATTGGCGATATGGTTATTACAGCTTTAGCCACGCTGCTGCGTAAACGTATTCGAAAATCTGACCGGGCCGGCCGCTACGGCGGTGAAGAATTTATGCTGGTGTTGCCTGAATGCAGTGGTGAGCAGGCGCGGGAATTAACGCAGCAAATCCTGCAAGCGTTACGGCAATTACATTTTACTGCCAATACTGAGCAGTTCAGCTGTAGCTTCTCTGCCGGTGTTGCTGCCTACGATGAAGCTGAATTTAGTAACGCTGAGCAAATGATAGCGGCGGCTGATAAAGCGATGTACAAAGCCAAGCGCGCGGGGCGGGATCAGGTGTGCTAATAAAAAGCCCGCTATAAAGCGGGCTGATATCTGCGAACGATGTTTAAAGTTTATTTAAAATCTCAGCCGGCAAGGCCAGCTCGTCGTTGCGGTTTACGCCGACACCACGCTCAAGGATGTTTTTTGCAATTTGCTTGGCTTCATCCAGCGAGTGCATTTGCGCCGTGCCGCACTGGTAAATATTCAGTTCCGGAATATCGCTCTGGCTGGCAACATGCAATACATCGTCCATCGCGGCCTGCCAGGCAGTCGCCACGCGCTGCTCGTCTGGAGTGCCAATTAAGCTCATGTAAAAGCCGGTACGGCAGCCCATCGGCGAAATATCGATAATCTCTACATCAGCACCATTTAAATGGTCACGCATAAAACCGGCAAACAAATGCTCCAGCGTATGAATGCCTTTTTCTGACAGTATTTCTTCATTAGGCACGCAAAAACGCAAATCAAATACGGTAATGGCATCGCCTTTTGGCGTATTCATTTTCTTTGCCACACGCACAGCCGGGGCTTTCATAATGGTATGGTCAACGGTAAAACTGTCGAGTAATGGCATAACAAACCCTGAAAATTTAAGCTACAGATGCCGGCTATTATAGGCAGGTAAAGCGTAATAAGTTAACCGTTATTGGCGCTCAATAGCGTGAAAAGCGCGGTAAAACAGGAAAAAGTTCCCACTTGGCAAAATTTTTAATTGAATAACCTTGAATGGATCAGGGCTAATCCCCATTAAACGCTCAACGCAATTTGTGATTGTTCAGAATATTAACTGGAGTGTAGTTATGGGCAGAATTATTGGTATTGACTTGGGTACAACCAACTCTTGTGTAGCAGTATTAGACGGCGACAAGCCTCGCGTATTAGAAAACGCTGAAGGTACCCGTACTACGCCCTCTATTATTGCTTATGCTGAAGACGGCGAAGTGTTAGTGGGCCAGCCGGCAAAACGTCAGGCGGTGACCAACCCGAAAAACACCTTATTCGCGATCAAGCGTTTAATTGGTCGTCGTTTTGAAGACGAAGAAGTACAGCGCGACATTAAAATTATGCCTTACGCTATCGTTAAGGCTGATAATGGTGATGCCTGGGTTGAAGTAAAAGGCAAAAAGTTAGCCGCGCCACAAATTTCAGCTGAAGTGCTGAAAAAGATGAAAAAAACCGCCGAAGACTTCTTAGGTGAAGCAGTAACGGCTGCGGTTATTACGGTACCTGCGTACTTTAACGATGCGCAGCGTCAGGCAACCAAAGATGCCGGCCGTATTGCTGGTTTAGATGTAAAACGTATTATCAACGAGCCAACTGCTGCGGCGCTGGCTTATGGTATGGATAAAAAGAAAGGCGACACTAAAGTTGCGGTATATGACTTAGGTGGCGGTACTTTCGATATCTCTATCATTGAAATTGATGACGTAGACGGCGAGCAAACCTTTGAAGTACTGGCGACCAACGGTGATACTCACTTAGGTGGTGAAGACTTCGACAACCGTTTAATCAACTATTTGGTGGAAGAATTTAAGAAAGAGCAGGGCATTGACCTGCGTAACGACCCTCTGGCGATGCAGCGCTTAAAAGAGTCTGCAGAAAAAGCTAAGATTGAGCTATCGTCAGCGTCACAAACTGAAGTAAACCTGCCGTACATTACTGCTGATGCCTCAGGCCCGAAACACCTGAACATCAAGGTAACCCGTGCCAAGCTGGAATCTTTAGTGGAAGATTTAATTCAGCGCACTATCGAGCCGCTGAAACAAGCGCTGAAAGATGCTGATTTAAGTGTCGGTGAAATTGACGATATCATCCTGGTTGGCGGCCAAACGCGGATGCCAAAAGTACAGGAAGCGGTAACGGCTTTCTTTGGCAAAGAGCCACGTAAAGACGTAAACCCGGACGAAGCGGTTGCAGTAGGCGCAGCGATCCAGGGCGCGGTACTGTCAGGTGATGTGAAAGACGTATTGCTGCTTGACGTTACACCATTGTCACTGGGTATTGAAACCATGGGCAGCGTAATGACGGCGCTGATTGAGAAAAACACTACTATTCCGACTAAGAAGTCACAGGTGTTCTCAACAGCAGAAGATAACCAGTCTGCGGTAACTATCCACGTGCTGCAGGGCGAGCGTAAGCGCGCGTCAGACAACAAGTCACTGGGTCAGTTTAACTTAGAAGGCATTCGTGCCGGCCGTCGCGGCGAGCCGCAAATTGAAGTGGTTTTCGATTTAGACGCCGACGGTATCTTGCATGTATCTGCTAAAGATAAAGATACCGGCAAAGAGCAAAAAATCACTATCAAGGCTAACTCTGGCTTAAGCGATGAAGAAATTCAGGCCATGGTACGTGATGCTGAAGCTCATGCTGAAGAAGACAAAAAGTTTGAAGAGCTGGTACAAACCCGCAATCAGGCTGATGCGATGGTACATGCTACCCGCAAACAACTGGAAGAAGTGGGCGACAGTCTGGCCGCCAATGACAAAGAAGCCATTGAAACGGCAATCAAAGAGCTGGAAGCTGTGTTAAAAGGCAGCGACAAGGCCGCGATTGATGAGAAGTCTCAGGCACTGATGCAGGCGTCACAAAAACTGATGGAAGCAGCACAGGCCAAAGCACAACAGGGCGGTGCTGATGCTGGCCAGCAAGCTGACAACGGCAACGACGATGTCGTTGACGCTGAGTTTGAAGAAGTGCAAGACGACAAGAAGTAATCTGGCTGAAGTATAAGGGCTGGCCTGGTGCCAGCCTTTTGGCATTAAGACATTTACTGAGCGGGAACTATGTCCAAGCGTGACTATTATGAAGTACTAGGTGTCGCCAAAGGCGCCGACGATAAAGACATCAAAAAGGCCTATAAACGCCTCGCCATGAAATATCACCCGGATCGTACTCAGGGTGATAAGGCCATGGAAGAGAAGTTTAAAGAAGTGCAGGAAGCCTACGAGGTGTTGTCGGATGAACAAAAACGCGCCGCCTATGACCGTTTTGGCCATGCCGGGGTAGATCCGAACCGTGGTGGCGGTGGTGGTGCCGGCGGTGCTGATTTCGGTGATATATTCGGCGATGTGTTCGGCGATATCTTTGGTGGTGGTGGCCGCCGTGGTCAGTCACGTGCGCAGCGCGGTTCAGATTTACGCTATAACCTGGAACTGAGCCTGGAAGAAGCAGTGCGCGGTAAGTCGGTTGATATCAAAGTGCCGACTATGGTTGGCTGCGATAGCTGTGATGGCTCTGGTGCGAAAAAAGGCACTTCAGCCAAGAGTTGTCCTACTTGCCATGGTGCCGGCCAGGTAACCATGCGCCAGGGCTTTTTTGCGGTACAGCAAACCTGCCCAACCTGTAATGGTCGCGGTAAAATTATTCCGGATCCGTGCAGCAAATGCCATGGCGAAGGCCGCATAGAAAAAACCAAAACGCTGTCGGTGAAAATTCCGGCGGGTGTTGACACCGGTGATCGTATTCGTTTAACCGGCGAAGGCGAAGCGGGTATGCATGGTGCGCCGGCGGGTGATTTATATGTACAGGTGCATGTAAAAGAGCACCCGATCTTTGTCCGCGATGGCAACAATCTGTACTGCGATGTACCACTGAGCTTTACTACTGCTGCCTTGGGCGGCGAAATTGATGTACCAACGCTGGATGGCCGCGTTAAGCTTAAAATACCGGCAGAGACACAAACGGATAAAATGTTCCGTCTGCGTGGCAAAGGTGTGAAGTCTGTACGTGGTGGCGGTATTGGTGATTTAGTCTGTAAAGTGGTAATAGAAACGCCGGTTAACCTGAGTGACAAGCAAAAAGACTTGTTACGCCAGTTGGATGACAGCATGGTTGGCGACGGTGAAGCTAAACACCGGCCGAAATCGAAAGGCTTCTTCGACGGTGTGAAAAAGTTTTTTGATGATTTAACCAGTTAATTCTGAATGAAAAACCACCTGCGGGTGGTTTTTTGTTTTTCAGCAGATACAATAAAACCTATGCTTGATTTCTGCCGGCGCAACAAAAATAAGGATATACCGATGTTGAAGAAGTTGTTTGTTACCAGTGCCTGTATTTTATTAATGGCAGCCTGTGTCCAGTCACCTACCGGCCGGCGCCAGATCATGCTATTTAGCGACGCGGAGCTGGGCAAAATGGGCGCGCAGACGTTTGAAGCAATGAAAGCAGAAACGCCACTGGCAAAAGATGTTGAGCTTAACCGCTATGTAAAATGCGTTGCTAATAGCTTATTGGCTGTTACGCCGGACAATTTACGGGCCCAAAGCTGGGAAGTGGTGTTGTTTGATGCTGACCAGGTTAATGCTTTTGCGTTACCAGGCGGTAAAATAGGTGTTTATACCGGCTTGCTAAAAGTGGCACAAAATCAGGAGCAGCTGGCAGCAGTTGTCGGCCACGAAATTGCACACGTCATTGCTGGCCACAGCAATGAGCGCCTGTCGACCAATCAGGGCATTCAGACCATCTTGGCATTAGGCGACGCCGGTATGAAAGCTTATGGCGTTAAATATCAGCAAGAGTTAATGACGGCATTTGGCCTTGGTGCGCAGCTTGGTGTGGCGTTGCCATTTAGCCGCGCGCATGAAACCGAATCTGATATTATTGGTTTGGAACTGATGGCAAAAGCCGGTTTTGAACCACGGCAAGCCGTTAATCTATGGCAAAATATGGCGGCATTGGGCGGTAGCGGCACACCGGAGTTTATGTCTACCCACCCGCTACCAGAAACGCGGATTAAAGAACTACGTGAAAAATTGCCGGCTGCGATGAAGTTGTATAACGAACGTAAGGCTGCTTCGGCTTTGCCGCAATGCCGGCTTTAGTTGTCAGCTTGTTTTACAAAATACGCAGTTTGCTGCAGGTAGCAATATTAAAATATGCTTTAAATCATTGGCTTGCTTTGATGGAGTGATTTTTGCATAATTTTGCTTAGGTAAACTGCAATCAGTCACAAAATTGTGTGCTTTGGGAACTGCTATGGAAATGGATGACAATAAGCAAGTACAACAGACCAGCGGTAGCCGCAGAGACTTTTTAGTTAAAGCGGGTTTAGCCAGCGTGCCGTTATTGATGTCGTTTAAAAGTCGGGCAACCTGGGGTTCGTCAACGCTTAATTGTGGCTTAAGTGCTACTGCGTCACAAATTGCCTCGATGACTGCGCAAAGCGGAAAAAAATGTAAAGAGCACGTCTCGCATAAAATATGTGATGTAGATTATTTTGGTAGCCCACACGGCTGCTTTAAAAAGCCGTCGCATACGGTATATAAGTTTAATGGCAAACAAATACATCAGGATACCCGGTTTAAAGATGTTTTTGGTGGCAGCAAAACCAGGAAATTAAGCAGCTGTATTTATGACAGCCCGGATAATTTTGAGCGCAATATTAGTTATTGTTTTTTGTATGCCTTGTACATGGACAAGGTTGTGCGCAGATCGGGCGAATTTCCTTTACCCGATGACTTTGTATCAGCCTACAAGTATGCAAGTGGGCAGGCCAGAATAGATTTAATTAACTTGGTAGCTTTCTATGTAAATGGCTATTAAGCTGTTATTTAACGTTTAACTTGGCTTTGTTAACTTTGCAGTTATTAGATCTAATGCCTCCTGATGTAACCTCAAGCTATGCTGACTGGCTGCTGTGGTGTAATACCGCAGCAGCTGGTTATATACATAGTGAATTTGACGTTGTTGCTGAAGATACAACGCTAAGCTACGTGTTGATGTTTGACCCGGTAAGCCATGATACCACTTTGGCTAGCAAAGCCGATCTGTTGCAAAACGCTAAACCCGGTTTATGAGTGCTTATAACTTTGCTATTCATTGCCAGCCGTTTTCGGTCGCGGTAGTTAATTCATCACGCCATTTATATCACGCAATACAGCAGCTCTATCCGGCAACGGTGTTTGGCCCGATTAACGCTAATCTGGTTTACGATTTTGATTTGACTGTAAAGCGTCGCTGGGCTGATCTGGCCGGCGAGTATCTGGTTGGCTCCGCGTCTGAGCATTTTCGCATGGCAGAGCAAGCACATTTACCGGCTATTTTTGAGTGGGCTTTTAACTGGAGCGTGGCGTCTTTTCAACATTATTATCTGGCCTTTCATGCGGCGGTGGTGCAAAAGGGCGATTTAACTCTGGTATTACCGGCTGAACCCGGTTCAGGCAAAAGCACTTTAAGTGCAATGTTAATGTTGCAGGGCTGGCGCCTGTTATCTGACGAAAGTTGTCTGCTAGATATGAACACCGGTATGGTGGTACCTTGTGTTCGGCCTGTTAGCTTGAAAAATCAGTCACTTAGTGTTATTCGTCAACGTTATCCTGAGGCAGCATTACGGTTGCAAATTGACAACACTATTAAAGGCACCGTCGGTTATCTGTTACCGTCCGAGGCCAGTTGGCAGGGGTATGACTTGCCATGTTACGCCAGCCACATTATTTTCCCACAGTACTGCAGTACCCAGCCAAATACCGTGTTTGAACCAATTGCAGCAGAGCAGGGGATCTTGCGGCTGATACAGAATTCGTTTAATTATTCAGTGTTGGGCGCCGAAGGCTTTACCGCCCTTAGCCGTTTAGTGCGCAGCGTTAAACTGATGCAATTACAATACGCCGATACCGATGAAATGCTATCACTTATGGAGCAGCTTAAGTGAGGTCGCAACTGCTGGCTTTGTTTCAGGCCCCGGCTGATTATGCCAGGCAGGCCACTGCGGCTGATTGGACACTGCTGCTGGCTCAGCTGCGTAAGCATGGTCTGCTGGCAAAGGCGTATTTTAAATTGCAGCAAACCGCTGAGTTTGACCGGGTGCCGCTGCAGGTTAGCCGTCAGCTGCAATCCGGGGCGAAATACGCTGCCAAACAACAGCATTCATTGTTTTATGAGTTACAGCAACTAGAGCCAATGTTGCAGCAATTGACCTGCCCCTGTTTGTTGCTTAAAGGCGCAGCCTACCGGGCGTTGGCATTGCCGGTAAGCCACGGCAGACTGTTTTCTGACATTGATATACTGGTGCCGGCATCCTCAGTTAGCGAAGTGAAAAACAAGCTGTTTTTTAGCGGCTTTTATGAGCCCGAAATGGCGGAGTATGATCGGCAGTATTATCTGCGCTGGTCACATCAGCAGCCACCGCTGCATCACTTTGAACGCGACAGCGTAATTGACTTGCACCATCATATTTTTCCGCCTGCTTCGGCCAGGCAGCTAAATATTGTTCCTTTGTTTGAACAGGCGGTGGCGATACCAGGCTCAGGCTTTAAAACGCCCTGCCTGCAGCATTTATTTGTGCATGCCGCAGTGCATTTGTTCTGGCAGGAAGAAACCCATCGCAGTTTAAAAGACATTATTGATCTGAATGACCAATTTTCGGCATTAGCTGAACAGGGCTTGCTGGCGTCTTTGTCTGAGGAAGCAATAAAAATAGGCGCGGCGCAAGCGGTAACCAATGTGGTGTATGTTCTGACGCAGTTATTCCCATCCGACTCAGCCAGCGCTTACTTACAGCAGGCTAGCGTAGCGGCACCGCAACGGCTGCTTTGCCACTGTTTTATTAACACCTTGCAAGACAAAGGCATAATGCCGGCAATGTGCAAGGCCCTCTGGTTTGTCCGCGGCCACCGTCTGAAAATGCGCTGGTCTATTTTGCTGTACCATATGCTGGCTAAGCCGTTATCTTTGCTCAGGCGCTAGCGCTGGTTGCCGCCTGTTTGGCTTGGATGATTCGGCCGGATGACAATAATGGTAATGGCCACCAGCAGCAAAATCAGACAGTAATAGCTTTGCGTTACCACCTGCCAGGGTGAGATGCCGAAGCTGGCTCCCAGCAACAAGGCCTGGGCACCATAAGGTACCAGCCCCTGGCTGATACAGGCAAAAATATCCAGCAGGCTGGCGCTGCGCTTTGGCGATATCTGATGTTGCTGAGCCAGCGTTTTGCTGACGTCACCGGTTAGTACTATTGCCACCGTATTATTGGCAATACACAGATTACTGATAAAGGCTAACGCCGCTATGGCCAGTTGCTGGGCTTTATTGCCGGCCAGTTTCAGACCGTTTGCGACATGCTGAATTTTGCCGGCAATCCACTGCAAACCGCCTTGCTGTTTAATAAATTCACTTAATGCACTTACCAGCATTGCCAGCAGGAAGATTTCCTGCACATTGGCAAAACCGCTGGCGATATCTTTACCCAAATTGGCCATAGCGTAGTTGGCAAACACAGTGCCCTGCAAAGCCGCCAGTACTATGCCTAACAGCAACACTACAAAGACATTTAGTCCCAGTACTGCCAGCAGTAAGATCGCCGCATAAGGTATTACACCTGTCCAGTTGACGGCGTCAATTTGCACCGGCGCACCCTCTGTCGCCAGCACGATATATAACAGCAGCGTGATAGCCGCCGCGGGCAGGGCAATTTTGATATTTTCACGGAATTTATCTGCCATTTGCGCGCCCTGAGTGCGGGTAGAGGCAATAGTCGTGTCAGAGATAATAGATAAGTTGTCACCAAACATGGCACCGCTTAGCAGCACACCAGCTACTAATGCCTGATCCAGCCCGGCCTGGTTGGCCAAACCAACGGCTATTGGCGCTAAGGCACCTATAGTGCCCATCGAAGTACCCATAGCGGTAGATACCAGAGCGGCAATGACAAACAAGCCCGGCAACAACCAGGGGGCAGGTACTAAACTCAAACCGGCATTAACGGCTGCATCGACGCCGCCGGTGGCAGTCGCCACGCTGGCAAAAGCGCCGGCCAGCAGGTAAATAATGCACATGGTAATAATATTGCTGTTACCGGCGCCTTTGATCATTACGTCAATAGACTGCTGCAGCGGTGCTTTGTGCAACCAGATAGCCAGCACCAGCGCAGGGATGATGGCGACATGACCAGGCAATTGGTAAAACGCATAGGCAACATCCTGTTGATGTAAATACAGGCCGGTGCCAAGAAACAGTGCGACAAAAAATAACAACGGTAGCAGCGAGCGTTTAGCGCCTGGCGCGAATTCAGTCTGTTCGGTCATATCTCATCCTGTCTGGCCAACGGCGTTTGCTATGTCAGCTTGAGTTGGCAAATGGACGCGCACTATATAGATGGCTGGACGTCCTGTCAATTTGTCTAAGGTTAGTTTTCGTACTGGTATAAGCTACCTGAGTTTATTATGCTGGCAACTGTTTTTCTTGTTGTCTGATTTGCACGGAGTGCTGATGTCGCCACTTAAACTGATTGTATCGCGTCGTTTTTTGCCATTTTTTTTAACTCAGGCCAGCGGTGCCTTTAACGACAACGTGTTTAAAAATGCGCTGATGTTAATATTGGCCTTTACCGCGGCCAATGCATTGCCGTGGGATACCGATTTAACCATGAACCTGGCGGCAGGCCTGTTTATTTTGCCGTTTTTATTGTTTTCCGCCACTGCCGGCACCCTGGCCGATGCGGTGTGTAAAACCCGTCTGATCCGGGCGTTGAAACTGCTGGAAATAGGCCTGATGCTGTTAGCCGGCCTGGCGTTTTATTTCCAACAGTATCTGATGTTGCTGGGGTTGCTGTTTTTAATGGGCAGCCAATCGGCGTTTTTTGGCCCGGTAAAATACGCTATTTTACCGCAGCTGTTAACCGACAAAGAGCTGCTGGCCGGCAATGCCTGGGTTGAAATGGGTACCTTTGTGGCTATCCTGCTCGGCACCATTACCGGAGGTTTATTGGTCGGGCTGGCCGATGCGCCACTGTGGATTGCTGGCGTAGTCGTGCTGTTTTCTGTGCTGGGTTATCTGGTTAGCCGGCATATTCCGGCAGTAGGGCAAGTGGGTAACGCTGACAGGTTTCGTTTTGCACCCTGGCAACAAACCAAAGCAACGATCAGTATCAGCTACGCTAATCGCACCCTGTACTTATCTATTATGGCCATTAGCTGGTTCTGGTTTCTAGGTGCCAGTTATTTAACCCAGTTTCCTAACTTCACCAAAACCGTGCTCGGCGGCGATAACACTGTTGTTACAGCGTTATTAGTGGCGTTTTCAGTGGGCGTAGGTATTGGCTCTATGTTGTGTGAACGCTTATCCGGTGACAGGGTTGAACTGGGTATAGTGCCTATCGGCTCGGTTGGCTTAACGCTGTTTGGTGTCAGTTTATATTTTAGTAGCCCGGCGCAGCTGCCGGTGCAACTACTAAATCTGCCGCAGTTTTTAGCCAGCCCTTTTGGCTGGTGGGTACTGACAGATTTAACATTAATTGGCGTATTTGGCGGTTTGTTTATTGTGCCGCTGTATGCCTTGCTACAACAACGGGCCGAACCGCAGCAGCGGGCGCGGGTGATCGCCGCCAACAATATTTTTAATGCGCTGTTTATGGTGGTAAGCGCCATTGCCGGCATAGTGTTTTTGACTGTGCTGGATTTAGCCATACCAGAATATTTTCTTATTCTGGCAATTATGAATGCAGTGGTGGCGCTGTATGTCTACAGTCAGTTACCGGAATTTGCCCTGCGTTTTGCTATTTACTTGCTTAGCCATACTATGTATCGCGTTAATAGTCGCGGCCTGGAGCATATTCCGCCACAAGGTGCAGCAGTGCTGGTAGCAAATCATGTCAGCTATGTTGATGCCTTGCTGATTGCCGGTGCGGTGCGCCGGCCAGTGCGTTTTGTGATGGAAAAAGCCATCTACGACTTGCCGGTAGCCAATTGGCTGTTCAAAGCTGCCAGGACTATTCCGATTTGCTCAAAACAGAAAAACGAGCAGGTCTATGAAGCGGCTTTTGCTGCGATTAAGCGGGAGCTGGAGCAGGGCAATCTGGTATGTATTTTTCCGGAGGGGCGTTTGACCAAGACCGGCGATATCGACAGTTTTCGCCCCGGTATAGAGCGTATTCTGGCGGAAACACCGGTGCCGGTGGTACCGATGGCGCTGCAGGGGCTGTGGGGATCATTCTTTAGTCACCATGGCAATGGTGCTTTTAAGTTTAAAGGCCGGTTGTGGTCTAAAATTAACCTGCATGCCAGTGAGGCATTGCCTGCAACTGCTACGGCGGCAGAGTTGGAGCGACAAGTTCGTCTGCTGCGTGGCGATCTGGCGTAAACACTGTGCCATCTAACGCAATAATGGCGGCCAGGCTTGAACCCGTATCAGGTTGGCCGCATAACACTTGTCTAATGTTGGCAAATGCCGCTACTTTGGAGACAAGATGCTTAATTTTTCCTATCAAAACCCTACCCGTATTGTATTTGGCAAAGACCAACTGGCGCAGTTAACCAAACTTATTCCGCCTGGAAGTAAAGTACTACTGACTTATGGTGGTGGCTCTATCAAGCATAACGGTGTCTATCAGCAGGTGGTTAACGCCTTAGAAGGTTTTGACTGGCAGGAATTTAGTGGCATTGAACCTAATCCAAGCTTTGAAACCCTGATGCGTGCGGCAGATTTGGTGCGGCGCGAGAAAATTGATTTCCTGTTGCCGGTTGGCGGTGGCAGTGTTATTGATGGCACTAAGTTTATTGCCGCTGCCGCCATGTTTGCCGGTGATGCGTGGGATATTCTGGCTAAAGGTGCCAAAATAAGTGCCGCTATTCCACTGGGCTGTGTACTAACCTTACCGGCTACCGGCACCGAGAGTAACGGCAATTCAGTAGTTACCCGTTATGAAACGCAGCAAAAGTTAGCATTCTCCAGTGCGTTGGTTTATCCGCAGTTTGCCATTTTAGACCCTACAGTCACTTTTAGCCTGCCGCCCAAACAGGCTGCAAATGGCGTGGTAGATGCCTTTGTTCATGTAATGGAACAGTACATGACGTATCCGGTTAATGCGCCGGTGCAAGACCGCTTTGCTGAGGGCTTGTTGCATACCCTGATTGAAGAAGGTCCAAAAGTACTAAATCAGCCGGATAACTATGATGTACGTGCTAACGTAATGTGGGCAGCAACCATGGCATTAAACGGCCTGATTGGCCAGGGCGTGCCGCAGGATTGGGCTACCCATATGATTGGCCATGAGATCACCGCGCTGTTTGGTTTGGATCATGCGCAAACTCTGGCAATAGTATTACCTTCCCTGTTACAGCAACAACGCGGACCAAAGCGCGACAAGCTTCTGCAATATGGCCGCCGAGTCTGGCAATTACAGCATCAGGATGAAGAGCGCTTGATTGACGATGCTATTAATCATACCCGCGCTTTTTTTGAACAAATGGGTGTGCCAACCCGCTTAGCTGACTACGGTATTAAAGCGGATGCAGTCGATAAGCTGGTAGCGGCATTGCAAGCCAATGGTATGGTAAAACTGGGTGAGCATGGTGATATTAACCTGGATGTGTCGCGGCAGATTTTGCAACGCGCGGTGTAGTGATAAATATTAGCCATTAAGATGGCTATTTTGCTTCCCCCTGTCGGCGGCTTTTGCTCTAATAGCCGCCATTGTTAACGTTATCCTGAGCAAAAATATGTCAACTATCGGAATTTTTGGTGCTAACGGCCGTATGGGCCGGGCGTTAATTACCGTTGCAAAAGAGCAACAGCTGAAGCTTACCGCTGCTACGGTGCGCAGCAGCTCAGCGTTTATCGGGGTTGACGCCGGCGAATTGGCCGGTGTAGGCAGGCTTGGCTTACCACTGAGTGCCACCGGCTCCGACAGTATCAATCAAGCCGATATTTGGGTCGACTTTACTATGCCTGAAGCCATGCTGGCGCATCTTGAGCTGGCGGTTGCAGCCAAAAAGGCCATGGTAATAGGTGTTACCGGTTTAACCGATGCTCAGTACCAGCAAGTACAGCAAGCCAGTGCACATATTCCGATTGTTTGGGCACCGAATATGAGCGTTGGGGTAAACTTGCTGCTGCATTTGGTGCAAACCGCCGCCAAGGTAATGGGCCAGACGGCCGATATTGAAATTATAGAAGCGCATCACCGCTTTAAAAAAGATGCGCCATCGGGCACGGCTATGGCGATTGGAGCCAGCATCGCCAAAGCGTTGGAGCGAGATCTTTCTAAGGTTGCTGTCTATAGCCGTGAAGGCATTACCGGCGAACGGCAGCAGCAAACTATTGGCTTTGCTACCGTACGTGGCGGAGACATTATTGGTGACCATACCGCCTTATTTGCTGATTTAGGTGAAAGGCTGGAAATTACTCACAAAGCTTCCAGCCGTAACACCTTTGCTCAAGGCGCACTGCGTGCTGCTCTGTGGTTGCAAAATAAACAGCCAGGACTTTATTCTATGCAACAAGTGTTAGGTTTGGCAGATTTAAGCTAGATTTTTGCGCTATTAAGGTTAAAAACAGGCTAAAGCAGCCATTTGTAATAAAAATCAAAAAAAGCATAGCTAATCCAGCGCTGATCGCCTAAAATAGTCAGGTTTGCCTAGCGCAAATCCGGGTATCACATTTTGGGTCAAAACGGGTTGTAAAACAGTGTCAGTTTTCACCCGTTTTTTGCTGTTTGGAGGTTATCTTGACTAAGTCCGCCCTGCTCGTACTGGAAGACGGCACCGTATTTCGCGGTACAGCCATTGGCGCTGAAGGAGTTTCTGTAGGGGAAGTGGTGTTTAACACTTCCATGACCGGGTATCAGGAAATATTAACTGATCCCTCATACGCAGAACAAATCGTTACTCTCACTTATCCACATATTGGCAATACCGGCACTAATGCCGAAGACGAAGAGTCTGGTCAGGTTTGGGCCCGCGGCCTTATCATTCGTGACCTTCCGCTCCTTGCCAGTAATTTCCGTAACCAACTCTCACTTAGTCAATATTTAACACAACATAATATTCTTGGCATCGCCGATATCGACACCCGCAAGTTAACCCGTATTTTACGCGAGAAAGGCGCGCAAAATGGCTGTTTAATGGCTGGCGATAATCTGGACGAAGCCAAGGCGCTTGAGCTGGCAAAAGGCTTTCCGGGATTATCCGGCATGGATTTAGCCAAAGAAGTCACAGTGAAGACCACTTATCAGTGGACTGAAGGCAGCTGGCAGCTGGGTGAAGGCCATCGTGCGGCAGCGCCAGAGCAGTTTCATGTTGTTGCCTATGACTTTGGTGTAAAACGCAATATTTTGCGTATGCTGGCCGATCGCGGCTGTAAGCTGACAGTAGTACCGGCACAAACCCCAGCCAGTGACGTACTGGCGATGAACCCGGACGGTATTTTCTTATCGAATGGCCCTGGCGATCCGGCACCTTGTACCTATGCTATTGCCGCCATTAAACGCTTTTTAGATACCGACATTCCTATCTTTGGTATTTGCTTAGGCCATCAGTTACTGGCACTGGCCAGTGGTGCACAAACGGTGAAGATGGTGGTTGGCCATCATGGTGGTAACCATCCGGTGCAAAACCTGGACACCAAACGGGTGTTAATCACCGCGCAAAACCACGGTTTTGCCGTCGATGAAGCCAGCTTACCGGCAAATTTACGTGCTACGCATAAATCGCTGTTTGACGGCACCTTACAGGGCATCCATCGTACCGATAAGCCGGCGTTTAGTTTTCAGGGCCACCCTGAAGCCAGCCCTGGCCCGCACGAAGCCTCTGAGCTGTTCGACCACTTTATCGAGCTGATGCAACAAGCCAAAGCCTAAGCGACGAGAATTACGGAGATATAGCAGCAATGCCAAAACGTACCGATTTAAACAGTATTCTGATCTTAGGCGCCGGCCCTATCGTGATAGGCCAGGCCTGTGAGTTTGACTATTCAGGTGCCCAGGCCTGTAAAGCCTTAAAGGAAGAAGGCTTCCGCGTTATTCTGGTGAATTCGAACCCGGCCACCATTATGACCGATCCGGAAATGGCCGATGCTACCTACATTGAGCCAATTCATTGGCAGGTAGTGGAAAAAATTATCGAAAAAGAACGGCCTTGTGCTGTGCTACCCACCATGGGCGGCCAGACTGCACTGAACTGTGCGCTGGACTTAGAACGTCACGGTGTACTGGCGAAATACAATGTTGAGATGATTGGCGCTACTGCCGATGCCATTGATAAAGCTGAAGACCGTAGCCGTTTCGATAAAGCCATGCGCTCTATCGGCCTGGCCTGCCCACGCGCCGGTTTAGCCCACTCGATGGAAGAAGCCTACCAGGTGCTGGAAGACATTGGTTTTCCATGTATTATCCGGCCGTCGTTCACTATGGGCGGCTCGGGCGGTGGTATAGCCTATAACCGCGAAGAATTCGAAGAAATTTGTACCCGCGGCCTGGATTTGTCGCCTACCAAAGAGCTGTTGATTGACGAGTCGTTAATCGGCTGGAAAGAATACGAGATGGAAGTGGTACGCGATAAAAACGATAACTGCATTATCGTGTGTGCCATTGAAAACTTTGACCCTATGGGCGTGCACACCGGCGATTCTATTACCGTGGCACCAGCGCAAACCCTGACTGATAAAGAATACCAAATCATGCGTAATGCGTCTTTGGCGGTATTGCGTGAAATCGGCGTAGAAACCGGCGGCTCTAACGTGCAGTTTGGCATTAATCCGGTAGATGGCCGCATGGTCATCATTGAGATGAACCCACGCGTGTCGCGCTCATCGGCGCTGGCCTCTAAAGCCACCGGCTTCCCGATCGCCAAGGTAGCAGCCAAGCTGGCCATAGGTTATACGCTGGACGAGCTGGCGAACGATATTACCGGTGGCAAAACGCCGGCCTCGTTCGAGCCCAGCATCGATTACGTCGTTACCAAGGTGCCACGCTTTAACTTTGAAAAATTTGCCGGTGCCAATGACCGTCTGACCACCCAGATGAAGTCGGTTGGTGAGGTGATGTCTATCGGTCGTAACCAGCAGGAGTCGCTGCAAAAAGCGCTGCGCAGCCTCGAAATTGGTGTGTGCGGCTTAGATCCGGTTATTGATATAACGCTGCCTGAAGCGAACGATAAAATTGTTCGTGAGTTAAAAGAGCCGGGTTCACACCGTATATGGTACATCGCCGATGCCTTCCGCCTGGGCATGAGCATGGATGAGATTTTCAGTCTGACCAATATCGACCGCTGGTTCCTGGTGCAAATTGAAGATCTGGTAAAAGAAGAGCTTGCTCTGAGCAAAGACGGCTTTGCGGCGCTGGATCAGGCTCGAATTGCCCGCTTAAAACGCAAAGGCTTTGCCGATAAACGTATTGCCGACGTGTTAGGCGTTAGCGAAAACGAAGTACGTAAAAAGCGTTACAGCTTTAATATTCACCCGGTTTACAAAAGGGTGGACACCTGTGCCGCTGAATTTGCGTCTAATACGGCTTACATGTACAGCAGCTACGACGAAGAGTGTGAAGCGGCGCCGACCAACCGCGATAAGATTATGATTATCGGCGGCGGCCCGAACCGTATTGGCCAGGGTATCGAGTTTGATTATTGCTGTGTGCATGCGGCATTGGCGCTGCGCGAAGACGGTTATGAAACCATCATGGTGAACTGTAACCCGGAAACTGTATCGACCGATTACGACACGTCAGACCGCCTATATTTTGAACCCATTACGCTGGAAGATGTGCTGGAAATTGTACGTAAAGAACAGCCCAAGGGCGTTATCGTGCAGTACGGTGGCCAGACGCCATTGAAATTAGCCCGCGCACTGGAAGCCAACGGCGTGCCAATTATTGGTACTTCGCCGGACGCA
The DNA here is from genome assembly GCA_018826295.1 of Gammaproteobacteria bacterium. Classification (GTDB taxonomy): domain Bacteria; phylum Pseudomonadota; class Gammaproteobacteria; order Enterobacterales; family Alteromonadaceae; genus Alishewanella. Next base: position 99,847 of record JAHJZX010000033.1, read on the forward strand.
ATTGACCGCGCAGAAGACCGCGAGCGTTTTCAGCAGGCGGTTGAGCGTTTAGGCTTAAAGCAGCCGAAAAATGCCACGGTAACCAGTTTGGAAGAAGCCATTACCAAAGCGCCGGAAATCGGTTTCCCGATGGTCGTGCGGCCATCTTACGTGCTGGGCGGCCGGGCCATGGAAATTGTCTATGACGAGCAAGACTTACGCCGTTATATGACCGAAGCGGTAAGTGTCTCGAATGATTCTCCGGTACTGCTGGATAACTTCCTTGATGATGCCATTGAAGTCGATATTGATGCTATCTGTGATGGCAAAGAGGTGGTTATCGGCGGCATTATGGAGCATATCGAACAAGCCGGTGTGCACTCTGGTGACTCGGCCTGTTCACTGCCGCCACATAGCCTGGGTAAAGAGATTCAGGATGTAATGCGCGAGCAGGTGCGTAAGCTGGCGCTGGAGCTGGGCGTAGTTGGTCTGATGAATACCCAGTTTGCGGTAAAAGACAACGAAGTTTACTTAATTGAAGTCAACCCACGTGCAGCCCGCACCGTGCCTTTTGTGTCTAAGGCAACCGGTATTGCTGTGGCCAAAGTTGGCGCGCGCTGCATGGCAGGTAAATCACTGGCTGAACAAGGCGTAACCAAAGAGATTATTCCACCGTTTTTCTCGGTAAAAGAAGTGGTGATCCCGTTTAACAAATTCCCGGGTGTCGATCCAATATTAGGCCCTGAAATGCGTTCGACCGGTGAAGTGATGGGGGTTGGTGATACTTTCGAGCAAGCCTTTGCCAAAGGCCAGCTTGGCGCCAGCACGTTAATTCCTACCGGTGGCCGTGCCTTGCTTTCAGTGCGCGACAGCGATAAAGTGCGCGTAATTGAACTGGCAAAACGCATGGTTGACAAAGGCTTTGAACTGGATGCTACCGGCGGTACCGCTAAAGCATTACAGGCTGCCGGTATTGATTGTCGCAGAGTGAACAAGGTGTCAGAAGGCCGGCCACATATCCTCGACCGCATTAAAAATGGTGAGTACAGCTATATTGTTAACACCACTGATGGTCGTCAGGCTATTGAGGATTCGAAAATTATCCGCCGCGGTGCGCTGCAGTATAAAGCTAACTACACCACGACATTAAATGCCGCTTTTGCTACGGTGATGTCAAACGCTGCCAGTGCTTTTGACAGCGTAGCCTCGGTGCAGGAACTACATAAGAGAGTAAACGGATGAGTGCAATACCGATGACAGTGCAGGGCGCAGAACGACTGCGCGCTGAACTGCATGAATTAAAATCAGTCAAGCGGCCGGCCATTATCCAGGCTATCGCGACGGCGCGTGAGCATGGCGATTTAAAAGAAAACGCTGAGTATCATGCCGCCCGCGAACAACAGGGTTTTTGCGAAGGTCGCATTCAGGATATTGAAGCTAAGCTGTCTAATGCGCAGATTATCGATATCACTAAATTGCCCAATACCGGCAAAGTGATCTTTGGTAGCACGGTGACTATTCTGAATCTGGATACAGATGAAACCGTGACCTATCGCATAGTGGGTGACGATGAAGCTGATATTAAAAATAATTTAATTTCGGTAAATTCACCTATTGCCCGCGGCTTAATCGGTAAGTCTGCCGATGATGTGGTTAATATCACCACACCAAAAGGTGTAGTGGAGTTTGAAATTACCGAAGTGCAGTATCTGTAATCGGGGTTGAAGAATAATCAATGCCAGTCATCCGACTGGCATTTTTTTTGGCTGATCTGATATGGTTATAGCCGGGCAGTAAAAATAGCTGCTGTAATCAGCATCCAGAGGTGGATATGAAGTACAAAGCCGCATTTAGCCTTAACTTAAACCAGCAGGTTCTGGTGGTGACGGCGCTGGGCGTCTGGACTATAGCGGATGCAAAAGATTATGTACGCCAGCTCAGAGCTTTAGTGCAGCCAATAATGGCACAATCCTGGGCTATTATAATGGACACCACCTGCTGGAAAATGTGTCCGGCTGATGTGTTTGCTTTATTACAGGACAATACCCGCTGGTGTTTTGAACACAATTTGCTGATGGCGGTAACGATATTGCCAGACGATCAGTTATTGCAGTGGCAATTTAGCAAGGCTACAGCTATCGCAAAGCCTGAGGGGTTTATCAGTCAAACGGCTGCCGACTTGGTTACTGCCCGGCAGATGGTCCGGGCAGCAGGCTATAGCTTGTCAGATTAGCCGCGTGGCAGGGTAATCTTTTTATCTTCACCCTGACGGAATAACACCAGAGTTTTACCGATCACTTGTACTTTATCGGCTTTGGTTTCACGGATAATGGCATCCATGATCAACACCTTTTGTTCGCGATCTTCAGTTGGCACTTTTACCTTAATTAATTCATGAAAGTTAAGGGCATTATCTATCTCTGCTACCACTCCTTCAGTCAGACCATTACCACCTAGCAAAACCACCGGTTTTAATTCATGGGCTTTGGCTTTTAAAAATTGTTTCTGTTTGTTGGTTAAACTCATAAAATACTTATTTCCGCAGATAACGCTTGAATTTGCGTTATTGTAGCGCCATCTAACGCATAACACTAATCAAGAGTGACGGCATGACCAAGAAAAAGCGCTCGGCCAGTTCAACCCGCTGGTTGAAAGAGCATTTTGATGATCACTTTGTGCAAAAAGCACAAAAACTCGGTTTGCGTTCGCGCGCAGCCTTTAAACTGGAAGAGATTAATCAGAAAGACAAGCTGATAAGAAACGGCATGACCGTGGTCGATTTGGGCTCTGCGCCAGGCAGCTGGTCGCAATTTTGTGTCGGCCAGGTTGGAGGTAACGGTACCATTATTGCGTGTGATATATTGCCAATGGATGCAATAAACGGCGTTAGCTTTTTACAGGGCGATTTTCGTGAAGAGGCCGTTTTAGAGGCTCTATTGAGCCGGATTGGCGGTCAGAACGTAGATGTAGTACTGTCGGACATGGCACCTAATATGAGCGGTAATGACACGACAGATCAGGCCCGTTCCATGTACCTGGTTGAGTTAGCCTTGGATATGTGTCACAAAGTGTTGAAGCAAAATGGCAGTTTTGTGGTCAAAGTATTCCAGGGCGAAGGCTTTGAGCAATATGTAAAAGATGTGCGTGCGGCCTTTACGGCTGTGAAGATCCGCAAGCCAGATTCGTCCCGTGCCCGCTCTAGTGAGACATATATCGTGGCGACGGGCTTTAAAGTCTAGTAAAGTAGACAGATACTTATCTTATTATCGGTATGAAGAGGTTATAACCTTGAGTGACATGGCAAAGAATCTGATTGTCTGGTTAGTGATCGCCGTCGTATTAATGTCGGTGTTCAACAGCTTTGGTCCTGGTGACAACGTGGATCGGCAAACCAGTTACACTCAGTTTATCAAAGAGGTAAATCAGGGCCAGATCCGCGAAGTAAAAGTGGAACGTACTGGCGTTATTACCGGTGTAAAGCGCAGCGGTGAACGTTTTGAGACCGTGATCCCAACAGGTTATGACGAAAAGCTGCTGGACGACTTAATTAAAAACGAAGTCAGCTCCTATGGCAGCAAACCGGAAGAAAGTAGCTGGCTAACCACTATCTTTATTTCCTGGTTCCCAATGTTGCTACTGATAGGCGTATGGATATTCTTTATGCGTCAAATGCAGGGCGGCGGTGGCAAAGGTGCTATGTCGTTCGGCAAGAGCAAAGCCCGTTTAATGGGTGAAGATCAGATTAAAACCACTTTTGCTGATGTGGCCGGTTGTGATGAAGCCAAAGAAGAAGTGACTGAACTGGTAGATTATTTGCGCGACCCATCACGCTTTCAAAAACTGGGCGGTAAAATTCCAAAAGGCATTTTGATGGTAGGCCCACCGGGTACCGGTAAAACCTTGCTGGCTAAAGCCATTGCCGGTGAAGCCAAGGTACCGTTTTTTACTATCTCGGGTTCAGATTTTGTTGAAATGTTTGTCGGTGTCGGTGCCTCCAGGGTGCGCGATATGTTTGATCAGGCCAAAAAGGCCGCACCTTGTATTATCTTTATCGACGAGATTGATGCGGTTGGTCGCCAGCGGGGCGCCGGTTTAGGCGGTGGTCATGATGAGCGCGAGCAAACGCTGAATCAGATGCTGGTAGAAATGGACGGTTTTGATGGTAACGAAGGCGTAATTATTATTGCTGCTACTAACCGTCCCGACGTACTGGATGCAGCCTTATTGCGCCCTGGCCGGTTTGACCGTCAGGTGGTGGTTGGCTTACCAGATGTACGTGGCCGTGAGCAAATTCTTAAAGTGCATATGCGTAAAGTACCGCTGAGCGAAGATGTGAAAGCCAGTGTTATCGCACGCGGTACGCCGGGTTTTTCCGGTGCCGATTTAGCTAACCTGGTTAACGAGGCTGCATTATTTGCTGCGCGCGGTAATCGCCGTGTTGTGAGTATGGAAGAGTTTGAACGCGCCAAAGATAAAATCATGATGGGGGCAGAACGTCGCTCTATGGTGATGTCGGAAGCCGAAAAAGAAATGACGGCTTATCATGAAGCTGGCCATGCCATCGTCGGCTGTCTGGTGCCAGAACATGATCCTGTGCACAAGGTGACTATCATTCCTCGTGGCCGGGCACTGGGGGTAACGTTCTTTTTACCTGAAGCGGATGCGATAAGCGTTAGCCGGCGTAAGCTGGAGAGCAAAATTTCAGTCGCTTACGGTGGACGTTTGGCTGAAGAACTTATTTTTGGTACTGAGAGTATCTCCACCGGCGCGTCACAAGATATTAAGTACGCGACTGCTATAGCCCGCAACATGGTAACGCAGTGGGGCTTTTCCGATAAGCTTGGCCCGCTGCTGTACGCAGACGAAGAGGGTGAAGTGTTTCTGGGCCGTAGTATGGGCAAATCGAAACAGATGTCAGATGAAACTGCCAGCCTGATCGATACTGAAATTAAAACCATCATCGATCGCAACTACAGCAGAGCTAAAACTATGCTGGAAGAAAATATGGACATATTGCATGCGATGAAAGATGCATTAATGTTATATGAAACCATTGATTCTAAGCAGATTGAAGATTTGATGGCTCGACGCGAAGTGCGTCAGCCAGACAACTGGGAGCCACGCGATAAGCCAGGTTCAGATGATAAGCCGGACGCTAAGACCAGCAAAGATGACAGCGTCGCATCTGCTAAGCCATCCGAAGGCAATTTGCACTAACACTCAGTTAAATGACTCATTCAAGCCCCGGTTCTGCCGGGGTTTATTTTTAGCGGCGATAATCAGCCTGTCTTTACAGGAGCGACTATGTTGTTGTCTTTACCCCGTCAGCGTGAACTGGCGTTAACCCGGCCGGTGGTGATGGGTATTTTAAATGTAACACCAGATTCATTTTCTGATGGTGGACAATATAACCGGCTGGATGCGGCCTTGTATCAGGCCGAACAAATGCTGAATGACGGCGCTTTGATGCTGGATATAGGCGGAGAATCGACCCGCCCCGGTGCGGCAGATGTTACTGAGCAAGAAGAGTTGAGCCGTGTTGTACCGGTCATTGCGGCAATTCGTCAGCGCTTTGACTGTGTAATATCAGTGGATACCAGTAAAGCCAGCGTGATGTCAGCCGCGGTTCAGGCTGGTGCTGACATGATCAATGATGTCAGGGCACTGCAGGAACCTGGTGCACTTCAAGTTGCATTAGCAGCCAGGGTGCCGGTGTGTCTGATGCATATGCAAGGCGCTCCAAGAAGTATGCAGCATGCACCTGACTATCAAGATGTGGTGGCTGAGGTTAAACAGTTTTTGCTGCAGCGGGCACAGCTATGTGAGCAGGCCGGTATGCGTAAGCAGGATATTATTCTTGATCCGGGTTTTGGCTTTGGCAAAAGTTTGTCGCATAACTATATGCTGTTACAACAGTTGCAACAATTTGCCGATAGTGGCTATCCGCTGCTGGCCGGCATGTCACGTAAATCTATGGTTGGGCAGTTACTCGATATTCCTGTCAGCGAGCGTTTGGCAGGTAGTCTTGCCTGCGCTACTATTGCAGCCATAAAAGGTGCCCGTATTATCCGGGTGCATGATGTTAAAGAAACCGTGCAAGCCGTCAGGGTAGTGACAGCCATGCAGTATGGAGTAGAAGGATGAGCAGAAAATATTTTGGTACCGATGGCGTACGTGGTCGGGTTGGCGATTTTCCGATAACGCCGGAGTTCGCAATGAAGTTGGGCTGGGCAGCGGGCCGGGTTTTATCGCAGCGTGGTACCCGTAAAGTGTTAATTGGCAAGGATACGCGGATATCTGGCTATTTACTTGAAACCGCGTTGGAAGCCGGCTTAATTGCCGCTGGCATAGATGTGCGCTTGTTAGGGCCTATGCCGACACCTGCGGTAGCCTATTTAACCCGTACTTTCCGCGCTGAGGCCGGTATAGTAATCAGTGCATCGCATAATCCTTACTATGATAACGGTATTAAGTTTTTTTCCGCTGACGGCACTAAGTTACCAGACGAAGTAGAACTGGCTATTGAGTATGAGCTGGAGCAGCCTATGCTGTGCCAGCCGTCAGAAAAACTGGGTAAAGCCACCCGCATAGACGATGCTGCCGGACGCTATATTGAGTTTTGTAAAAGTCATCTGCCTAATCACATGTCGCTTAATGGTTTAAACATCGTTATCGACTGTGCCCATGGCGCAACCTACCACATAGCACCGGCGGTGTTTAAAGAGTTAGGTGCCGCTGTGACCGTAATAGGTGCTACACCAGATGGCTTTAATATTAATGATCACTGTGGTGCAACCCATACCGAGTTGTTACAAAAGACAGTGCTGGAAACCAAAGCAGACTTAGGTATTGCCTATGACGGCGATGGTGACCGGGTCATGCTGGTAGACCACAGTGGCCGGGTAATAGATGGCGACGAAATTGTCTATATTATTGCCCGCGCCGCGAAAGCGCAGCATAAGTTACAAGGTGGTGTCGTTGGTACTTTAATGAGTAATCTTGGCTTAGAATTGGCGTTAAAAGAGCTGGATATCCCATTCGCCCGCAGTGCTGTAGGCGATCGTTATGTGATGGAGCTGCTGCGGGAAAAAAATTGGCGCATAGGCGGTGAAAACTCAGGCCATGTACTGAACTTAGATCATACTTGTACCGGTGATGGCATTATTGCCTCACTGCAGGTGCTGACCGCGATGATTGAAGCTGGCCTGAGCCTGGCAGAATTCAGTCAAGGCATGCATAAACTGCCACAAGTACTACTTAATGTTAAGTTTGAAAAAGGCACTGCACCGCTGGAGAAACAGCATGTTAAGCAGGTTATTGCCCAAGTTGAGGCCGAGTTAAACGGCAGCGGCAGAGTATTGATCCGTAAAAGTGGCACAGAGCCGTTAATCCGGGTGATGGTAGAAGGCGAAGATGAAACACAGGTACGACAATATGCTGAACGTATCGCTGCTGCGGTAAAAATAGCCAGTTGATTGTCCTGTTGCGCCATTTTTACTTGTTTGCATCGGCGCGGTTAGTTAATATCGCGCCGGACTTAAAACAGGAAGCTTCAGCATGCAACGTACTCCCCTGATCGCCGCCAACTGGAAAATGAACGGTTCGGCCGCTTTGGTTGAGGAGATGACATCAGCGCTGGCTGGTGTAGCAACTGAGCAGATACAAGTGCTGATTTGCCCACCGGCCACTTTATTGTGCCGCTTTACGGCGCCGATAAATTTTGCTTTGGGTGGCCAAACGTTAAGCCATGAAGTAAGCGGTGCCTTTACCGGAGAATTAAGCGCGGCTTTGCTCATTGAAGCCGGCGCCAGCTATGTAATCGTAGGCCATTCTGAGCGGCGCAGCCTTAACGCGGAATCGGATCAGCTGATTGCGGCTAAACTAATGCGTGCTGTGGCCTCTGGCCTGACACCGGTGCTTTGCGTTGGCGAGACACTGCAGCAGCGACAACAAGAAAAAACGCAGCAGGTTATTGCACGGCAACTTGATGCGGTGTATGCTTCGCAGCCCGAATTGCTGGCGAAATCAGTGATTGCATACGAGCCTGTTTGGGCTATTGGTACTGGCGAATCAGCCACACCAGAGCAGGCGCAGCAAACACATGCTTTTATCCGCCAACATTTGGCACAATATGATGCCAAGGCGGCAGCAAAGGTTAAATTGTTATATGGCGGCAGCGTAAATGCAGACAATTGTGCTGCATTATTTAAGCAAGCTGACATAGATGGTGCTTTAGTTGGCGGTGCCAGCCTGAAAGCCGCAGAGTTTGCGCAAATTTGTAGCAGTGCAAAGGAATAACCATGTACGAGATTTTAATTGTAGTTTATTTATTAGTAGCATTGGCGCTGATTGGCCTGGTGCTGATCCAGCACGGTAAAGGTGCTGACATGGGTGCTGCTTTTGGTGCCGGTGCATCGGCAACAGTATTTGGTTCTTCAGGTACAGGAAATTTTCTTACTAAGACCACCACGATATTGGCAACGATATTTTTTGTTGTCAGCATCATACTGGGTAACTACAGCACTGGCCAAAGTAAAAAAGTTGATGAATGGCAGGACTTGTCAGTGCCGGTTACTGAGCAGGTTGAGCAGAAGAAAGACGAAACCAGCGATATCCCTGTAGGTAACTAATCCGCTTAATTCAGCCGAGGTGGTGAAATTGGTAGACACGCTATCTTGAGGGGGTAGTGTCTTCGGACGTGCGGGTTCAAGTCCCGCTCTCGGCACCAAATATATCAACAGTTTGCCTTAGCAATGCTTGCGATAAACCAGTCAGCGCTATATAATAAGCGCCAATTACGGACGCGGGATGGAGCAGCCTGGTAGCTCGTCGGGCTCATAACCCGAAGGTCGTCGGTTCAAATCCGGCTCCCGCAACCAACTTTGCAGTACAAAATAGTGTAATAACATTTTTAGTACTGATGGTTGTCGGTTCGCTCTCAAATTCTGGGGCTCCCGCAACCAACTTCATATCGTTGTATAAATTAATACAACGTTGCGATTATGAAGTGATTAGATTTTCAATTAACATTGGCGATATGTTAGTTGATTGGATGCCCATTCGCCCCGCTAGTTCGGGGCGTTTTCGTATCTGCAGACTCAGTTTTAAGC
>JAHJZX010000087.1 GCA_018826295.1 Gammaproteobacteria bacterium
CAAAGCAGAATTTGATAAAGCAAATGCAGGGTATGAAAAATTGGTTGCAGAAGGTAACTTTCCTAAGCTTCTTGAACAGATAATTACTTCTACAAAGAAATATACTTCAGAAGAACGCAAACAGAAAGCATTCGAGAATCTTATCAAAATTATTACAGATGTTGCGGCTACTGATCCCGACAGAGTAGGTGCTGTCCTTTTAGGTATGGCAGAAGCCTATCAAGAGGCAGCAGATAAGTTTGAAAAAGCAGATAAGGGAATTGGCAAGAGAATAGCTGCGGCAATTTCCGACAGATTACAGCTTGAAAGAAATATGTATAAAGACCATTTACAGGAAATGAAGATTCTACAAGGGGAAGAAATAAAAGAAATAGACCACCTGAATAAAATGAAAGATATAGCTGAAAGGGCTTTTACAGCACAGTTGCAGGCTACTATAGAAGAACGTACTTGGGTTCTTGAAACATTCTATAAAGAAGGAATCTCGGATGTTAAAGATTATTATGATGAGAAACAAAAGCTTCTTGAAATGTCATTTGCGAACGAATTGAAAATTATACAAGCACAAACTGAAAGAGCCCGGGAAGAATATGAAAAACAACAAGACGATCTTTTAAAGCAGGGAATATCTATCAGTGGACGTATGATAAAGATAAAACAGGATATTTTGGGAGTATTGAAAAGCCAGGGAGTAGGAGCGAGTTTGATGGATACGCTTTTAGGCGGAGATCTTGTGGCTGCTGGTCAGGCATATATAAAGATACCAGAGAATTATAGAGATATTGTTAAAGCACAAGTTAAAGAATACGGTGATTGGGAAAATGAAATTAGAAAATTAGCAGCAGCATATCCTGACTTACAAAATAAAATAGAAGAATTAATAGCAGAAGGAATCTTAAAAGAAACAGAAGCTATAAACAAACAGACAGAAGCTTTAAGAAAACTTGATTACGAAAAACAGATTGCATTGGCCTTAGAACCTTATGAAAAACAAAAACTTATAACTGAACAACAGAGTGAATATAACAAGTTAATGATAGAGGCTAATGAACTTGCCGGTAACTGGTCAGAAGCAGAAGAATATAAATTAAAACTGCTTGAGAATGAAACAACATTGGCACAGTTAGCGATTGACAGCCGAATAGTAGAAGTGAAACAAAAAATAGAAATACTTACAAAAGAAGCTGAAATGTTGGCAATAAAAATCCAACTTGCAAGTGTAGAAGAAGAATTAATTGGATTCCAAAGTGAAGCACTGGGCCTAAGTAAAGAACGTTATGAAAATCTATTAAAAATGATTGCTGCATTAAAAAATGAAGTACCTCTGCTTGAAGATGTCAGTAAAGCAACAGCAATATTAGGTTCCGAGGAACTTGCAGACCAGCAATTGAAAATGGCTGATTCAATTGGGTATGCCCTTAAAAAAGTAAACGATGAATGGAGAGATCATGCTAAATATGTCAGGGAATTAACGGATGATTTATATCGTGATTCTGCTAAATCATTCTCGGATTTATTCTATGATTCAATTACTGGCAAATTGAAATCTCTTACCGATTACTTCAAGAATTTCTGCAACTCTATTCTTAGATATTTTACTGATATGCTCGGCAGGATGGCAGCACAGAATTTACAGCAAGCTGTGATGGGGCAAGGAACGGGAATACTAAACAGAATTACTGGAGCATTTGGATTTGGAAAAACTCCGTCGGGGGCAGGTTCATTTTTACCAGTTGGTGCATTGGGATATTATGGTGGATATGGGGCACAACAGACTCCTGGTTATTATGGCTGGGCTCCGAATGAAGGTTCTGCAATTCCTCCATCGAAATCAGGATTTGGTTTGGGAGCAACCCCCGGTTCAGCGACAAGCATATTAGGTTATGCGGGAGCTGGGTATGGTGCATATAGTATGTATCAACAGATGCAAGCGGGTACTTTAACTCCAGCAAGTGGGGCATTACAAGGGGCTGCCTATGGAACGATGGTATTTCCGGGAATTGGGACTATTATAGGCGCTGTAGTAGGCTTGATAGCAGGACTATTTGGTGGCGGTAAAAAGACTACTCCTCAAATGGAATTACGATATGGATACGAACCTGGCATTAAACATATGGAGCCAACAGGAGCTTATGGGGATAGTAGGTGGCAGACGACGATGGGGATGTACGGTTTCTGGACTAAGAAGATGGGGGCTGAATCAGAAGCATTCGGAGAGTCGGTAATAGTGGCTTTCAAGAAGATGAGAGAGGGCACTAAGGAGACTCTCGAAAACCTCGGTCTTGACGTATCAGGATTCAATAAAGAGTGGTATAAGTGGATAGATGGTCTTGAAGATATGACGGCTGAGCAGGTTCAGGAAGCCCTCAAGAATATGATGACAGATTATATAGCATTCGCCTCTGGATTAGACTTTGAGAAGTTCAGAAAAGAAGGGGAAAAAGTCGCAGATACGATTGATTTAATGATAACTGCTATGGCTTCTATAGCCTCTATTGTCAAGCCTAAATGGGATGAAACTACAAAGTCTGGCTG
>JAHJZX010000034.1 GCA_018826295.1 Gammaproteobacteria bacterium
ACTGTAAGCGATGGCTTCTCCTTTATGACGATTTTCAAGGATCAGCTTGATCAGAAAAATCGAGACCACTACCGCGATTCCGATAAAAAAGTAGCGCTGCCAGCCTCCACCATTCGCAAAAAGACTGAATGCGGCACCGGTGTTCCATAGGTGCACCCAGTTAAAGAACGGGGTCACCGAAACATACTCGCCATAGGCCATTGATTGCTGCACCAGCCACTTTACAGCCTGATCAGACGCTGCCAGCAGGCCCGATATGGACAATAGGGCATACGGCGAGAGCTTTTTTCCAATAATGAGCATTATTTAACCCTTCAACGCCAAAATGCGTCTGGCACCGTTAAGTACAATGCCCCCCGCGATGGTGCCGATAATCAGATCCGGATAATTGGAACCGGTCCACGCGACCAGGGCGCCGGCGGTGATGACCCCCAGGTTGATCACCACGTCGTTGGCCGAGAATATCCAGCTTGCCTTCATGTGCGCCCCGCCTTCCCGATGTTTGGATATGAGCAGCAGACAACTGGTATTGGCAATCAATGCGACGAATGCGATAGCCATCATCACCAGCGATTCAGGCTCACTACCGAATACAAAGCGTCTCACCACCTCTACGAGCACGCCCACAGCCAAGATCAGTTGCAGTACACCAGCAAGATGCGCGGCACGTACCTGCATTTTCACGCTATGTCCAACCGCATAAAGGGCAAGCCCGTACACCGCCGCATCGGCAAAATTGTCCAGGGATTCTCCAATCAGGCCGGTGGACTGGGCGATCAGACCGGCAGTCATTTCCACCACGAACAGAAGTGCATTGATGCCGAGCAACCAGCGCAGGGTCCCGGATTCTTGCTTAGCAGAAGCTGCCGAAAACTCGGCGGCCTTGATGGTCTCCGGATTTGCAGCGACGGTTTCCTGAAGCGAGGCGCCTAGCCCCAAGGTCTTCAGTTTCGAGGTGACGGGCTCGACCTCGCCGTCATGCACGACCTTCAGCCGGCGGTTCGACAAGTCGAAGGACAGCGCCCGAATCTCCTCAAAGCCGTTCAGGGCTAGGCGAATCATTCGTTCTTCTGATGGACAGTCCATCTTCGGCACGGCATAAACACTGACCCATCTCCCTGGCGCCTCGGAGGAGGCCTGTATATCGGTATCCGCTGCGGACGTTGCATCACCGCCACAGGCGCCACCACAGGATTTGCTCATGATACGACTCCACTTGAACAATGTTGTGGTACCATTTAAAACTATAAAGCTACTATAAGGTCAATAGAGTAAAGAATCCGTTGGGGAGGAGGCTGATGCGCATTGGTCAGTTGGCGCAGTTGGTAGGGGTCGAAACACAGACGATCCGCTTCTATGAACAGCAGGGCTTGTTGCCGCCGCCTGATCGGCAGGACAACGGTTACCGTGTCTATACCGAGAAGCATGGTGAGGGGCTGGCCTTCATCCGTCGCTGCAGAATCCTAGGCCTGTCACTGGCTGAGATTCACGAACTACAGAGCTATCAGGACGACCCTCATCAGCCTTGTACCGCCGTCAACGCCTTGCTCGATGATCACATCTCTCATGTGCGGTCGCAGATAACCGCTCTGCAAGCGCTTGAGAAACAACTCGTTTCACTGAGAGCGAGTTGCAACGATGACCGGGAAGTTGAGGCGTGTGGGGTTCTTGCTGGAATTAGCGAAGGAAACATGCACCAGCAGTAGGTGAAGCATCAACCAGATAATCCGATGAGATGCCGGTCTGTCTCACTCTCATGCAAAGGTAAGATCAACCATTTAATCCGCTTACCCAATATTTATAATCAATTTCCCACTAATGCAAAAAGCTGGGGAGCTGCAAGGAAAGCACTAAATTTGTTCTTAAGAGATGTTACATATAACAAGGACCTTTGCGAATACTACGATCTTTCGCGAATTAGAAAATGGCTTGAAATACCGCTTGATAGCCATGTAGCTAATGCATTGAAAAAGGAGCCAGAGGGTGTGAATTTGCCTAAATGGTGCACTATTAAAAGACTTACCCCCGAGATAAGCAGAGAGTTTCAAACTGTTGCAACACGAGTAGCTCAACGAAAACGAATAGCGCGTGTTGATTTAGATATTTATTATTGGCTCCCTTGATAAAGGTTTTATCCCCCTGAAAATTCACTAAACAAACTTACGTTTCTCATAATTTTCAGCAAACCAAGCATAACTCCTAATATTTGACTCCTTGGCTTTCTTACTGATTTCACGGCGCTTCAACGAGTCAGGCTCTTTTTGCTCATACATCACGCCACTAAATTCCTGCCGGAACATCGTCGGCAAAAGGTGGCTGTAAGTTCTGTCAATCATCTCTATACTCGTGCCGCACTGTTTAGCCAGTGCTGCGTAATCCGCTTTGCTTTTTAGGTTCCAAGTAATGTAAGAATGGCGAAGTGAGTACAGGGTACGCTCACCATATGGGCTTTGCCTTAGGTTCAGCTTTTCCAGAACATAGGTGAATTTCTTGCTGAGACTTTTAGCACTAGAGCCGTCAGCAAGCACGAATACCAAGTCATCTGCTTTTCGGTCTGGAAAGCGTTCTACTAACTGCTCTAGGTTAGCCACAAAATCGCTTCGTACCACAACTTGCCGAGTACCGGTATATAAAGTAGTTTTGCCTTTACGAACGGCTACGGTGATTTCTGGTACACCATCTGCCAATCTAAAGCTGATATCGCGCCACTGTACGTGTTCAATCTCTGTGCCTGGCCTCATACCCGTTGCCAGCGCAAAGTCGATGTAGTCTTCCATCAGCTCAAGAAGCATTTTGCTTTTCTTGTTTTTAGTCCGTTGCATCTCGTCAGTAATAAAGTCAGAGATTTTGCGATACTCTTCCCATGTGAAAGCGGCACGACGTTCTTGCCGTTTGCCGTCAGTTTCAAAAGCTGGAATATGGTATTTGGTGATTTGGCCTTTTCTTAATGCCTTGTCGTAAATTTTACTGAGTGCAGCATTGTGGCTTTGTAAAGTAGATTTTGATGGTTGCCGGCCAAACTTCACTTCGCGCCAACGATGGAAGTTGTCCATATCAGACTGCGTGATTTGGTCTATGCGCTGGTCTTTGAAAAATGGGATATGGTAGTTCAGCAGAATGCCTTTGTAGATTGAGTTATTCTTCTTTGAAACGCCTTTATCAATCAACGCCTCAAGATCAGCAATGACCTCATTCGCAAGTGCGGTAAACGGTTGAGCACCAGCCGCAATACCAAGTTTTATCTCTGCTCGACGCTTGTACATTGCATCAATTGCTACAACTTTCGCTTTTTCTAACTCGGTCTCGCCGGTCGAAAAGGTAACGTGCTTTTTATCGACTTTAAAGCGGGCGTACCAGCGCTTTGAATTGGTCTGAGTATAAAGGTATAACCCCTCCATTACTGCAACTCGTTCCTGATACGCCAACGCTGCCTCCTGCTAGATATAGCCTCGATGCTTATAGTTGTATGCCCATTCGTCCATGCGTTGCCGTAACTGCTCATCGTAAGTTACGTCTTCAAACTGCCGAACGACTCTCTCTTTGGTTTCCAGCTCAATCCCGGACAATTGCCGACCGAACATTCTCGGGATGACGTGGCTATAATGTTGCTCAATCATTTGAATGCCAGTGCCACACTGCCGCGCTAACACATCAATACTGACGTTTTGTGCTGCCAGTTCCCACGTAATGTAGCTGTGCCTTAGCGAATATAAACTTCTTTGCCCATATTGTGAATTCTTCAACTCAATCAATTCTAAAGCATTATCGAAATGTCTGTTCATTTCCTTAGAGGTTGAGCCATCAGAGAGACGGAACAGCTGCTCAGTACCAACTCGATCAGGGAAACGGTCTGATAGTCGGTTCAGCACTTTGACTATTGCTGCTTTACACACGATCTCGCGGGTGCCGGTATATTTTGTCGTCTTGCCCTTCCTCACAGTGACATAAAACCGTATCTGCGAGTCATCCCGTTCAGGGTGTAAATCAGCCCATGTTAGATTATCCATTTCTGAGCCAGGCCGCATGCCAGTCAGAATAGCAAAATCCATGTAGTCTATAAGTAACTCGCGGAGTTGGCGGGTTTTCTCCCGTCTGCCTTCCTTGGCCATCTGTACTACTTGTTCTCTTACTCGCGCATATTCATCTACCGTGAATGCGGCACGCCTTGAACCACTAGCGCCTTTGTTTTCCAGAGTCGGTACTTGAGATATCAGCATGTACTTACGTTTGACCGCAAAATCGAATACCATTTGCATTGCTGAGTTGTGGTTTTGGATCGTGGATTTAGCCGGTATCCTGCCTAACTCTTTGACACGCCACACGTCAAAATCGTCAAGTTGATCTGCATCGATACGCGTAATGTGGGTGTCACCAAAGAAAGGGATATGGTATTTATTGAGTGCACCAATATAGTCATCATAGATGACTTTTCCGGTGCCTGTTGCCATTGCTACTCTCATTTGGTGGATGACTTTTTCGGCAATATACGAGAAGCGCTTAGATTCGATTACAAAATTATTCGTCTCAAAGCGGATCTCATATTCGATTAGGAGGCGGTGAGCTTTTGCGATTGCCTCTGGTAAGTCACGGGTTTTGGTAGAACGGGACAGGTAGACGTTTTTGATTTTTAACCGAGCAATCCAGTTGTAACAGTTAGATTGCTTGTGGATTTGAAGGTTAGGTGTAAGCTGGTGTTTTTCAAGGATTTTTGCCATAACTAGACTCCTGAAATCGAAACACCTTTTGTGAAGTTTTCATAAAGGTGGAGGATTTTCTCTGTTAAGCTATTGAATTAATAGCATCAAGAGTCTACAAGTGTTTCATTCAAAATCCGCCGGGGGAAACTCCGTGTCGGTTCGAGTCCGACCCTAGGCACCAATACTGTTTAATTATTCATTAAAACCAACGTTTTATAATTACTTTTCAAATATTTCTTTGGTTGTTATTCTGTTTTTAATTCAATTTCATTTCTGTAAAACAGGTAACTCTTTTAAAAAACACTTAACCTTGATTATACTGTTTATGTGTTCTCTATACGCATATTGTGCGCATATTGTGTTACTAGATGAGGTGAAATATGAATATTACCTTAGGTGCGAAATTTGAAAAACGGATCAATGAAAAGGTAGCTTCGGGGCTCTATACCTCTGCCAGCGAAGTTATCCGGGATGGTTTGAGATTGCTGTTTGAAAAAGACCTCGTTAAGCATCAGCAGCTTGAAGTGTTAAGGCAAGAAGTATCGCGCGGAGTTGGGCAATTAACAGCAGGTGAAGCATCCAGTAAGAATGTTTTAGACATTTTTACTGAAGTGGAGCAGAGCATTAATGGCTGAGTACCGGCTTTCACCGCTCGCTGAGATTGATGTCCGGGAAATTGCTTTAACGACTATATCTAATTAGGGCGCCAAGCAAGCCAGAGCCTATTTAGAGAAACTGCACAATACGTTACTGATTCTGGCGAATAGCCCCAATTTAGGACGGAATAGAGATGAAATTGCTCCCGGGATTAAGAGTTTTCCATCTGGCAAGCATATCGTTTTCTATTTATTTGCAGAACAGCGCATTGAAGTGGCCAGAGTATTGCACAAACGTATGGATCCGAGCTCACACTTTGATGAACTGACGTAGTTTTCATCTGAATGGAAAAAGCGGTGTATTAGCTCAGAAGTAGCGCTTACCAAAACGAAAAATTCCTTTATCGAAAATCACTAAAATTTTGCCAGACGTTTGTCGATCTTTTTATTCCTCATCCGACTAGTTACCGTAAGGTCATCACTGCTATCTTTACTGCTGCATTAGCAGGCTGTGGCCAAACGTTAAGCTGACGGTCTTGCTGATCAATCAGGACTGAAAACGCCAACTTAAGGAGAAAAGAGATGAAGTTTAACCCGGTAGTGCACTTTGAAATTTATGTAGACAATATGCAGCGCGCCAAAGCGTTTTATCAAGCGGTATTCGATGTAAAGCTTGAACACATGCCATCACCGACGCCGGAGGTTGAGATGGAGATGTGGTTCTTCCCGATGGATAAAGAAAACGGTATGAGTTACTACGGTGCCGGTGGTAGCCTGGTAAAAATGGCCGGTTTTACGCCGGGTGGTGGTGGCACTGTGGTGTATTTTGGCTGCGAGGATTGTGCGGTGCAGGCTGAGCGCGCAGTCGCCAATGGCGGCAGTATACAGCAAGCGAAAATGTCGATTGGCGAGCATGGTTTTTGCGCCCTGGTGCGAGACTCTGAGGGCAATGTAATTGGCCTGCATTCGATGAACTGACTACAGTGCTTGCTTGGCTATTGCACCTGAAGCCAGGCGGTGCAACTATGCTTATTTAACTTGTCAGCAGGGGATAAGGTGAAAAAGCGCATTCCACCGCAAGGCGCACAGCCGCTGTCTGGTCCCGGTGTTGATAACCGGCGCCGTGATTTACTGAAATTGCTGGCGGGCAGCAGCTTGATATTAGGCCCGCTGCTTGGCGCCAAACTGGCTTTTGCCGCTGGCGGTATTAAACCGGGTATACAGCTCTATACAGTACGGCAGTTAATGCAACAAGACGTAGCCGGCACTTTGCGGCTATTAGCCGGTTTAGGTTATCAGGACGTGGAATTTGCCGGCTTGTTCGAACACTCAGCCACTGCAGTGGCGGCCTGGCTGGCTGAATATGGCTTATCTGCTCCGGCTGGGCATGTGATGTTACAGCCGATGCTGGCAGACACCAATCGGGTGTTAGATGAAGCCCTGGCGCTCGGGCATCGTTATCTGGTTATGCCGTATTTATTCGAACATGAACGTAATGACGGCTTACGCAGTTACCAGTTACTGGCAGAGCAACTAAATCGTTTGGGCGAGCGTTGCCAGGCCGTCGGATTGCAGCTGGCGTACCATAACCATGATTTTGAATTTGCCACTATTGATAACACTACGCCTTATCAGATATTGCTGACGCAAACCGATGCAACATTAGTAAAAATGGAAATAGATTTGTATTGGGCCGCGAAAATGCAGGTAGATGTGGCGGCGCTTTTTAACCGGTTTCCCGGGCGCTTTCCGCTGTGGCACATTAAAGATATGGCCGCTGATGGCAATTTTGCCGATCTTGCTACTGGCACGATAGATTTTACTACAGTGGTAAAGCTAGCAGGCGTCGCGGGCTTACAACATGCCTTTGTTGAACGCGACACTAGCGATAATTTAGATTTAACCCTGCAGCAGGGCATCCGCGGCTTTAAACAAATCTTTGCTTAGCTACCGTCTCAGTGACAAGGCGTTGGACCTTGTTGTCTATTAATTATGACTAATGCTCATCAGTTAATGAAATAATATCATTTTTATTCATGATGTCCCGGGTGTATAAATAACGCATGGCTTTAAGTCTAGACGTCTAGATGCATGTATCGGCGGATTAGCAAAGGGGATAGCACAGCATGAAGAACAACGATTTCAGTTTTACTATTAAACGTATCCGGTTTGATGAACATTATCAGCCGGCAGACAGTACGCGTATTACCACCAATTTTGCCAATTTAGCACGGGGTGAGTGTCGCCAGCAGAATTTACGTAACGCGTTAAACATGATTAACAACAGGTTTAATGCGTTAGCGCAGTGGGATAACCCCAAGGGCGATCGCTACTCTGTCGAGCTGGACATAGTGTCGGTGGATGTCGATATTGACGGCAATGGCGCAAGCTTCCCGTCGATTGAAGTGTTAAAAACCCACATTGTTGACCATAAAACTAACGAACGCATTGAAGGCATAGTGGGCAATAACTTCTCCTCTTATGTACGGGACTACGACTTTAGCGTCTTGCTGCTGGAGCATAATAAACAGCAAGCGCAATTTAGCATTCCGCAGAATTTTGGTGAGCTGCATGGCAAGCTGTTTAAATATTTCATTAACTCAAAGACTTATAAGCAGCATTTTAACAAACCGCCGGTAATCTGTCTAAGTGTGTCAGATAACAAAACCTATCAGCGCACGGAAAACCAGCACCCAATTTTGGGCGTGGAATATCTGGCAAACGAGGCGTCGTTAACTGAGCAGTATTTTATGAAAATGGGCCTGCAGGTGCGCTATTTTATGCCGCCAAACAGTGTCGCGCCGCTGGCCTTCCATTTTGTTGGTGACTTACTTAATGATTACACCAACCTGGAGCTGATTAGCACCATCAGCACCATGGAAACCTTTCAAAAGATTTACCGGCCGGAGATATACAACGCCAATGCGGTGGCCGGCAAAAGCTATAAACCGGATTTAAAAAATCAGGATCATTCTATTACGCAAATCGTGTATGACCGCGAAGAGCGCAGTAAGTTAGCCATTGCTCAGGGCAGGTTTGCTGAAGAGCACTTTATAAAACCGCACCGCACTACGCTGGAGCAGTGGTCGGCTAACTACGCTTAATTAATCAGTCGGATAACAGAATTTATGCACAAGCATTTACTACAAAAAACGCTATTACCTACCTCAACTGCCGGCAGTTTACCTAAACCCAGCTGGCTGGCAGAGCCTGAGACACTGTGGTCGCCGTGGAAACTGCAGGGTGACGAACTATCTGATGGCAAGCAGGATGCGCTGCGGCTGTCATTGCAGCAGCAACAGCTGGCTGGCATTGATATTGTCAGTGACGGCGAGCAAACACGGCAACACTTTGTCACCACCTTTATCGAGCATTTAAGCGGGGTTGATTTTGCCCGGCGTGAAACGGTCAGAATTCGTAACCGCTATGACGCCAGTGTGCCAACTGTAGTGGGGCCGGTGTCGCGACCCAGGCCGGTGTTTGTTGCAGATGCTAAGTTTTTACGCGCGCAAACCAGCCAGCCGATTAAATGGGCGTTGCCGGGCCCGATGACGATGATAGATACGTTGTATGATGACCACTATAAAAGCCGCGAACAGCTGGCCTGGGAATTTGCCAAAATACTCAATCAGGAAGCCAAAGACTTAGAGGCTGCTGGTGTGGATATTATTCAGTTTGATGAGCCGGCCTTTAATGTGTTTTTCGATGAGGTCAATGAGTGGGGCATCAAGTGTTTAGAGCGCGCCATTGAGGGGCTTAAATGCGAAACGGCCGTGCATATTTGTTATGGCTATGGCATTAAAGCCAATACCGACTGGAAAAAAACCTTGGGCTCGGAGTGGCGGCAATACGAAGAAATATTCCCTAAACTGCAACAATCCAATATCGATATTATTTCCTTAGAGTGCCATAACTCGCGGGTGCCGCTAGAGCTACTGCAGCTTATCCGCGGTAAAAAAGTGATGGTCGGTGCCATTGATGTGGCAACTGACAGCATAGAAACGCCGGAACAAGTGGCGGCGACGCTTAGACAGGCACTTAAGTATGTCGATGCCGATAAGCTTTACCCCTGCACCAACTGTGGCATGGCGCCGTTATCCCGTCAGGTGGCAACGGGTAAGCTGAATGCCTTAGCGGCAGGGGCCGAGATAGTACGCCAAGAGCTGCTTGGCAACTCATTACGATAGACAGAACCGGTTTGTGCTAAATCAATCGAGCCTGCAGGGACCTATTTACGGCGTGTTGATGTGAGCAAACCGGTTTTGTTAAGACCCTAAGCCTACAACACCAGCTGGGCCAGCATACGCAGGCCGGTTATCAGCAACACTACGGCAAAGACCTGCTTTAGTTTGGCTGCATCTAGCTTTGTAGCCAATGATGCCCCAACCGGGGCAAACAATACCGTTAGCGGCACTATACAGCTAAAGCCAATTAAATTTACCAAACCAAAGGTGCCTGCGGGTGCATCAGCTGGCGTGCTGCCCAGCACTAACATCGTCAGTGCAGCGGGCAGCGAAATAAGCAAGCCAATTGCGGAGGCCGTGCCAACGGCCTTGTGGGCCGGGTAATTACACAGGGTAAGCATTGGCACCGACAGCGTGCCACCGCCAATACCGACCATGGCACTAAAAAAACCAATCGATGTGCCCATAGCCGTTTGTCCGGCTGTGCCGGGCAGTTGTTGCAACAAAGCGGATTTTCCGGTTCTGAACAGCATATTCAGCGCAGATAAAATAGCTATTACAGCAAACATCAGCGTAAGTACGCTGCCATCAACACGGGTAACTAACCAGCTACCAGCCAATACCCCCAGCAGAATAAATACCGCCCAGCGCTTTAGCAAAACCACATCGACATTACCTTTTTTGCTGTGTGAACGAATAGAGCTGACAGAGGTTGGCACTATGGTGGCCAAAGAGGTGGCGGTGGCAATCAACATTGCCGACTCTGCTGAGACGCCAAAACTCTGAAACAGAAAAAACAGCACCGGCACTATGACGATACCGCCGCCAACGCCAAGTAAGCCGGCTAAAATGCCTGCAAATACGCCGGTAGCCACCAGGGCTAGCAAGGTAGCAATATTGCTGCTGATAAACTCGATAATACTCATTAACGACTGCTTCTGTGCTTAATGGCCGGCCAGCGCCGGAACCAGGATAAATGTGCTAAGCAGCATAGCAGTATTGGCATGCCGGGGCAGTAGTTTTTGACAGAAATTAAAGCGAAATCAAAGCAGTAACGTCGGTTTGTCCGCCTGCGCTGTTAGCTGGTATTGCTGCACTGCTTTTAGGCTATTTTTCTCGCGTTCATGCTCTTCACGGTTGCGGTGGGCTTGTTCCAGTAAGCCTTGCAGGGCTTTGTCGAGCTTATTGAGCTTGGCATCTATGGCCAGCATTTGACCATCGCGCTGCGGGCTTTGTGGTTGTTGTTGCAGTGCGGCTTTTTCGGCCTGCGCTTCTTCTATTTTGGCTTTTATCTCATCAAGCTTTTGCTTATCCAGGCCAATGCGGTTTGCCAGCATTTGATCCATCAGCTGGGTTAAAAAGGCCTGTTGCTGCTTGCTGGTTTCATCCTGTTGCTGCGGCGCGTGCTGAGTTGCCGGCTTTGCCGTTGCCGTGGGTAAAGCGGCAAAGTCTTGCCGCTGGGTGGCGGTGTCGGCAACGTCAGTTGCGGGTGTTAACAGCTGATATTGCAGCTGTAAGTTAGTCATACCAAGGCCTGATGCGTTCATGAGGTACTCGTTGCTTTAAGTAGAATAGTTGCCTGTACCTAAGTAAAGCAGAAACTGTGCCAGAGCTTATTGCCTGACGCTATGGCTGCGTTTAATGGCGTCAATCATCGCTTGTGCCAGTGGCGAGCTGGCATGATTGTTTGACGTGATTAGCATTACCGGGATCTGGTAACAGTATTTTTGCGGCATTATCGCCTTAAACAGGCCTTTTTCGACCCAATGGCTGGCGTAATGTTCGGGCAGGTAGCCGATAAATTTACCGGATAAAATTAAATGCGCTATGCCTTCGTCGTGATAGGCAATAGCGCTGTTTTGATAGTTTAAGCCGTCGTTACGCCGCTCTTTATCACGCATATAGTTACTGGTGATCACTTCGGCCTGTGGTAGCAGCTTGCTGGCGGCCTGAGCGTCGCAAGCAAATAACGGATGGTCACTGCCACAGTACAGGTAGTTGGTTTCGTTAAACAGCGGAATATAGTCTAAGCCGCGAATTGGGTGGCGGCTGACGCCGATACCAAGTAAAGAGCGGCCATTAGCCACGGCAGTTTCTACCTCGCGCGCTTCACAAACATATAAATCGAACTGAATGCTGTCACTTTTTTGCTTCAGTGCCGCTATGGCCTGAGCGATGCCGCAGCGCGGATCGCTAACCAGCGTATCAATAACTGCCAGGCTAACCCGGCCGGAGAGTTTATGTTTTGAGCCGGCAACGGTGCTGGCGAAGGCTTCACACTGTTGCAATAATTCCAGCGACGCCTGATAGGTGATGCGGCCCGGCTCGGTGAGTTCAAAGCCGCTGCGGCCGCGTTTGCACAGGGTTACACCCAGGCGGATTTCCAGATCCGACAAATGTGCGCTGATGGTAGAGCGGCCGATATTCAGCCGTGATTCCGCCGCCGACAGGCCGCCGCACTCGACAATGGTGACGAAAATTCTCAGTAAACGTAAATCAACGTCTTGTACCTGCATGCTGCGCTCTTTTAGTTCGATAAAACCGGAATGAATTACGAATATTATGTATTTATAAAACTACTGGCGCAAGCTAGCATGGTGGCACAGTAATGCTGGTTCAGTGCCAATCTTCCTGACTGAAGTGTTGGCTTGAATCGGTTTGCACACGCTAACACGCCGTGAACCCCTCCCTGGGGGCTCGTCTCAGCCCATCCGGGGCTTCAACGGTTAGCTTAGTACAAACCGATTCCGCTCATACCTTTGGTCGTATTGAACAGACTTAAAACAGTTAAACATCGAGGAGCACAACATGACATTTCGCTATGGTTTAGACCGGATGGATTTAGATATCGTTAATGGTATCGCCGATGGCAGTATTAAGGCCGGGCTGTGTGCAGAAGCCATCGCCAGAATTAACCAAAGCCGCAGCAATGTTGAGGTGATGGCGTCATCTGATAAAGCCATTTATGGTATTAACACCGGTTTTGGCCCCTTGTGCGATACACAAATTTCCCCGGCCGAAACCGCACTGTTGCAGAAAAACCTGCTTATTACTCATGCGGTTGGCGTTGGTGAGCCAATTGCCAAAGCTATTTCTAAACTGATGCTGATCACCAAGGTGCATGCGCTTAGCCAGGGCTATTCCGGCGTGCGCCTCGAAGTGGTTGAGCGGATGCTGAAATTTATTGAGCTGGATTTGATTCCGGTGGTGCCGGAGCAAGGCTCGGTAGGCGCATCCGGCGATTTAGCGCCGTTATCGCACCTGTTTTTGCCGCTGCTGGGCGAAGGTGAGTTCTGGCAAGGCAAAGGCAGTATTAGTGCGGCCGAAGCGCTGGCGCAGCATGGTCTGGCGCCGATTGAGTTGCAGGCCAAAGAAGGCCTGGGTTTAATTAACGGCACCCAGTTTATTTTATCGCATGCCATTACTGCGCTGACCAAGATGCGCTATTTGTTAGATTTAGCCGATGTCGCCGGCGCCATGAGTATTGAAGGCATGCAGGGCAGTGGCTCGCCGTTTCGGCCAGAGCTGCATCAAATCCGCGCTTTTGCCGGTAATATTGAAGTGGCCGCGCGGATGCGCCGCTTGTTTAAAGACTCAGAAAATATGGCCTCGCATACCGGTTGTGCCCGGGTGCAGGACCCTTACTCGCTGCGCTGTATTCCGCAAGTACACGGCGCATCGCGCAATGCCTATAACCATTTAAAAGAGCTGGCCGAGATTGAGATGAACTCGGTAACCGATAACCCTATCGTAATAAGTAGCGAAGAAGCGATATCCGGTGGTGGTTTCCACGGCCAGCCGCTGGCCATGGTGCTGGATTACACCTCTATTGCGGCAGCCGAGCTGGGTAATATTTCTGACCGGCGCTGCTACCTGCTGCTGGAAGGTTTACACGGCTTGCCGCGTTTGCTGACCAAAGCCGGTGGTTTAAATTCCGGTATGATGATCCCGCAGTATGTGACGGCAGCTTTGGTGACAGAAAACAAATCATTGTGTTTCCCGCCGTCGGCCGATAGCGTACCCACATCTATGGGGCAGGAAGATCATGTGTCGATGGGCAGTATCTCCGGCCGTAAGCTAAACCAGATTTTAGGCAACCTGGAAAAAATTCTGGCGATAGAGCTGATGTATGCGGCGCAGGCGATTGAGTTTCGCCGGCCAAACAAGTGTTCTGATCTGGTTGAACACAACTTTGCGCTTATTCGCAGCAAGGTGGCGAAATTAGAGGAAGATCGGCTGTTAAAGCCGGATATCGACGCCATGATCAAGCTGGTAACCAGCCAGGCCTTTAGCGTTAGCTTTGCACTGAATTAAGAGGGGATCTACATGACTTTTCAGGACCAGATTAAGCAGGGTATTCCCGCTCAGTTACCAGCAGCTAAAGCGTATCCGCTGGATGCCAACCGCGCGCCTAAGCGCAAAGATATTCTGAGCACCGCAGAGAAGCAGCTGGCTGTGCGCAATGCACTGCGTTACTTTCCAAAACAGTGGCACAGCGAGCTGGCCGCCGAGTTTGCCAAAGAGCTGAATGATTACGGCCGCATTTATATGTACCGTTTTAAACCGGATTACGCTATTAAAGCGCGGCCTATCAGCGAGTACCCGGCCCAATGCCAGCAGGCGGCGGCCATTATGCTGATGATTGACAACAACCTTGATCCGGCGGTGGCGCAGCACCCGGAAGAGCTGATTACCTATGGTGGTAACGGCGGTGTATTCCAGAACTGGGCGCAGTACCGCTTAACCATGCAGTATTTAAGCGAGATGCAAAGCGATCAGACGCTGCATATGTATTCCGGCCATCCGATGGGTTTATTCCCGTCATCCGAAGAAGCACCAAGGGTTATTGTCACCAACGGCATGATGATCCCGAATTACTCCAAGCCGGACGACTGGGAGCGTTTTAATGCGTTAGGTGTAACTCAATATGGCCAGATGACGGCCGGCTCGTACATGTATATTGGCCCGCAGGGCATAGTACATGGCACCACTATTACCGTAATGAACGCCTTTCGTAAGGTGTTGCAAGCTGGCGACAGCCCGAAAGGCAAAATATTCCTCACCGCCGGTTTAGGTGGCATGAGCGGTGCCCAGCCTAAAGCCGGTAATATCGCTAACTGTATTACCGTCTGTGCCGAAGTTAACCCCAAAGCCGCTACCAAGCGCCATCAGCAAGGCTGGGTCGATGAACTTATCGACAATATGGACGCGCTGATCGCCCGGGTAAAACTGGCGCAGGCGAACGAAGAAATTGTCTCTATTGCCTACATCGGTAACGTGGTTGATGTCTGGGAGCAGTTCTACCACAGCGATATTTTCGTGCATTTAGGTTCAGATCAAACTTCGTTACATAACCCCTGGTCGGGCGGTTATTACCCGGTCGATATCAGCTACGACGAAGCCAACCGCTTAATTCGCGACGAGCCAGAGCTGTTTAAAGCTAAAGTGCAGGCGACGTTAAAACGCCATGCCGATGCGGTAAATAAACACACCGCCAGAGGCACTTACTTCTTCGATTATGGCAATGCGTTTTTACTTGAAGCTTCACGCGCCGGCGGCGATGTCATGGCGGACAACGGCATCGATTTTAAATATCCATCCTACGTGCAGGATATTCTCGGCCCGATGTGTTTTGACTACGGCTTTGGCCCGTTCCGCTGGGTTTGTACTTCAGGTAAGCCGGAAGACTTGGATAAAACCGATGCTATTGCTGCAAAGGTGCTGACAGAAATTATGGCGCAGGCGCCGGCAGAAATTCAGCAGCAAATGCAGGACAATATCAGCTGGATTAAAGACGCCAAGCAGAACAAGTTGGTAGTAGGCTCACAAGCGCGTATTTTATATGCCGATGCCGAAGGGCGGATGAAAATCGCCAGTGCTTTTAACGACGCCATTTCCCGCGGCGAGATAGGCCCGGTAGTGCTGGGCCGCGATCATCACGATGTTAGCGGTACCGACTCACCGTTTCGTGAAACCTCTAACATCTACGATGGCAGCCGCTTTACCGCCGATATGGCGATTCATAATGTGATAGGCGACAGCTTCCGTGGTGCGACCTGGGTGTCTATCCATAACGGCGGCGGTGTTGGCTGGGGTGAAGTCATTAATGGTGGCTTTGGTATGTTGCTGGATGGCTCTGCTGAGGCAGATCGCCGGTTAAAATCGATGCTGTTATTTGATGTTAATAATGGTATTGCCCGTCGCAGCTGGGCGCGTAACGAAGAAGCAGATTTTGCCATTAAACGCGAAATGGCCCGCACGCCGAAGTTAAAAGTGACGTTGGCGAACCGGGTAGATGACGACGTTTTAGCCGGGCTTTCGTTTTAACGGCACTATCGTTATAACCGCACTATCGTTATAACTGCACTATCTGTATCACTGCACGGCGGCGCGGATTATCGACTAAACTGATTAAAATTTAATCAGGATGGTTGAAGATGAAACGCCGCGATTTTCTTACCCAAACCTCACTATTACTCGGCAGCAGCTTGCTGCCGGTGTCTACTTTGTTGCAAGCCAGCTCAGAGCTGTCCGCCACGCCAACAATCAAAACTGCTGACTGGCCCGCATTGCGACAGCTGTTCGCCTTAACCCACGACTATGTTCATCTGGCGACGTTTTTACTGGCATCGCACCCGAAACCGGTGGCCGATGCGATAGATCGTCATCGCCGTGCTTTTGACGCCAACCCGGCCGATTACTGGCACGAGCATTTTATGACGATAGATCAGCAGATTGCGCAAGCCGCTGCTGATTATATGGGCGGCGAAGCCAGCCAGATTGCGCTGACTGACAGTACAACTATGGGCTCGGCGCTGGTATACAGCGGGCTGAAACTGAGAGCAGGCGATGAAATACTGCAAACGGTGCATGATCACTACTCAACCGATTTATCCTTGCAACTGCGAGCCGATCGCACCGGCGCCAAAGTGCGCCAGGTATCTTTGTATGACAACCCGGCGTTGGTGTCGGTAGATGAAGTAGTTACTAAACTGAAAGGCGCTATCACGGCCAAAACCAAAGTTGTGGTGGTAACCTGGGTGCATTCTTCCACCGGGGTAAAACTGCCGCTGCGGGCTATTGCCGATATGCTGGGCGAGCTGAATCAGCGTCGGAGTGAGCCAGATCAGATTATTTTCTGTGTTGACGGTGTGCATGGTTTTGGCATTGAAAATGTCGATGTGTCGACACTGGGCTGTGATTTTTTTATTGCCGGTACGCATAAGTGGATTTTTGGCCCGCGCGGCACTGGTGTGATCTGGGGCAGTAAACGCGGTTGGGACCGCTGCCATGCGGTTATTCCTAGTTTTAGCCGCTCCTACGATGTCTGGTTGGGCGGCAGTACTCAGGATCAGGTGCCGATTGGCGAGCATATGACGCCGGGCGGCTTTCACTCGTTTGAACACCGCTGGGCACTGCCGGAAGCTTTTAAACTGCACCTGCAGCTGGGTAAGGCCGAGGTGCAGGCGCGCATTCATCAGCTTAACAGCCAAACCAAGCAAGGCTTGGCGAAAATGAGTGGGGTAAAACTGTACACGCCAATGGCAGCGGAACTGTCATCCGGCTTAGTCTGTTTTGATTACAAACAAATGCCACCAGACGACGTGGTAAAAGCCATGCACAAAAAAGGCATTATTATGAGTGCAACGCCTTACCGGCAATCTTATGCCCGTTTTGCGCCCAGTCTGATAAATAACGAGCAGGAAATTGAACGTGCGCTGGCGGCCTTGCAGGCGTTATAAGGCGGAGCCTGACCAGTAAAATAGCAATATTGCCACATCCGGCATGGCATTGTCTGGCGGTGCTCTGTTAACCTCTGTACTACAGATACGCAGTGTGGGGTAGATTGGATGGAGTGGTTACGGCAGTGGTTTGACTACCCGGCTGATCCTTTACTACTGGCCGGCAGTTATGACCTTAACTTAGTGCTGCTGTCGTTTTTGATCGCAGTATTTTCATCGGCCATTGCCATTCAGATCACGGCATCGGCCATCAGCGTGAAGAAAAGAAACTTACGTTTGCTGATGCTGGCCAGTGGCAGTATTGCGCTGGGCGGCGGCGTCTGGTCGATGCATTTTATCGGTATGCTGGCGTTTACGCTATGTACCACCGTCAGTTACCAACCGGGGTTAACTTTCTTATCTATGCTGCCCAGTATAGCGGCGTCCTGGGTGGCGCTGGATCTGATCAGCAAAAAACAATTAGCTAAAACGCAACTGTTGGTCGGCGGCGTGCTGGTAGGCGCCGGCATTGGCACCATGCATTATATGGGCATGGCTGCGATGCAAATGTCAGTGGCGTTACGTTACGACTTACCGATGTTTATATTGTCGATACTGGTAGCGGTAGTGCTGGCCGTGATCGCGTTGTGGGTGCGTTTTGGCCTGCGCCGGTTTAATTTGGCTGCGCACTGGCTGACCCTGCTAAGCAGTGTCGTGATGGGCGCCGCTATTAGCGGCATGCATTATACCGGCATGGCGGCGGCCCGCTTTGTGCCACCAGTGGATTTTATCGCCAATACTGAAAACAGCGATATTTCCTGGTTACTGGCACTGGCAGTCGCGTTTACCACTCTGGTGATCACTGGTTTGGTGGTGGCGGTAAATTTATTGCTGAAGTATCGCGAGCTTAACCTGCAGGTGAAAGCCAATGAAACCCGATTGCTGGCGATAATGGACACAGCCGTTGACGGTATTGTAACCATTAACAGTAAAGGGCTGATCCAGGGTATCAATAAAGCAGCAGAGCAGATCCTCGGTTGGACAGAGGCTGAGTTGCTGCAAAAAAACGTCAAGATCCTTACGCCGGCACCGATCCGCGCCGAGCATGACTCATATCTGCAAAATTACCTGCGCACCGGCCACGCCAAAATTATCGGCGTAGGCCGCGATGTTGAAGCCGTGCATAAACACGGCTATACCGTGCCGATACGGCTGGCGATTGGTCATGCCAGGCTGGCAGAAGAAGATATCTTTGTGGCTTTTATCAGTGATATCAGCAACCGTCTGCAAATGGAAAGCGCCTTACGCGAAAACGAAGCAAAATTTCGCTCGTTGATTGGCAATATCCCCGGTGCCGCTTACCGTTGTTTGCACAATGAAAATTGGGACATGCTGTTTATCAGCGATGCAGTGCTGTGGCTATCCGGCTACCCGGCCAGTGATTTTATGTTGCCCGACGCGCAGCGCAGCTGGTCTGATTTAGTGCATCCGGAGGATAAAGCGGCCACGACGCGGCTGGATTTATATCAGGGCAGTTTTAGTCTGGAGTACCGCATCCGGCATAAAAATGGCAGCTGGCGCTGGATTTTAGAGCACGGCGAAGCGATAAAAACCGACAAAGGGGAAATTATCTGGCTGGACGGCTTTTTAATGGATATCAGTGCCCGCAAACAAATGGAGCAGGAGCTGCTGCAGGCCAAGAATACCGCCGAGCAGGCAGCTGAAGCCCGGGCGGCGTTTCTGGCCAATATGAGCCATGAAATCCGTACACCGATGAACGCTATTATCGGCTTCAGCGATTTGCTGTTGTCTGCTGAATTACCCGAACCACAGCATAAGCACCTGCAAACTATTCACAGCGCCGCCCGTTCACTGCTGCATTTGCTAAATGATATTCTCGACAGTGCCAAGCTGGAAAAAGGCAAGCTGGAGCTGGAGTACCGCGATTTTTCCTTGCCGGCGCTGCTGGATACGGTGGTGTCTACGTTATGGTTACAGGCCCGCAAAAAGCAGCTACAAATGACGCTGCAGCTGGACCCGGCCGCTGCGGAATTTTATTACGGCGTGCCTGAGCGGTTACAGCAGGTACTGACCAATTTGCTCGGCAATGCCATCAAATTTACTGAGCAGGGCAGCGTAACGCTAAAGGTACAACTTACTGCGCCCGCAGAGCTAACCTTCAGCATTATTGATACCGGCATTGGTATAGCGGCCGAGCGTTTGCCGTATATTTTTGACGCCTTTACCCAGGCCGATGCCTCGATGAGCCGGCGTTTTGGCGGCACCGGCTTGGGTACCACTATCAGCAAGCAATTGGTTGAACTGATGGGCGGTAGCATCAGTGTGCAAAGTGTTGACGGCGAGGGCAGCTGCTTTAGCTTCACGCTGCCGCTAAAGCCCGGTGCGGCGATAGCACCAACCGGCGTAGGGCAGGCAATAGCGCTGCCGCCTTTGTCGGTGCTGATCACTGATGATATTGCACAAAATCTGGAGTTGCTACAGTTGCTGTTGCAGCGCGGCGGCCATAGTGTTGTGGCCGTATCTGACGGACAACAAGCGGTTGCGGCGGTGCAACAGCAGCATTTTGATCTGGTACTGATGGATATCCAGATGCCGGTAATGGATGGCTTGCAGGCGTGCAGGTTAATCCGGCGATGGGAAGCACAGCAGCAGCGTGAGCCGTTGCCGGTTATTGCCTTAACCGCCAGTGTGCTGGATGAAGATAAAGTGGCCGCCAAAGAAGCCGGTATGCAGGGTTTTGCCAGTAAACCAATTGATTATGCGCAGCTGAGTGCCGAAATAGCCCGGGTACTGCAGCTTGATATCGCCGATACGCCGCTTGTCACGTCAACCGGGTCAGCAACTTTGCAACTGCTCAATTCCAGCAAGGCCTTGCAGCTGTGGGGCTCGTTAACACAATACCTGCCGCAGCTGGAACAATTTTTACAGCAACAACAGCCCAGGCTTTTGCAAGCTGCCAGTGAGCTACAAGCCGGGCACGTTAATGCTGTACAGCAATTAGCTCATGCTATTAAAGGTGTGGCGGCTAATTTGGCACTGGAGCAGTTAAGCAAGCTAAGTGCGGAGTTAGAGCAGGTGGCGCGGCAACAGCAAACCGAACGCGCCGCACAGCTGCTGGCGCAAATTGTGGCAATCTGGCCGGATCATCAGCTGGCATACCAGCAATTGGCGCTGCAGGCGACTAATGTAGCGGCTGAACGCTTGCAAAAACTTGACGATGAGACTCTGACTGCAGTATTAACAAGCTTACAGCAGGCACTGCAACAGCATGAGCTGGACGACAAGGTGCTGCAACAGCTGGAAAGATACAGCGGGGCGCACGAAGCCATGATCCTGGCGTTATTGGATGCCGTAAACGATTTTGATTTTTCCCGCGCTTTAGCCATAACAAAGCAGTTACAGCAGCAAATCACGACAGGACAACACTGATGAGCGATAAGCCAACCTTACTGCTGGTAGATGATGAACCCACCAATCTCAGAGTGTTGCGTACCGTTTTGCACGATGATTACCGGCTGCTGTTCGCTAAAAGCGGTGAAGAAGCGCTGCAGTTGGTGGCACAACAACACCCGGCACTAGTCCTGTTAGATGTCATGATGCCGGCCATGACCGGCTACGAAGTCTGTGCCCGGCTAAAAGCCAATCCGGCAACGGCAGCAATACCGGTTATTTTTGTGACGGCATTAAAAGACGAGGTAGACGAAACCAAAGGCTTTGCTGTCGGCGCGGTAGACTATATTGCCAAGCCGGTGTCGCCGGCCATAGTGCGGGCCCGGGTAAAAACCCACCTGTCGCTGGTGCGTGCCGACGAGCTTAAGCAAACCCGGTTGCAGGTGATACAGCGGCTGGGCCGGGCAGCCGAATACAAAGACAACGAAACCGGTTTACATGTGATGCGCATGAGCCACTATGCCCAAATACTGGCGCGGGCCTATGGTTTGTCAGAGCAACACTCAGAAGACTTACTGCATGCCGCCCCTATGCATGATATTGGCAAAATAGGTATTGCAGACAGTATCCTACTTAAACCCGGCAAGCTAACGGCCGATGAGTACCGTGAGATGCAAAAGCATCCGCTGATTGGCGCCGAGATACTCGGCGAATGTGATTCTGCCTTATTAAAAATGGCCAAAGCGGTGGCCTTGTATCATCACGAAAAATGGGACGGCAGCGGTTATCCGCATGGCCTAGCCGGTGACGCCATACCCGTGGAAGCGCGCATAGTGGCAGTGTCAGACGTATTTGATGCGCTCACCAGTGCCCGGCCATACAAACAAGCCTGGAGCATTGAAGACACCATGGCACATATGCAAGCGCAAAAAGGCCTGCATTTTGAACCGCGGCTAATTGATCTGTTGCAGCAACAGTTGCCGGCTATACTGGCGATTAAGCAGCGATGGGCCGAGTAGTGATCAGCTAACCCACTGGCAGCATAACGCTGTTAACGCCACCTGGCTGAATATCGGCTGCGGCCTGGCAATAAACATAATACTCACTGTGACATTCGGTATTTATTCAACGCTTTACTAATGCTAGCCTGTAAGTCTTTACCAGACTTAGCGGATTTATTATGCGTTGCTCAGCTTTTGCACTGTGTTTAGTTATTACCCCGGCGCTGGCCGCTAACACCCCCTGGCCGGCACAGCCGGTATTAATGCTTAATCCTGACATGCAACAGGTGGTGGCAGCAGATGCCAGGCTGGAGCAACTGGCTGAGGGCTTTCGCTGGTCTGAAGGGCCGATAGCCGAACCTGGTAGTGGCGATATACTGTTTTCCGACGTACCGGAAAATAAAGTCTATCGCTGGAATGAGCAACAAGGCCTGACGGTGTATCTTCAGCCGTCTGGTTATAGCGGCCTGCATCCGCAAAATAACCGCCAGCAAGGTTCTAATGGACTGATATTTAATAATAAAAACCAGCTGGTACTGGCGCAGCATGGCGACCGGCGCCTGGCACTGTTTAACGGTATTAATGATGGTGTGCCGCAGTATCAAACTCTGGTGACACAGTTTGACGGTAAGCTGCTTAACAGCCCGAATGATGTGGTACAACACAGCAGCGGCGCTTATTATTTTACCGATCCGCCGTACGGCTTAACCGGCGGCGATCAAGCTGCCGAAAAGCAGCTTAGCGTAAATGGCGTGTATCGTCTTAGCAATAGCAGCGAATTAACGCTACTGGTTGAGCATTTAACCCGGCCGAATGGTCTGGCGTTTTCGCCGGATGAAAACTGGCTCTATGTCGCCAACTCAGATAAAAACGCCGCCCAGTGGTGGCGTTATGCGGTAAAAGCCGATGGCAGTCTGGCTAAAGGTGAGCTGTTTTTTGACGCCACTGCCGCTACCCAAACCGCCAGCGGCTTACCCGACGGCCTTAAAGTATTGCCATCTGGCATCTTGCTGGCCACCGGCCCGGGCGGCGTCTGGGTAATATCGCCACAAGGCGAGCATTTAGGCACCATTCAAACCGGTGTGGCCGCCGCCAATGTGGCATTAAGTAGCGACAATAGCTGGTTATATATTACCGCCAGTAGCTATTTACTGCGGATTAAACTGCAACCAGTGAAACAATAACGCAGCTTATATGTTGATGCTCTGTTAAAAATAAACTTGCAAACGAGAATCATTACCATTAAATTGGGCGAAACTGTTTCCCCGGTAATGTAAAGAGCATGAATGCCCGTCGTATTTTAATCATTGAAGATGATCTGACGCTCAGTGCCCAGGTTGCGCAAGTGTTGCAGGGGCAAGGTTTTAAAACCCAACAATGTCAGGATGGTGAGCAGGGATTAACGGCGGCACTGCAGCAAGGTTTTGATCTAATTCTGTTGGCGGTATTGTTGCCTGACAGCAACGGCTTTTCTATTCTGCAACAGCTACGTCAGGTAAAACAAACCCCGGTGATGATGATAACGGCAAAAGGTGCCGAGCAGGAGCGTATACAAGGCTACAGCAGTGGCGCAGACGATTGCCTGGCTAAGCCGTTTAACTTTACTGAATTGCTGGTGCGTATTGAAGCATTGTTACGCCGCTCTTTTGGTTACGCTAAAGCGCCTGCTACCTGCAATAGCCTGAACGTTGAGCAAATCCAGCTTAATCGCAGTACGCAACACGCTGAATTTGCTGGTATCAGGCTGGATCTCACACCGGTACAGTTTAAATTGCTTTGGGTGTTACTGGAGCATAAACAACAGCTTATGAGCAAGGCTTTGCTGTATCAGATCGTGCTCGGGCGGCCTTTTAGCCGCTATGATCGCAGCCTGGATATGCACTTAAGCCGGGTACGTAAAAAATTGGAAGCAGCCGGCATGTCACCGGACAAGCTGGTAACGGTGCATGGCAAAGGCTATCGCTTCGGTTAAATAAGCAAAGCCGCTTCGCCGCTCAGGATAAATTTGGCTGAGATGCAGGCAGCGGCTGTTGGCGCTGCCGCTTAGCTAAGTTACACCAGCCGCGCACCGTCAGATCTGACAATACTAACACGCCCAGCATGGCCAGCAGATTGTGTAGCAGCGGCATTTGCTGCAGGCCAAACAGCATCAGCCCCCAGCCAATTAGCAGCCATTGCACCACATAGATTGCCGTTACCCGCTCGCCCCAAAAGCGCAGCAACGCCAGGGCGCGGTTGTGCTGTGACAGATGCTGTACCAGCAAATGACAGCCGGATAAAAACACCAGGATCAGGCCGGTAAAAAACAGGATTAAACCCGGGCCGCTGCGTAAATTGTCAGCGATATGATAGCTTGGGTTAGTGGCTATCAACAGAGCAGCGGCGGCCATTAACAGCCAGCCAAGCGGCATGCAGTGGCGCAAGGCGCTATGGAGATCCGGTTGCCGGCGTAGCCAGTGCCCCATGGTCATACCCAGTAGTGGATAGGCCAGCCACGGAAACAGCGGAAACATGGCGCCCTGTTGTTGATTACCGACAAAAAGTTTTAATACTTCATCCAGCAGTGGATTGCCGCTACGCCAATCCCAGAGTAGTGGCGAAACAAAGGCAACTGCCAGCGCGGCTGTTAGCCAGTAACCTGGCTTGGCAAAGCCGTGGCGCAGCAAGGCGCAAATGCATAGCGCCAGGCCGGCAAACTGAAACACATCAACGATCAACAATTCAGATAACGGCGTATGAGGGGCAACATCGGCAGAGGTTACCAGGCCCAGTTCAATCGACAGCCACATCGGGACAGTACTGCGGCCCAGGTTAAGTGCATAACCCAGCGCGAACAAAGTGGCCGCACGTAACAAGTCCTGGCGCAAACTGCTGTTAGCCGTGTAACTGACAAACACGCCCATAATAAACACAAACATAGATGCGGCAGGCCAGCCGACGGCAAATTTCAGCGTGGCACCAAAGGCACCGGCGCGTACTTCGGGCAAGCCGTAAAAATCCAGCACATGGATCATAATCATCAATAACACCGCCAGCCCTTTGGCGATGTCAAAAGTGGCAAGTCGCCCGGTGCGGGTTAAGTTGGCAGCAAGCTGCGGGCGCGTTGCAGACATGGTCTATCCCCGTGGTGTGATTATTGTTGGTACTGATATTCTGGCTGTTGGCTGGCTGTTAACCGAAACCGACTGGCCAGCCACAGCAATAGCATGGCCAGCAGTGCAAAGCTGCAGCTGACCGCCAGCACTTCGGCAGAGCCGGTTTGGGCTAACTGCAGCAGCTGTGGCCCGAACATCAGCACATCACCGGCAACGGTTAGCAGCAACAACAGCGCGCAAACCAGCATGCCCTGGCGCACGAAGTGCTTTGCCCGGTGGCTGCACCAGGCGGCCAGCATGCTAAGCAGCAGCGTGATGGCAAAAGCGGTTTCAATGACAGGTGTGCGGCCTAACCAGGCCGGTGCCAGCGTGCGTTCCAGCAAAAAGCCGACACCAGTCGCCAGTACTATGCCGATGCAGCCGCCAAGCGTTGTGGCCTGTAATAACCGGCAGACCCGTGGTGAAATGTCGCGTTTTTTACTGTATTTATTCAGCCACAGCATATTGCCCGCCACTATGATGGCGCAGACGCCAAGGCCTAACAAAGAGTAGATAATGCGCAGATCGACACCGGCAAAATGCCCAAAATGCAGTGCATACAAAAAGCGGGTGCCATCGGCAAAGGCGTTGCGCTGTGCCGGGTTAATCTCTGGCGGAAACTGGCCGTCCCGCACCCGGTAGGTCATATCAATGCGCTGGGCAAAGTTGTCGTTATGCTGGCCAATCAGGCGGATAAGGGCATTTTTGTCGCCATAATGGTTAAGGCGTACCGAGTGGGCATCGGCATTTTGCTGCTGCTCCCAGTCAGCAATCAGCTGATCCAAATCCGGCATCTGCTGGACCTGGCCTGACGGTTGCGCTACAACACGGGCGAAACCGGCATCGGCCAGCAGGCGTTGTCTGTCGCCGTCATACACCAGTGTCAGGGTAACCAGTTGTGAGATCAGCCCCAGGTTAAACATCAGCCCGGTCAGCGCAAAAATAAAACTGTACGGTAAGCTGATAACGCCAATCACATTGTGAATGTCAGTAAGCTGGTAGCGTGGTGTTTTATCAGCGCGATAGAGGAAAAAATGGCTGAATAGCTTTTTAAACTGCACCACTACACCGGTAAAGATGATCACCATAAACAACAGCGTGATAATACCGACGATGTAGTCACCGGCGGGTAGCTGTAAATCAATGTGCAACTTATACAGGAAATCGGCGAAATGAAACTGCTCTGCTGTTGTTACGACTTCACCGCTCACCGGGTGTACCAGTAACTCCAGCATGTCGGGTTTGACGTCGTTTTCTGTTGCTAACTGTGGCAGATAAAACTGATACCAGGGCTGGTTTTCATCCGGTAACACCAAAAATAGCGTTTGGCTGTGGTCTACCTGATACTGCGCCAGTGTCTGGCGTAACACCTGATCAACCGGCAGCACCGCCTGTGTCGCATCGACCGGAAACTGTGGCAGTTCGGCCCATTTTTTCAGCTCGGGATAAAACAGCGTTAACGAGCCGGCCCAGAAGATAATAAACAACGGCACTGAGATAAAGATCCCCAGCCAACCATGGCCGTCCAGTGCTGAGCGTAGCGTTTGCGCTTTCATTGGCGCTCTCCCAGTAGCAGTAACACGTTTAACGCCACCGACACCAGCAATACCGGTGTGCAGGGGCGCAGAGCCTGGCGTAGCGATACGCAGCAATAAAACCAGGTCATTACACCGGCCCAGATCACAAAACCCAGTATATAACCGAGCAGCAGTAACACATCGATGGCAAGCGGGAGTGTTAACGTCAGATTGAGCATCAGGCTGGCGTTAATCAGCAAACCCATTAGCAGGGCCACGATAGACTTAAGCCACATTGGCACCTCCGAGCGCCGCCAGCAGCGTCATCAGCAAAGCCCCGGCGCCCAGAGTGCTTAGCGCTTTTGAGCAGTGTGCTGACAGCAGTGTCAGTAAACACCAGCAAAACATTAGCAGCGTCAACACGCTAAAGCTGGCTGCTAACCAGGGATACAACTGACACAGTAATAACACCGCACCGACTATGCCGGTCAGAAAAGCCAGCGCAGCAAAGTTGCGAGAAAGCGGGCGGCGCAATAATTGCTGCTTATCCGAGCTGCAATACCAGGCAGCACTGCCAAACCAGACTAATTGCAGGGCGATGAGTTTGATCAACACTGCTAAGCTCCCGGCAGCACTAACGCTGATGATTGGTTATGTTGTTGTTGCAGCTGCAACAGGTAACGGTCGCGCCCCAGTACTTTTTTGCAGTGGTTACCAAACCACTCTAACGAGGCGTCCAGGTTACGCAATCTGGCGTTAGGGTGCTGCTGCAGATAATCGATAAAGCCGGCATAGTCCACCACACCGTCAAAGATTGGTGCCATGCCTTCTCTGGAACCGGCCGCCGCATAGACGTTGTCCGGCGCGAACACGCTAAGATGGGTCGCATCGCTGATATTTTTGAAATGGAAATGATTAATCAGCCCCTGCAGCGCATCCAGCGCGGCTATGATATCTGCGCCGGACTCCCACACATGCAGCACGTCAAAGTTCAGTTGCATATTGTTGCGGTTTACCGCAGCAAACAGCTCAAGCGTAGCGCTGACTGAATCGGCATAGGTGTTAGGGTGTGTCTCTATCACCAGATTGATACCGTGTGGCGCCAGCCAGTCACACACCAACTGCAAGCGGCTAAACAAGGCGTGCCGTTGCTGCCCGTCCAGGCAGCTACTACCGACGGCACCGGCGAAAGTGCGGATTTTTTCGCTGCCCCAGTGGCGCGCCAGCCGGGCTAATAACTGCACTTTGTGATACAGCACGGCCTCGTCGGCCAGTAACGGTAAATAATCGCTGAGCATGCTGGTTTTCAGGCCATAGTCAGCTAACCAGTGCTGGTCATACTGCGGCTGCTCGGCCAGATTTTTCGCATGCGCGCCCCAAAGCTCAATGCCCTGAAAATGGTTTTGCCTGGCAAAGCTGGCGATTTCAGCTATCGAGATCAACTGATGACGAAAAGAAATAGTGCACACTGACAGTTTCACAGGCTCACCTCTGCACTGCCTGCTGCCTTGGCCGCGTAGCCTAACTGATGTATGCCACACCATTGCTCAAATAGCTGATACAAGCGTGTTTTAATGCGAAACTCGGTGGCGTCCTGCTGGTCCAGCAACCGATAAATTTCGCTAAACAGTGCGCTCTGCTGATCCCGGGAAAGTTGCCCGGTGGATAGTTTCATCGCCCGATACTGTATTTTTTTGTAGCTGCTAACCAGATCTTCAATCACCTCGCACCAGGCTTCAAACTCTGGCTCGGCAAAGCCAATATCGAGCCAGAAAAAGGCGAAGGCATGCTCGTAGGCGTATTTGCGGATCGCCAGCACCGGCAAATGATGCAGTGCCGCACCCAGTTGGGCCAGTTCAGGGCCAGCCGCAGCCGGCGCTTCATGGCGCTGTACCACCTGGCGTACCCTGTCTGTCATCGGGTTGCTGTCACGCTTGATACAAGCCAGAAAATAGTCGGCAATTACCTGATTTTCAGCCGGTTTAATTTGATTGCTATCAAAAATAAAGCCGCCTGCTACCGCGTCTGAAGCCACAGCCTGTATTACCTGCGCTTTGCTCTGTACACCTTGCCAACGAAAATCCGGATCGGACATAAACCACTGGTTCGGGTCGTCGGTTTCGGTCAGCAGCACATAGTGTGGAAAGGGGTTCTGGTTAAATTTGTTTTCCCGCTCTGGTAGTAAATACAGATCCAGCATCACCATCAGCTGTTCGCTGGCGCTTTTCTGCTGCAACAGCGTCTGCATAATGTGCAGATTTTGCGCTTTGCTTAGCTCTGGCCGGTACCAGGAATTGACCGCCACACCGTAGATGCGCTGAAACCAGCTGCGGAAAAAATCATGATTCAGCGTCGGCGCATGATAAGCCAGCCGGCTTTGCGCATCGATTAATACCTGTGCATCCCAGACACCAAAGTAAAACGGCCGGTGATCGACCCGCTGATCCGCTTTAATGATCTCACACAGACAACTGACAAAGCAGTGCACCTTAATATCGTCAAATTCCGGCGCCGGCTCAATCGCGGCGGCGTCAGCGGCCTGTGCCGGTGCGCTCTGGCTTAATAAGAACTGCGCCAGACTATCAACGGTAGCTAAATCCTGCTTATTTAAAGCGCTGTCGGGTACGGCTATACCGAGTGACAACTCCAGATGCAGTAACAACTGCATCAGCAGCACCGAATCCAGATAGAGATCTTCGTTCAGACGCGCCTGGGCATGGAAGCGGTCCAGGTACTGACATTGCAGTTCATTGTGCAATACCTGCCGTATTGCTGAAATAACTGTATTTTTTTGCATAATGCTGTGCTTATTACCCTGCTACTTACGCTGTCTGGTTGGCTTGTAACGCCAGCCAACTGGCCGCAAGTTGTTTACGATTAATTTTACCGTTGGCCAGACGCGGGATCTGCGCCACAGCCTCAAGCCGATGCGGCACCTGCCAGTCTGCCAGTTGCTGACAGCACCAGCGGTGCAATGCATCAGCGCTTAAAGCACTGTCGCTGCAAAACTGCAAACAGGCGCGATGTCCGGCCTGCGCGTCCGGTACTTTAAACAGCACGGCATCGCTAACCTGAGGGTGCGCTAACACCACGTCTTCAACGTCCTGCGGGTAGACATTCATGCCTGCCACTATGATGGTATCGTCCTGGCGGGCGACAAAATGCAGCAGCGGCTCACCCTGCGTTGTGCAGCTGAAATAGCCCAGATCCTGCGTGCGGACCACTGCGGCGGTATCTGCTTGGCTGACGCAAATTTCTTCCGCTGCGCTGCCTGAGGCGCCTGCGCTGACCTGCAAATGGGGCAGCACAGTGCCTATGGCAGTGGCACTTTGGGTGTCGCGGTTCAGGCTGATACAGCCCACTTCAGAGCAGCCATATTGTTGAAACAGATGCCTGACTTGCGGTCGTACCTGCGCAAATGCCGGGGCCGACATCAAGCTGCCGGAAATCATTGCTGCGTGCAGCTTGCTGCCTTTGGGCCAAAACGGCAGCAGGGCGCTTAACATAGCCGGCGAGGTGTACAGCAAGGGTTTATCGCTGGCCAGCAATTGCTTCAGTAAAAACTTTGGATTGATATTAGTAATAATACGCGGCACCAGGCCACGCTGCAGCGCTACCAGCACACCACAAATTAAGCCATATGAATGGGTTACCGGGCAGGCCACCAGTGGGGTCATCTGCTGCGCCTCAGGAAAATGCTGGCAATAGCTGTTAATTTCTACCGCTATGTCAGACCAGCTGCGTTTAATGCATTTTGATGCCCCTGTGGTGCCGGAACTTAGCTGAATAAGGCCGGCTGCCGTAGTACCAGGGGGCGCCTCAAGGCTAATGGGGTTATTCAGGTCGCCATAAAACAGCTGCTCACAGCCAGCCTTCTGTGCATAGCGCTCGGCCAGGTCTTTGGGGGTGCTGGCATGAACAGGCAATACGGACAGCTGTTGCTCTCTGGCGTAAAGACACAGCGCCAGTCCGACAAAGGTATCTGGCAGGCAGTAAGCAATATGGCCGCCGGGTTGCTGCAATTGTGCTATGCCGGCAAAGTGAGCAAATTGTTGCTGTAACGCCGTTTCGGCATAGAAGGTATCATCAATATATAACATCGCTGGCTCCATGGCGGCTCTGATGCAGGGGGTTAGGAATACGATGGTGAAATTCGCTGCCCGGCTGGCCACTGAGCTTTTTGCGCAGCAGCGATTCTGTCTGGATCTGTGCCTGATGCAAATCCAGCTGCGCCAGCCGGGCCGACCAGCCTTTTGCTGTTGCCGCGTAGCGGCTTAGTGCCTCGTCTATCCGTAGCCAAAACAGTGCTTCGGGATAAGCAAACTGCTGTTCGAGTAAAAACGCCAGCTCGGCCAGGTTATAGACAAACAGCGTATCAACCAGCAGCTCGCGTAGTGCTTCGATAGAAGACATCCAGTAATAACGATCGTCTGCGCCCAGGCGGTAATCCGGATGCAAAGCGGTAAAATCCGGTTGCAGCCCGGGTTCGTCTAAAAAGGTACTGACAAACTCCAGGCTTTCATGAAAATCGCGCAGCACCAGCTGTTGCGGCCAGCCATTGTCGTGTAACAGCGTCATGTTCTGCGCATGGGTTTCCAGCGCGATACCATGGCGCACCAGTAAGTGCCAAACCGGTATCACTACCACCTCGATCAGGCGATCTAACCAGCATTGTATGCCATAGCGTTGCAGCCAGGGTGCGATAAAGGCGGCGCCGTCGGCTTCTGTCAGCGTTAAGGCGACAAAGGGCGTTGCGCGGTAACCGCTGGCATACAGTGGGCGGCTATCGCGAAATATCACACTTAATGCCGGTGCCAGTTTTACCAGCCAATGTTGGTTAGGGGGCGCTGCGGCGTCGTTTAATACCAGGCCGGCGTATTCAGACTGAATATCCAACGCTGTGTTTTGTTCAAACCAGGGATCTTGCTCAATTATGCTTTGCAGCCACCGGCTTAGCCGCGGAGCTGTACAGACGGAATGCGGCTCTATAGTGCGCAGCGACGAACTGTTCACCACATTAAGCGGCAGCTTAATATTGGCTTTATCTTTGTGGCTGACATTAAACAGCGTGCGCAGTGAAATACCCGCCTGATAATAGTCGCCGGCACGACCAAGTACGATCAACTGCCGCAGCGCGACAGGCTGCTCAATAGCCTGTT
The DNA here is from genome assembly GCA_018826295.1 of Gammaproteobacteria bacterium. Classification (GTDB taxonomy): domain Bacteria; phylum Pseudomonadota; class Gammaproteobacteria; order Enterobacterales; family Alteromonadaceae; genus Alishewanella. The sequence continues at coordinate 31,421 of JAHJZX010000034.1, forward strand.
GTAATGCGTTAAGTTGCCACGGATGCACCGGTAACAAGGCGTAATCTGTCAGTGCCGCGCCTTCAGCCTGCATGGCATCGCACAGCTGTTGCCAGGTTGCACTGCCCAGTTCACGCTGCCAAAATGCTGTTTCGCTTGGGCAATCCAGTTGCATCGCCAAAAAAGGTCGCCGTACTGCCAACCAGCACAGTTGAAACGGCTGGCCAGCTTCAGGCCCATAGCGCGCATGGTCGGCCAGGCTAAAGCCGCTGCGGGCTTTAAAGCAGGGATGATATGGATGGCCTTCGTCAATGGTCGACTCCAGGGCGATATAATCAAGGCTACGACGAGACCTTGAGCGGCGCAGGTTATGCTGATTCCAGCGGCAAAACGTGATGGTTTGCTGCAGTTCCTGCAACAGCCGCTGCGTGGCATCAGGACTGCCAGGTAACGCCTGTACCAGCGCGGCTAAATTTACCCTCTGCGCCACGCCGTTATGCAGTTGGCAGATATCGTCTGCTACCAGACGTACCCGGCCAAAACCCGACAGCCTGCCGCGAGCCCGGTAAGCCTGCTCAGCGATGTGAAAGCTAAAATAGCGGCCATCAAACCGGTAGGGCACTATCTGCTCAAACAACACAGCTTCCAGCAGTTGCCGCAGTACCCGGGCGTGGTGAGGGCAGTCAACTGCTGTCTGCCTGGGGAGCGACAGTTCAGGTGCAATAACCTCAGGCCAGCTCACGCGCTACCTCTGCTGAACTCTCATCGCTGGAGGTGGGCCCGGACAGCTTGCTGGCGGTGTACAACGGATTGCTTATCCGGGTATAAACTGCCAGTTCGTTTTCAGCCTGCAGCTCGTCGACGTCCTCTACCCGGGTCAGCAGGTTACCTTTGCATGGTATTGTCTGGCGGTACAGCATCGACTCGATCAATGCCCGGCCGCGTTCTGACATCCGGGGCAGCAGGCTAAACAAACGGTTACGGGCTTCTTGCACTAATACTGCTTCAGACAGCAGGCCGTCCAGACCAAAGCGGTTGATTACGGCAAATAACTGATTGATAAGCAAGTAATAACTAAACCTATCGAAGATCACCGCATCGGGGTAAAACAACTTAGCGCATTGCTGTAAGCCAGGTTCAAGCTGCAACAGGTTATCACGCTGCGACTCGGCCAGATAAAAGCCCTGATTGTCGCGGTAGTAATAGGCACCAGGATAGCCGTTACTTAATTCCAGAATCGAGTTTTGCTGGTGAGCTTCCAGTGCTATGCCCAGTTGGTCAAACAGTTGAATGGCCGGCGCTATGGCGCACTGCCAGTAGCGGTTGAACCAGTCGAGGCTGGTTTGTTGTAGCGAGGTACCCTGCTGTTGGCTTAACTGCATAATAATTTTCGCCAGTCGGGATGGCTGGGCCGGCAGAACCGGCTCTTGCAGTAAGGCCGCCAACGACTGCACTCCAGCCAGCCCTGTGTCGGCGCTTTGCTGATAAAACGGATTGTCACGGATAATAAATTCAAAACCGCTCTCCTGCTGCTGCAGTAGCGCCAGCGACAGGTAGGCGGGATCAGAAATAAGACGAAACTCAGGCTGGCGCTGGCTAAAGCCATTGGCAGCCAGTAATCTGGCCAGAGTTACACCAGCTTCAAGCTCGTAGTGCATGTTAATACGCAGTGAGTTGGTGATCTTGACCGGAATAGACACTTTCACCATGTAATTGAGTTCGTCACAATACAAGGTGCGTACCGAGGACGTAGCGGTAAACCGCGGCCCCAGAGGCCCGATGTCGATCAGTTGCTCAGTGCCAAGCAGCTGCTGGATATTTTGCTGCGTAACTAACCACTGCGCCTGCAGCGGATGCACGGCCAGCAGCACCATACCTTGCTGACAACGTTGCTCGGCCTGCTGGCGTAGCGCCGCGTCGGGCTCTCGGCGGGCAATGTCTGCCACGATCTGCTCTGCGCTTTGCGCCAACACTGAGTTTTGTATCACCAGCTCTGCTGTCGCCGCGAAAAAGTGTAATTTAAAGCGGCCTTTAAGCTCAGGCGCATAGTGTACGTGCTGCCAGCGATGCATGCCCTGACGGGATTTGGGCGTAGGATGCAGCCAGTGGCCGAACAGAATAGACTGCTCGGTGTCGATAAAGCGTGTGCTGTGCAGTTGTGGATCGTCGAACCTTGCCTGCAGGTATTGCGTCATGATCTGGTGGCTTTCCAGCGTACGTGCCGTCAGTTCAAGTTGTTGCTCGCTGATCGTTGTCCGGCGTCCTGGCTGGGCATAAATTTCCCGAATAAGCAGCATGATGGCCGATATCGAGTCAAGCGGTTGCCAGTCCAGACTGCCAGTTTGTAACTGATAACAAGCGGTCAGCCGGTGTCTGCCGACCAGCGAGCGATAAGCAGCACCAATCGCCAGACGTTGTTCGGTGTTGGCTAATTGCAATTCAATGACGTACTGGCTCTGTGGGTCTATTTCCAGGCCGCAGCATCTTTGCCACTGGCAACCCGAATGCCAGACACCTGGCTGAATTTCTCTGAGATAAGCGTTAACAAACGCCTGAAAGGACGCATTATCTGCGACTTGCCTGGCTTGAAATGCCATGCACAACTCCTGAAGCTTGCGCCGGTTACTAAACTGCCCTGCAAGTTAATGATAATCATTACTGTCTGCAAATAAATTTACAATTGTTACATTTTACGGCAAGCTGGCCGGTCTAAAACGCCAGACATAAGCCAGCGCCAGTAGGAACGTCAGCCATTCAGCTGTCGGTAAGCCGATCAGAAATAGCCACTGTGCCGGCGCAGGGCTAAATACAGCAGCATGATAAAACAGCCCGTAAAACAGCAATAGCATGGCCCCGGGCAATACGATACTGCGGCAAGATGCCAGCGTGGCTGATGCACCGGGCTGATGCACAGCGGTAAGATAACAACTGAGCACTATATTAGTGCCATTAACCAGAAACAGCGGCCACAGCAGCAACATAATATCGCCCGACAGTTGCGCGACAGTGGCGGCTTCAGCAGCCAAAAACCAACCTACAACGGTCGCCTGGGCGAAAATCAGCACCAATACCAGCCCGCAACCCAAAGCGCCGGTTGTTAACATCGACAAACTAAGAAACTGACTGATGCGCTGCCGTTTGCCGGCACCGAAATTCTGGCTAACTAACAGATGCAGGGCATCGGCTACGCCATAGCTGAGCATAACACTTAAAAAAATCAGATAGTTAACCAGGCTAAATGCTGCCACCCCTGCGCTACCCAGTTGCAGCACCAGCAACCAGTTAAGTAACAGAAATAACAGACCAACAGATACTTCATTGATAAACTCTGAACAGCCGTTGTAGGCCGTTCGCCATAGCAGCTGCCAGTTTTGCTGATACCACGAAAAGCGCAAACTGCGGCGCCGACTGAAAAACCAGCTGGCTAATACGGCAAACTGCAGCAACTGGGCTATGGCAGTGGCATAAGCCGCGCCGGCCATGCCCATTTGCCAGTGCACAATAAACAGTGCATCAAACACGATATTGCTCAGCGCCCCTGTTACCAGCGCCCAGGTTGCCAGCAGCGGGTGACCGTCCATACGGACAAAGTAATACAGCACCATAGTGCTTAGCTGGCCAATAAATACCCAGCGCATCACTGCCAGATATTGCTGCATCAGTGGTTGCACCTCAAGCGGAGCCCAAAGCAACCACAATAGCCAGGGTTCAGCCAGATAACTGGCGATGGCAAAGACACTGTTTAGTAGCACGGCCAGCATCATGACCTTACTAAACAACGCTGATGCCAGGGCACTATCCTGCTGTCCGAGGTATTTACCCACGGTAACGGCGCCACCTATTGCCAGCATCAAAGAAATAGCTATCAGTAAGCTGAAATAAGGCAACAACAAACTGATTGCAGCCAGGGCGTTGGCTCCGAGCTGATTACCGACAAAAATGCCATCTACCAGGTTAGCCGTAGTAAGGGCCAGTAAGCCAACGACAGAGGGTAATAGATAGTAAAAAAAAGTCTTTAAGATCGGCCCTTCAAGCGCCGGATTGCTGGTACCTGATGTCATGGTTTATGCGTTTTCCCTATACCTGTCAGTATTCAATTCGCTGTGGCGGCAAGATGCTACGCGGCCCAGCCTGGCTCGGCAATCAAGGTTACAATTGTGACATTCTGTCCGGCGCGGTTCTGGAGGGATCTCAGCCGGCGTGCCGTTAGCTACAAATGTAACAATTGTAAATTTCATTTTCTTTAGACGGCCGATTCCTATAATGCTTCGCAAATAATAATTATTATCATTTGAGCGTTTAGCATTAAACACAGGACACCTATCGCCAATGCAAAATACACACAACAACATAGCGGCACTGCCGCTGGCCATTTCACTGGCGCTGCTCAGTCACTCAGCTTTAGCCCAGCACAGCGAACAAACAGCGGAGCAGCAGACTATTGAGAAAATTTCTGTGGTCGGTGTGGCGACCAATTTTGCCGTAACGGCTGATGATATCGCCAAAATACAGGCCAATGATTTAAGTGACATCTTCCGGCTGGAGCCGTCTGTTACGGTGGGCGGTGGTGGCCTGGGCATTACGCAACTGGTTTACATTCGTGGCTTTGAAGACACTATGCTTAACGTTACCGTTGACGGTGCGCCGCAAACCGGCACCCTGTTTCACCACATTGGCCGGCTGGCGATAGAGCCGGAATTGTTGAAAAGCGTTGAAGTGCAGGCCGGGGCTGGCGAAGCTACCGCAGGCGCGGGTGCCATCGGCGGTGCTATCCGTTTTCAGACCAAAGATGCCAATGATCTGCTAACCAAAGAGCAGCGTTTTGGTGGCATGCTGAAGATTGGCGGCGGCAGCAATGATTTTTACAAATACAGTGCCAGCGGTTATGGCCGTATTGGTGACAACTGGAACCTGCTTGCTTCGCACGTAAAAATAGACAGCAACAGCTACAAAGATGGTGACGGTAACGAAATCGCTTACGAGTTTACCGATGCAACAGGTAATACCGTGCGTAAGGCGACGGATACCGAGCAGCAGCTAAACTTTATCAAACTAAGCGGTGAGTTCGAACACGGTCAGTACTTGTCGCTGAGCTACGAAACACGCGAAGAAGAAGGCAGCTTTCCTTCTAAGCCTAATTTCCCGATTTCACCCAGTAATCCGATCTATCCGATTGAAACAGAGCGCAGCACTACCGTATTCAATTATGGTATTCAGCAGGGTAGCCTGCTGAACCTGGCCGTTACATTGTACGATACCGAGCAATCCCTGCTGGTGAAAGGTAATCGTGCCTGGCACCCTTATCAGGGACAAATTACCACTCGTGGCGGTGATATCCGCAATACACTGGATTTGGCCGCCCATACGCTAACGGTTGGGGTGGAATATCGTGATCAACGCTCGTCAGCCGGTACTCTGGGGCAAGCGCTGAGTGCAGAGGAAACCGGTAAAGTGCTGGGGATCTATGCACAAAATCACTGGGACCTCAGTGATACCCTGCTGCTTAGCTTCGGTGTGCGCTATGACGATTACAGCCTGAACACCACACACAAGTTTTTTGCTGAAAACCAGGCCAGTTTTGCTGCTGTTGCCGCGCAGTTTCCACAGGTAGCTGAGGCAGGGTTTTTCCTGATAGCCGATTTTGACACCCTTACGCCGGTTGGCCGGGTAGTCGGGCCGGACGGCAGCTTTAGTTACCTGAGCCGCAGCTCGGAAGATATCAAAGTCAGCAGTGATGGCCTCAGCGGCAACATTGGCTTGGCCTGGCAACTGACGCCGGCCTGGCAGTTAACGGCGGGTTATGCCCAGGCGTTACGCGGCAAGGAAGTCGGCGATACCTTTACCATTGATTATAACGGTGTTGAACCCGGCATTAAGGCGGAAGAGGCACAGAATACTGAAGTTGGCCTGGAATACAATCAGCACGGCCTGATGTTCAAAATTGCCGCTTACCAGTCTACGCTGGATAACGCCATGAACCTTGAAGTTGGCGGCACCAATGTGCGCAACATTGGTGACATTGAATCAAACGGCGTAGAACTGAAGCTTGGTTACCAGAAAAATGATCTGCGTATGGTAGCCAGCTATGTACATAACAATAGCGAGCTGCATAACTACCAGCCTAATGTGGCGACCAATGCGTTTGACGCTAACGGTGTGCCTATTGTTAATCTGGCGGCCTACAGTGCTGATTTTAACGCCTTTAATATTGCTAAAATTCAGGCACCTGCCTTAGTGAATGGTCAGCCGCTTATTTATGATGACATCAAGCTTGAAGGCTACGAACAGCGCGCCATCGGTAACTCCCGTGGTGATACGTTCAGCCTGGACGTCAGCTACAGTGTGTTGGAAAGTCTGGAAATTGGCTGGTTCTTCACTCATGTGCAGGCGCTGGATGGCATAGTTGCGCTACATAATGCTGTTAGCAGTGGTGATATCAGTGAGGTGGTAACACTACGCAAGCCTGGCTACAGCCTGCATGACTTCTATGCCAGCTATGATGTTAACGACAATATCAGACTGCGGCTGATGGTAAAAAATGCCTTTGATAAAGCGTATCGCGATCATTCCAGCTTTGCTGATTACAGCGAAATCTGGGAAGGTTTTTCCAGTCATAAAGAACCTGGCCGGGATGTGCGCCTGAGTCTGTCCTGGCAGTTTTAAGTTGTATCAGGCAACCGGCAACTATGCCGCCGGTTGCCGACATAGTTGCAGGAGTAATAACATGTCTGAAGCAGAAACCACAGCGCTACTTGCGCTTCAACTGCAGTGCACAGCCCGGATAACAACGGCTAACGGCAGTAAGTATTTGCAACGCTTATGCAAGCATTTTGCACACAAGGTGCGCGCCAACTGGGACGAAAACCGCGGCCAGGTTATCTTTGCTGAAGGCGTCTGTACCTTAGAAGCCGATGTCCTCGGTTTACAGTTGATTTGCAGCGCCGCTTCGCAGCAAGACTTAATGGATATCGTCGATACCATGGACAGGCATTTTATCCGCTTTGCCAAAGCTGAAGCGCCGGAACTGAACTGGCAGTAACGGCGTGCCCGCAGTTGCCAGCGGGTATTAAGCCGGGTTGGGGCGGTGTTAGTTTGGCGCCTGCGACACGCAATTTCGGCCTTTGGATTTGGCCTGATACAGTGATTCATCGGCACGTTGGATCAGGTCGTGCAGGCTATCGTCGGGTCGACACTGCGCTACACCTATACTGACTGTGCACGTTGGTATAGACGGGTTTTCAGTCGACTGTAGCTGTAGTGCCTGGCGAATACGCTCTGCCAGCGCAAATGCATTGTCTAACGGGGTGTCGGGTAAAATTGTCAGAAATTCTTCGCCGCCGATGCGGCCAATAAAGTCAGTCTTGCGCAGCAATAGGGCAAAGTTTTCTGCGGCGGATTTTAACGTAACGTCGCCTGCCTGATGGCCATAGTTGTCGTTGATGGCTTTAAAGTGATCCAAATCCAGCATCATAATACTCAATGCCGTATTCTGGCGTGCTGCTCTGGTTATTTCTAACTCAAGCAGACGCATAATCTCACGCCGGTTGCACAAGCCGGTTAAATCATCTGTGGTAGCCATTTTTTCCAGCTGGGCAGTGCGTTTTAGTACTTCGGCTTCCAGGTGCTGGTTGGCTTCGGCCAGTTTTCGCTCCGCCTGCACTAATTCAGCTATGGTAACGTGCATACTGCGCTTACTCGGAATGCTTATCGCCTGGGGCAACAAGTACCACAGCATAATGGCGGTCAGTATAGAAATTACACCGGTCAGCGATTTTACAATGCCATGAATATAGTAATAACCGTGCCAGACGTTAATGATGCCCAGCAGATGGGTTGCACCGCAGAAAAAAATAAAGCCGGCAAACAGCAAAAATATCGAATTAAAGCGTAAATCATCGCGTGCCCGCACCAACCTTACTAACGCAATCGGTATCAGCATATAGGCAATAAAGGTCAATATATCGCCACCGACATGCAGTATCAGTAAATCTTTACGCCACAATAAGCAATGGCCATGCGGCATAAAATCGCCGTTTAGTAAGTCAGTGATAAAATCCATTTATGCGTCCCGATAACAATAGTCTTCACACAGCTTAGTCAATAATTCAGCGCGCTGTGGATACCACAGAAACTATCAGCCAATTAACAGGCATGGGAGTAAATTGACTGTGACAGCGCTATTATGCCGGTTATTCCCAGCGTGCATCAGTTTCGCTGATGTTAAAGGCTATTTTGTTACCCTGGCTGGTGAGCTGAAACACCTGCTTTGGTGAACCATCGGCGTTAAGCTCAACCAGTCCTATGCCGGCTTGATTCAGTAAGCGCTCGCCGGCTTTGGCCGTGTCGGGCTTATGCGGCACAATCTTCATACTGCGGCGTTTGGTAAACCAGTTTAGTGGTGAGCGTGGCGAATACAGCCAGCGGTTAAGCCGGTCCAGTACATCTAACAAGCGGGATGGAAACTGGTTTTTTAAGCCACTGCTGGTAATTTGCCAGATATCCGGCCCGCCTTGTTGGCCACGCAGGTTGACTTCATAGACAAATGAATAGTGCACATCGCCGGATAAAATAACAAAGTGCTTCGGTGTTTTCGGGTGGCGAAATAAGTTCATCAATGCATAAGCAGTGCCGCGGTGCGCCATCCAGTTTTCGGCGTCCACCAGCAGCGGCCGGCCAAAAAACGTAAACAGCTTTTGCATGCCTTCAATTAACTTCACGCCAAATACCGGTGCCGGTGATACCAACACTACCGCATCATGACCTATAAGGTCTTGCTGCAATTCGGTAATAGCTTCCCAGTCCAGCAGGCCGGAGGGCTTGCCTATATTCACTTCCGAGCGCCAGCGCCGGGTGCGGCTGTCCAGTACCAACAGCGGCGGCTCTGTAGGCCATTGATAATGCCACTGGTTAAAGCGCAGCAGCTCAGTGATAAGCTGCTGATGCTGTTCAGAACCGCTGTTGGCGAGCGCCAGTTCAGCCTGATGCAGTACATCAGCACTAAACTGCTGTGGTGTATTGCCCCAGCCCTGACACAGCAAATAGCCGATTAACGCATTGCCGATAATACGGCGGGAGAAATCGTGGCTATAGGCTGTTTGCTCCCACTCGGCGGTAAGGTTCCAGTCGTCCGTGACATCATGATCATCAAAAATCATCGCGCTGGGCAGGTGCGCCAATACCCGCCTTACTTTGCCAAGGTTTGCTGCAAACTGCTGAATAATTTGCTGATGCTGTTGATAGGTTTGCCACTGCTGGGCTGTCAGAGTTGCCTTCAGTTCATCGCTCAGCTCGGTTGCACCGGCTAACCAGGGCGCGGGTGACCAAACCAGCAGATACATGCTAAGCATTTCGGCCAGGCTAATCAGGTGATTACGCGCACTGTCAGTGGTAAATACCGGCTTTTTAACGCCTTTAAATACCTGCGTTAGCATCGCCTGACTGGCTTCGGTTTTCGGCAGCAGCGTATCGCGGCGGTAATAGTAAGGGCTGTCGCTGTGCAAAGCGGCAGACTGGCTGACTATCGAGCAAGGCAGGCTTTCATTACTAAAATCCAACTGACTGATAAGCTGATGAATAGCGCGCAGCATCGGCGCGGCCACATCATCGGCGTAAATTTGATCGCCACTGTGTAATAACAGTGCCGGCCAGTGCTCTGGCGCGTGCTGTTGCAGGTATAAATCTGCCGCCAGCAAGCCATCATCGGCGGGATAATGCGGCTTACGACAGGAACCATGTAGTAACCGGCTGAGTTTGGGCTGAATAACAAAGCCTGGCGTGTTGCGCCCGGCATACACTATATCGGCTGCCCAGTGCTGCCAGCCCAACCAGTCGGGCTGCGGATTATCCGATTTATCCGCCAGGGTTAAGTCATAACCTATCCAGCAGCCGGTTGGCAGCGCTTGTTGCAGCGGAATATGGATAAGCTGCAAATACAGTTTGCCAGCACAGCGCACTGTCTGACAATGTTGCTGCATTTGCAGTGCAGTAAAATGCTGAGACTCGCCGTTGTCGGGTAACAGACTAAGTTGCAGCTGCACCGGCCGGCTGGTCGCCAGCCACAGCGTAAAACGTTGTGGCGTGACGGCGCGCAGCAGTGGCCCGGCCAAAACCAGTGGCAGGGCGTTATCTGTTGTACTCTCGGTTGCTGCGCTATGCATTGACGTAAGGTGTCACGATGTTTCCTGTGTCAGTTAGGTATATTTGATTAAAGCTTACTACCGGCCAGAGTCTACGCTACAAATTAGACAGGGCTATTTTCGGGTGTCTGCCGATTTACTTTCCCGGTGCAATTCGCTCAATCTCACAGTAAGTTGGTGTCCGATAGCTGAAATGTATATATGTTACTTAGCGTAATGTATATATATTTCAAGTTCCTTTGTTTTCCTGTTATTTCAGGTCTAATCGATGTGCTGCGGCAGCTTTATCAATTAGCCATTTGGGTACGTTGTGCTGTCTTGCAAGTTGTTGCCAGTTCCCAACAGACTCTTTTGTTTGCTCAATAATTTCTTTTGTTTTTGCTGGTGTAAGATTAGTGATTAATCTGGCGACTGTTAGAAGATCTTCCATGTTAAACCCGTCTCGTTTTGCATTGATGCTCATTTGATGCAAATTCACCCAGTCAGATGCAGGATCATAACTAAACGCTACATCGTATGCCGGGGCAAGCTGCCACTGAAAGTCATCATTGACAAGAAAACTGAAATTCTTAGTGTGGTCGTCCTGGTTACGCGCTATGACGTTAAACACCATACGGCGAAATATCTGCTCCTGCTCTGAGTATGTAAGTTTGATCTTGCGCATCACACCTAAGAGCTGCTCATAGCTGTAATGGCCAGGCTTTTTATAATCGGCATGATCAATAGCGCAAAGTGTTGCGCAGTGATATTTTTGATTCTCAACCCGGTCAAAGCGCTTGGTCATGAAATGACGCCTGCCATTCTCTTCAAAGAGTTCGCAAGGTTGCATATCAATGCCGCAGTCCTTTGCCATTAGATAGTAGACAAACTCCATTACCCCATAACCAACAGGATCTCCGAAAGTCTGCTTTGAACGGTCTTTTTCTCTTATCCCATCGAACTTAATTAAGTAGTGCTCGAACCCTTCTGGAGCATCTACCTGGCCGGACAATACCTTAGTGCGATCTTTGTTTATTGCTATAACTGCTTTTGGCCTGGCACCGCCAGCTGATGTCCCTATCTGCAGTAAAGCCGTCATTGAGTCATCATCTTCAAGCGACGCTGTAAACTCTTCACGATGCGTTAATACTTTCTGTGAGAGCCATACAAGTTCTGCCAGGTCAACTTCGAATGACTTTTCTTTACCCAATTGGATTGTCGGTTGATATTCCAGGGCACCCATGCCTCGTTTACCGGTGTATAGCAACCGGTCAATCGGCTTAAACTCAGTGGCGTCTAAACCCTTTCGTGCCTGCCAGGAATCAATAATAGCGTTACCGAAATCATCAGGCAGTGAGTCACTGAAAATTGCTGGAAGCCCCTTATAGGTCTCATATGACAAGTTTGGAAAAGTAAATACACCGGGTCGCAATGGCAAGTGGATTGGAGCCAGTGAAAAGCCATCCCTAATCCACTCAGGGCTGTACTCAAAAGCAGCGGCTGGTCTATCTTCGATATACTGTAATGCGCCGACCAGATTGTCATCAAACATTACCTTGCAGACTTTAGCTACCATTTTCACTCCTTAGTTACGAGCCTTTGGCGTCTTGCCATGATTGGGCTTATATTTTGTTGTTTGCTTTTCGGCTTATCAGCTGCTTTTTTTGCTGGTCGAACTACGACGCGCTGAGGTTCTGTATTTAACAGCCCCTTAAAGTTGTGCCACTTTACTCCTGGCTTCATAGAAGCTCGCAAGCTTTCCATCGGACTGAACTCAGAGGATGTGGCGATGGTATCGAGCTGTTCAAGCAACTCTAATTGGCGGATGATGGCAATAAAAGTGGCTAACTTTGTTGTCCCGGATTTAAGCGCACCGTAAGACTTCCGGGTTATGCCGACATTAGAGGCTATCTGCTCCTGGGTTAACCCCAGCGCTTTACGTTTATGCTCCAGCCTTTCAAACAGCTCGTACGCTATTGCTGCATCTGACATTGCTTCGGTAATTTTCATATCTCACCTGAGTATTAATTAACTCATTTAAACCATAGTCTAGCATTAATGGGTATTTTACTACTCATTAATAGTGCCACCCTCAGATTGTAGGTGATAAGGCTTATAGTGGGAAATATTTTACTCATAAATCTGGTTTTCGCGTTTTATGTGTAATTTACTTCACATAGGTTGGAGTTTGGTTGTTTTGGCGTATTTAAACGCACTTGGTTAAAGTGAGGTGGGGCTATAATGCTTTAATGTTTGGGCTAACAGTCTCAAGCTATTTCTTAAGGCTGGTGACTGGTACCGCCAAAAGCCATTAGGGTATATAAACGTTTAGATTTTTCTTCATCCCATAACGCAGATACAGTATGTGTAAACTTAATCATCCGAAATGGCACTGGCCAAGTCTGAAATTTTACAGAGCGGATACCGCGCTGCGCTTGTTGAATCCACTTTAAAACCCTTTAGAGACAACTATAAAAGGGCTTTAAAAAGGATGCCAGATAGTTTTCCAGGGCTGGCCATTTTATAGTTTATGTTTTCCAGCGCTAGTTTTTAAGAGTGACAAACTCTTCAGCACTGGTTGGATGCAGCGCTACGGTGTTGTCGAAATCGGCCTTAGTGGCGCCCATTTTTATTGCTACGGCAAAGCCTTGCAGCACTTCGTCCATGCCTTCGCCAATGCCGTGCAGGCCAACCACTTTTTCATCTTTGCCAGCACATACCAGCTTAAAGCGGCTCAGTGCGCGGTGCGCCGTAATGGCGTTATACATGGCAGCAAAGTTGCTGCGATACACTTTGACGTTAGCCGCGCCAAATTGCGCTTCAGCTTCGGCTTCGGTTAAGCCAATAGTGCCAATAGGCGGGTGGCTGAAGACCACTGTAGGTATTAGCGAATAGTCCATATGCGCATCTGGCATGGCCGGGTTAAACAGCCGCTCGGCCAGCAGTCGGGCCGCTTTGACGGCCACCGGCGTCAGTTGTGCTTCACCGGTGATATCGCCAACGGCATAAATACCTTTCACATTGGTATTTTGGTATTTATCGGTGCGGATAAAGCCCTGCTTATCGGTCAGCACACCGGCAGAGGCCAAATTTAGCTTGTCGGTTGCCGGCTCGCGGCCAATAGCCCAGATCAGGCAATCGACATGTTCAAATACGGTACCGTTGCTGCAGTGCACGGTCAGTGTTCCGGCGGCAGTTTTTTCTACCCGGCTGACTTCAGTGTGGCTGTGCAGGTTGAGCTTATCCTGCGCCATGCGTTCAAGCAGCATATCGGTAATGTCGCTGTCAAAATTACGCAGTGGCCGGTCTTTGCGTACTAAAAGATGCGTATCGGTGCCCAGCGCATGCAGCACGCCGGCAATTTCCACCGCGATATAGCCTGCACCGACCACTAAGGCTTTTTTCGGCTGTGTGGTTAAAGCAAAAAAGCCGTCAGAGTCGATACCGTGCTCGCTGCCGGGGATTTGTGGCCGGCTGGGGCGGCCGCCGGTAGCGATAGTAATATGATCGGCCGTGATACGCTCGCCGTTCACTTCTACCGTATGGGCATCAACGAAGCGGGCAAAGCCCTGAATAAGGGTTACACCATTGGCATCAAAGCCTTTTTGATAGCTGGCATGAATACGCTGAATATAGGCTTCGCGGTTTTTTACCAGCGTGGCCCAGTTAAAACTATTTTGCGTCACGTCAAAGCCGTAGTCCGGGCTGTATTTTAGTGCTTCAGCAATATGGGCGCCGTACCACATTACTTTTTTTGGTACGCAACCGACATTAACGCAAGTGCCGCCTACTGCTTTAGCTTCAATCACTGCGGCGCTGGCACCACGTTGGGCGGCGCGGTTGGCCCCGGCAATACCGCCGCTGCCGGCGCCTATGGCTAAGTAATTAAAATGACGGCTCATATCTGTGTCCCGGATTGCTGATTAATGCACAGGTTATATGGGGTAAGGCCGGCTTTTGCAAGGCAGTTACCAGCAGAACTGCAGTAAGCGGTATAGATCTGCATTGACAATAGTGCTGACTGCCCCAACATTAACGGTAATATTTTGCCATCGCGATTAAGGTTTATTATGTCTGCTTCTGAAAATATATTGCTGTCGTTCGCCGGTTTACCGCCATTTTCCCGCATTAGCCCACAGCAGGTTAAACCTGCAGTAGAGCACGCCATAGCACAGGCCCGTGCTGCTTTAGAACACGCTGTGGCAGCCGTTGACGTAAGCTGGGATAGTTTAATAGCGCAGCCGGAACAAGACGGCGAACGTTTGGCTAAACTGTGGTCGCCGGTGTCGCATATGAACTCTGTCGTCAATACGCCAGAGCTGCGTGAGGCTTATGAGAGCTGCTTGCCGCTATTGTCAGACTTCAGCACCTGGCAAGGGCAGCATGAAGGTTTATACCAAAAATATCAGCAACTGGCGCACAGTGCTGGCTACGCCGCTTTAACGCCGGCGCAGCAAAAGGTGATTCAAAATGCCTTGCGTGATTTTAAGCTGTCGGGCATTGGTTTATCGGCAGAAAAAAAGCAGCGCTACGGCGAAATTCAAAGCCGGTTATCCGATTTAGGCTCGCAGTTTTCTAACAATACGCTGGATGCAACCCAAGCCTGGTTTAAGCATATTACCGATGAAGCCGATTTAGCCGGTTTACCGGAAGATGCCAAGCTGGCGGCAGCCGAAGAGGCAAAAAACCGCGAGCTGGATGGCTGGGTATTTACGCTGGAATTCCCCAGCTACATAGCGTTAATGACCTACGCTGACAACCGGCAACTGCGAGAAGAGTTGTACAGCGCTTATTGCACCCGGGCGTCAGAGCAGGGCCCGACGGCCGGCCAGTTTGATAACAGCGCCATTATTGAAGAAACGCTGGCGTTAAAACATGAGCTGGCGCAGCTACTGGATTTTAACAACGCCGCAGAGGAATCACTGGCAACCAAGATGGCAGAGTCACCATCGCAGGTTCTGGATTTCCTGCACGATTTAGCCCGCCGTGCCAAACCGCAAGCCGAGCAGGATTTAGCCGAACTACGTGCCTTTGCCCAGCGCGAATACCAGCTGACAGAGCTGGCCGCCTGGGATATTACCTACTATGCCGAAAAGCTGAAACAGGCCAAGTATGCCATATCGGACGAGCAGCTACGGCCGTATTTCCCTGAGAATAAAGTGGTAAGCGGCTTATTTACCGTGCTGCAAAAGTTATTTGGTGTAACGGTTCAACAGCGCGATGGCGTAGATGTGTGGCACGCGGATGTTAAGTTTTACGATATCTTTGCGGCTGACGGTGAGCTGCGTGGTAGCTTCTATTTGGATTTATATGCGCGGGCGAAAAAACGCGGCGGTGCCTGGATGGATGACTGTCAGGGCCGGCGTGTGCTGCCCGACGGCAGTGTGCAAACGCCGGTGGCCTATTTAACCTGCAACTTTAATAAGCCGGTAGGTGGCAAACCGGCGCTATTTACCCATGATGAAGTGGTAACCTTATTCCATGAATTTGGCCACGGTATTCACCATATGCTGACCAAAGTGGATGCAGCAGCCGTGGCCGGTATTAACGGCGTGGCCTGGGATGCGGTAGAGCTGCCGAGCCAGTTTCTGGAAAACTGGTGCTGGCAGGCTGAGGCGCTGGCAATTATTTCCGGCCACTATGAAACGGGCGAGCCGCTGCCACAAGACTTGCTGGATAAAATGCTGGCAGCGAAAAACTTCCAGTCAGCGATGTTTCTAGTGCGCCAGTTGGAGTTCGCACTGTTTGATTTTCGCTTACATGCCGAGTATGAGCCGGCATTGGGCGGCCGGGTACAGCAAATGCTGGATGAAGTACGCAGCGAAGTATCGGTTGTTATCCCACCGCGTTTTAACCGCTTTCAACACAGTTTTGGCCATATTTTTGCCGGCGGTTATGCCGCCGGTTATTACAGTTACCTGTGGGCTGAAGTATTGTCAGCCGATGCGTTTGGCCGTTTTGAAGAAGAAGGTATTTTTAATGCCAGCACCGGGCGGGATTTTTTACGCTGGATCTTAGAACGTGGCGGCAGTGCCGAGCCGATGGAACTGTTTAAAGGTTTCCGTGGCCGCGAGCCATCAAATGAAGCCTTGTTGCGGCATATGGGCATTGCCGGTTAACAATTCATTGCCAATTCAGCGCCGCTCTGCCAAGCTGAAACGCAAATAACAGGAGGTGCTATGCGTATAAACAGATTATTGCCGTTACTGGCAGTGCTGGTGTTATCGGCTTGTCAGCAGGGGCAGGCAAGCAGTACGGCTGACACTGAGCGTCTGCTGCCTAAACCGGTGGTCGAGCCGATAGATCCGGTAAAAGATCCGTTAACGGCGATGAAAGCGAGGAAACAGCAAATGGCCGAAGTAGCAGATTTAACCAGCTTGCGGGCGGAAATTATGGCACTGATTGGTGAAGCCCGCGCCGATAACGTGCAGCAATGCCGCGTCGCCGGTTTTGGCAGTAAGCCGTGTGGCGGGCCGGCCAGCTATATTGCCTATTCGTTGAAAGATAAAAATGAGACGGTACTGCTAGCGTTGATTGAAAAATACAATAGCGCCGCCAAAGCAGAAAATGAACGGCTGGGGCTGATGTCAGACTGCGCCATAGTGCCCAAACCCATAGTGGTGCTGGAAAACGGCGTCTGTACATTAAAAACCGGCACAGATACAGCAAGCTATTGAGTTTGCTACTGGTCTGAATGCTAAGGCAACAGTAGACTGTTGCCTTATTTTTATGTCAAAGGTAAGTGGTGTGACAACAGCAGAATCTTTTCAGCGTATTTATCAACGCGCCTGCGATCGTAAAGGCGGTGAAGCAGCATTGGCAGCCTTATTGGGGCACAGTGCCAGTGCGGCCGAAATCAGTGTCATACCGGATAACCTGTTGCTGGGCGAGCTGACGAAAAAAGTGTTTCAGTCGGGTTTTGTCTGGCGGGTGGTGCGGCAAAAATGGCCGGGTTTTTGTGAAGTGTTTTTCGACTTTGACATCGAAAAAATACTGCTGATGAGCGATGAGATGCTTGAAGCCAAAGCCCGTGACGAGCGTATTATCCGCAATGCGGCCAAGGTATTTACCATCCGTGATAATGCCTTGATGATTGACGACATTGCCGCGAAACACGGCAGCTTTGCCCGTTTTATCGCTGACTGGCCAACAACAGATATTATCGGTTTATGGGCTTATTTAAAGCAGCATGGTGCCCGCCTTGGTGGCAACACCGGCCCATATGCGCTGCGCGCCATTGGCAAAGACACCTTTATTCTGAGTACCGATGTCGAGGCTTACCTGCGTGCCAGCAACGTCTTTGACGGCGGTATCAACAGTAAACGCAGTCTGGCGCAAATTCAGCAACAATTTAATCTGTGGCAACAACAATCTGGCCGCAGCTTACAACATATCAGCCAGATCATTGCCCTGAGTGTGGGGGAGAATTACCTGGGGATGCAGCATTAATGGCGTTGGCTCTATTAGCGTCTGCGGTAGCAGATAAGCTTTATGTTGCCAGTTTGTGCCAGCAATTTGGCCTGGCACTTACCGACAAGGCTTCCGGCTGGCATTTAGCCTGGCAGGACGACGCCCTGGTACTTAGAAATACACACTTACCAAAACAAGGCGATATTCTGGTTGATTTTGCCAGTGGTGCCGCCAGTTACCGCCGGCTGCATGGTGGCGGTAAAAACGAAGCTATTGCCAAAGCCTGCGGCCTGAATAAAAAGCGCGATCTCAGTATTCTGGATGCCACTGCCGGTTTAGGCCGTGACGCTTTTGTCCTGGCCAGCCTGGGGGCCCAGGTGGTGATGGTAGAGCGTAATCCACTGGTTGCGGCACTATTGTTTGACGGCCTGCGCCGGGCCGCGGCCAGTACTGAACTTAACTGGCTTAACCAGCGTATGCAATTGCTGCACAGCAGCGCGCTTGCGGCGCTGCAGCACCAGCCTGCAGTGGATGTGGTGTATTTAGATCCGATGTTTCCGGCCAGGGAAAAAACTGCCTTGGTTAAAAAAGAAATGCGGGCCTTTCATGACGTGGTGGGCACTGATGCCGATGCCGATGTTTTGCTGGCACCGGCTATGCAGTTAGCCAGCAAAAGAGTGGTGGTAAAACGGCCTGGCTATGCCGGGTTTTTGGCAGCAAAACCACCTACAATGTCGGTAACGGGTAAGAATAACCGCTTTGATGTGTATATTAATGCAGCAATTTAATGCTATTTTTGCTAACGAATAATTTAACAGGGGAAATACCATGATTAAAGTCGGCGACAAGTTGCCTGAGGTGAGTTTTTCGCAACTGACCAAAGAAGGCGTAATGAATCCACTTACCAGCCAAATCTTTGCCAATAAAAAAGTAGTGCTGTTTGCTGTACCAGGCGCTTTTACGCCAACCTGCTCGGCCGCGCATTTACCCGGCTACATTACATTGGCAGACCAAATTAAAGCCAAAGGCGTGGACAGTATTGTCTGTACTGCAGTGAATGATGCTTTTGTTATGAGTGCCTGGGCAAAAAGCCAAAATGCCGAAGAAATTGTATTTTTAGCTGACGGCGGCGCGGCTTTTCATAAAGCCATTGGCCTGACTATGGAAACCGGTGATTTTGGCGGCCTGCGCTCTCAGCGCTACGCGATGATTGTTGAGAACGGTGTGGTTACACTGCTAAACGTTGAAGCACCAAAAACCTTTGAAGTCAGCAAAGCCGAAGTGATTTTAGCGGCGTTGTAAGCCAGACAGTACCTAAACCTTGTTTAGCGGGTTTAGGTACTTTGTTGTTATCTGACAGTATTACTCACGTATCGCCACAATTTTCCAGCCATCGGCGCGGTATTTATCGACAATAGCACTGCGGGTGCCACGATGATCCTGCGTTTGGTAGGTTGCCACTTTTAACCGGCCCACGGCCTTGCCAAAATCGGGCCGGCAGCACCAAAGTGATTGATCATCTGATGGATGCGGTGGTACCAGCGTTTTAATGCCGCCATGTTTTAATGCCATATAAGACAGGTGGATATCTTCGCCATTGTCCCAATATTCCGGTTCTTCAATCCACATATAGCGCACATAACTTTTACGCATAAACCAGGCATGGCCGACTAAATCGACTTCAGTCACGTCGTTGTTTTGCGCACCGTTCCAGCCAGCCTTATTTTTGCTGGCATAACCGCCTGCTGCCGGCAGTAACACACCAGAGCCGCCCAGAATGCCATCATGGCCTGCTTCAATGGTATTTAAACAGTTTTCAAACCAGCGCGGCTGCGGCAGGATGTCATCATCGAAAAAGGCGACAAACTCCGTGCGAACCAGACTGGCCAGCGCAAAACGGCCCCAGAACAAAAAGTTAGTGTTACACACCACTACCCGATCGGCTAATGCTGACACATCCAGTAAATCGTCTTCACTGCGGTTTGACCATACCCAGATTTCGTCCGGTGGTACGCTTTGGTTGCGCAGTGCCGCTATTTGCTCTGCCAGATATTCGGCGCGCCGGTAGGCCGTCAAAATTACCGTAATGCCGGTTTTTTTCGCGGCCGGCATAGGCGTGGCATCACGGTTAAACACTATGTTATCGGCAGGAGCAGCCAGTTTACGTTTTACCGCACCAGCTAGTTTAACCCGCCAGAAGCCTAATACCCTGGTGTTCCACCACCAGCGAATACTTTGCGCAATTGTTTTTTTAGCTGCCATAACGCTCTCTGTTATTTATTAATCAGTGCCGACTTAACCCGGCGGATAGCTTTGCGGATCAGCGAAATTTTGCTGTCTTCTTTGTAACGGCCTTTTTCTGCGTGGCGAATAAGCAGCAGGTTAGGCAGGGCTATTGGCGTGCCCTGGGTACCTAATAACCAGCGCACCGCGCGGTCTTCGTAGGTTTTAGTCCAGTGTTGCTTCGGTTTTTGATACACGGCTAAATCGTCACAATAACCGCAGGCGCGGGCCACGTCACCGTGAATAATCTGAATAGCGCCGGTGGCTCGGTCAAACTTACGCGGTTTAAATTTGCTTTTATCTACTTCCAGCAGCGCCGTTTTGTCTTTGCCGGCAGAAATCATCGGGTCGGCTTCGGTCAGCAATGCCGTTACCAGCAAGGTATCCGGAAACAGTAAAATATCCTGCCGGCCTTTAAGTAATTGTTCCAGCGTGTCTAAGCAGCCCTCGTGAAACACCATGTCGCAGTCGGCAAACCAAATCCAATCGGCTTGGGTATGCTTAGAAGCATGATTGCGGCCAATGGCGCGGCGCAGCAATAAAGGCGTGGGTAATTGCTGAAAATTCCACTCGACATTAGGCACTGTTATGGTTTGAAAATGCTGCAGCAGTTTGGCGGTTTCTACATCTTCGGCAGAGTAAAATACGGTAAAGCGCAGCTGCATATTGCTGGGCGGGTATTTTACCAGCGAGCTTAACTGATAAACAAAAAAGCGCGCGTAGTTCCAGCAGTGGCTGACAATCTCCAGTTTGATATTGTCATGTACTACCGCCAGCTTGGTCTTGTCGGGCTGGTTTTTAATAAAAGCGGTGGCCGGAAAATAGCCTGAAGCGGCAAAGCGCAGCAAAAATTCTTTTACACCATCCAGCATGGCAGGTTGCCGGTATTCAGGAAGTGCCATAATAGCTCCGTACAAAGGTCGGCTGGCCTTGTGCCGCCACAGGGGTTTCAGGCCATAATAAGGCCGCTAGATTAGCATTTTATCTGCAGCTGAAACAGAATCTTTTGGTATCAGCGGGCCAAATTTGGCATTATGGCGCACCTTTGCCGCCAGTGTTTTTAGCACCAGCGCGGCGGACCAGAGTTAGCTAAGAAGGGATAGATGTCACTGTTAAGTCGTTTTTGCTACAGCTTGCTGCTATGTCTGCTATCGCCGCTGCTGCTGGGTTATTTGTTGTGGCGCTCACGCAAGGACAGCGCTTACCGGTTGCGTCTGGCCGAGCGCTTTGCATTTAAACTGCCCGCTCAGCATGCCCGGGGCGGCATAGTGCTGCACACCGTATCGGTGGGGGAGTTTAATGCCGCCCGGCCGTTAATTAAGCAATTACTTAAACAATACCCGCAGTTACCACTTACTATCAGCTGCACTACGCCAACCGCCTCAGCAGCCATCCTGAAGTTACAGGCAGAGCAGCAACTTGGCCACAACATCATACATTGTTATCTGCCATTCGATTTTCCCTGGCTAATGCGGCGCTGGTTAGCATTTTTGCAGCCGCAATTGCTGATCATTTTAGAAACCGAGCTGTGGCCAAATTTACTGGCCAACTGTAAGGCCTTGGCTATTCCAACCTTAGTGGTGAATGCCCGCCTGTCGGCACGTTCTGCCAGGGGCTACCGGCGTTTGTCGTGTCTGGTACAGCCGATGCTGCACAATATCAGCCAGATCTTAACGCAAGACAGCGCCAGCGCCCGCCGTTTTGCCACTTTGGCCGCGCCTAAGGTGCAACTGGCCGGCAATTTGAAATATGAACTGGACGTGCCGGCGCAGAGTGTGGCCCTTGCTGCAGACATTAAACCGGCCCTACAAGGCCGTATTGTCTGGGTCGCCGCCAGTACTCATGCCGGTGAAGATGAGATGTTATTGCAGGCCTACCGGCAGCTGCACCTGCAGTACCCGCAACTGTTGCTGGTATTGGTGCCGCGCCATCCGGAACGCTTCGATGCGGTAGCGGCCTTGTTGCAACAACAGCAGCTAAGCTATGTGCGGCGCAGTAAGTCTCAGCTGCCCGCTAGCACCACGGCCGTCTGGCTGGCAGATTCAATGGGCGAATTACTCAGTTGGTATCAGCTGGCAGATTTTGTCTTTATCGGCGGTAGTCTGATTGAGCGTGGCGGTCATAACCCGCTGGAGGCGATGGTATTTGCTAAGGCGGTGATATCTGGCCCCTATGTGTTTAATTTTCAACAGGTATTCAATTTACTACAGCGTCAGCAGGCCTATTTGGCCGTTAGCAGCAGTGACGATATAGCCAGCGCAGTGCAACAGTTGATCGACCAGCCAGAACTGGCACAACAGCTTGGTAGCAAGGGCCTGGCGTTGTATCAGCAGCAACAGGGGGCGCTGGCACGAACTATGGATGAAGTAAGGCAGTTGCTGCCGCTGGCCGGTACAGCCAGATTACAACAAGGCAGTGCAGTGGCCTGGTTTGATGCCGCCTTTTTTCCCAACGCTGGTCTGCATTATTTCCAGCCACAATACTGGCAGCAGCAGGGCTTAGTATCTGGCCAGTCAACCGGGCGTAACACCGTTTGGTTTGTCCGGCAAGATGACAAGCAAGCCGTGCTGCGGCATTACTACCGCGGCGGTCTGATTGGCAAAATAAATAAAGACTGTTTTTGGCCGGTGCCGCTACGGCAAAGCCGGGCCATGGCTGAATATGCTCTGCTGTGGCAGATGCAAAGCTGGGGGTTGCCGGTGCCGCGACCTTGTGCCGCTTTATATCAACCCCGCCGATGGCTGGGTATTACCTGGGCCTACCGGGCGGATATTCTGATTGAACGCATAGAGGGCGCGACTGATTTAGCTCAGGTGCTGCAACAGCAAAGTCTCAGCGCTGCGCAGTGGCAACAGCTGGGCAGCATGATAGCGCGCTTTCATCAGCATAGCGTGTATCACTCCGATCTAAACTGCCACAATATTTTACTGGATAAGCAGGGTAAGTTCTGGCTGATTGATTTTGATAAATGTGCACTCAGAGCCGGCAACGACTGGCAGCAGGCAACGTTGGCCCGTTTGCAAAGGTCGCTGCAGAAAGAGCAGGGCCTGCATAGCAGTTTTAGCTGGCAGCCACAGCTATGGCCGGCACTGCTGCATGGCTATCAGCAGCAACTTACCGGCTAAAATCGGCACTTTATCGCGCTTTTTTTGTATTTAAGCTGTCACAAAGCTGTTTTTATCCTGTCACTGCTCTTGGTGTAGCTGCCGTTCTTTGATATAACATCAGACGGTGGAGGGGCATCTATGCGGCTAAATAAAATAATAACAAGCTTAATGCTGACCAGTTGTGTACTGGCAGCGGAACCACAACAACAGTTTGCTGCGGCGCAGGCTGCGTACGCTCAGGGTGAGCACCGCAAAGCGGCCGAAATCTGGCAATCGCTGGCGCTGGAAGGCGACACTAAAGCCCAGTTTGAACTGGCGAAGCTGTATTCTTTAGGCCATGGTGTTGAACAGGATGCACTACAAGCGGCCTATTGGCTGGAGCAGGCCGCTTCGGGCAGCACTGATTATGCTGAATCGGCGCAGGCCAAACGCGATATCATCGATGCTGTAGCTGAGATAAAACAACAAACCGCTACTGAAACGGCCAGCAGTGCCGACACTACCGCTGTCGCTGTTGCAACGCCGGCTACGATTAGCCCGGGTAAGCCAACTACAGTAGCAGCACCGCTAAGTACTTCCGATACCGAACAAACCAGGCAGGCACCGGCGACTGCGGTTGTACCTGTTACTGCTGCGGCAAGGACTGCACCGGCGCAGCCGCCTGCTGGTGCGGCAGCAGTGCATAGCTACAAAGCGGCAGAACTGCCGGTAAAACCGCTGCCACAGGCGAATTTCGATAGCGGGCTTAGAGCTTTCCAACGTCAGAATTATGCCGAAGCCTTTAGTCACTGGTATCCGCTGGCAAACTCTGGTGTAGCAGATGCGCAGTTTAATCTGGCGGCGATGTATGCTTATGGTCATGGCGTGGCAGCTGATATGGCTGGCGCTGTGCACTGGTTTAATGCGGCGTCAGATCAGGGTATGGCGCAGGCGCAATACCAGTTAGCACTGGCCTATGCCAATGGCAATGGCGTGGCGCAGGATGATGCGGTTGCTGTGTTTTGGTATCAGCAGGCCGCGCAGCAGCAATTTGCCCCGGCGCAATATAACCTCGGCTTTATGTACGGTGCCGGCCGTGGCGTAACGCAAGACGACGCGACGGCATTGCTGTGGTATCAGCGTGCTGCTGAGCAAGGTGACGCTGATGCGCAGTTTATTGTAGCCGGCCGCTACATGGATGGACGCGGCGCAGCACAGGATTTGGCAGCAGCGGTTAATTGGTACCAAAAAGCTGCCGGACAAAACCACGCCCGAGCTGCTTATGAGCTGGGCCGTGCATATTTGCAGGGGCAGGGCGTAGCGAAAAATGAGAGTCGGGCGCTTGATTGGTTTAACCGGGCCGCAGCGCAGGGCATTATTGAGGCCCAGCGTGAAGCCGGGATAAGTTATTCGCTTGGGCGTGGTGTCAGAGCCAATGACGACAAAGCGGTAGAAATTTTACAACCTGCTTGTAGTAGCAATGACATAGCGGCTTGTTATTACCTTAGCCTGCATTTGCTGGATGGCCGCGGTGTGCGTCAGGACAAGCAACGAGGCCTTAAGATGCTGCAACAAGCTGGCCAGGCCGGCAATGCTGAGGCGCAGTACCGGCTTGGCGTGCTGTATAGCCAAGGGCAGGATCAGGTGGCTGATGAAGCAGCGGCTTTTAATTGGTTTTTGCAAGCGGCAGAACAAGGCCATGCTGAGGCGCAATATTTAGCCGGCCTGCGATTGGCCAATGGTACCGGCACGACACAAAATGATGCCGCAGCTGTCAGCTGGTATCAACGAGCGGCAGAGCAAGGAGTGCTGTATGCCCAGTACAATCTGGGCTTTATGTACGGTGCTGGCCGCGGCGTAAAAAAGGATGATGATAAGGCACTGTATTGGTACAGCAAAGTTGCAGAGCAGGGCGATGCTGATGCCCAGTTTAATTTAGGGCTGCGCTTTGAAACTGGCCGTGGCGTCAGGCAAGACGACGACCAGGCCGTGCACTGGTATCAAAAAGCGGCAGAGCAAAATCATCTGCGCGCCATTGCTCATCTGGGTTATATGTATGAAAAAGGCTATGGCGTGCCTATGAATGAGCGCCGTGCCTTTGAGCTGTACCAACAGGCATTGCCGGCTGCCGTGCCCCGGGCGTTAACGGCGATGGGCTTGTTTTATAAAAATGGCCGTCAGGTAAAAGCCGATGATAAAAAAGCTGTGGCGTTGTTTGCCCAGGCTGCAGAACAAGGCTATGCCAATGCGCAATATAATCTGGGCTGGATGTATGAGTTTGGCCGTGGTGTCAGCCGTGATCTGGTCAAGGCGCGTGATCTGTATCAGCAGGCAGCAGAACAAAGCGAACCGCTGGCTCAGGCACAGCTGGCCCGTTTACTTAATCCCTAATCTCTAATCTGAGTGGCAATGCCATTGCAATAAATAAGGCCAGCATCAGCTGGCCTAATGTTTTTCACGCTACGACAGCGTGATCTCAGTGCTTAGCCTGACATGGTTATGGCTGGTAGCTTGCCGTCAGGGTTAAACCTGATACAGCGCTATAACCGTACACAGAGATATACCAGGTTGCAGCTTGTGGGTTATTAAAGCTGCAGCTTTCGGTATTACCAGACTCGTACGGACGGCAATCATAACTTGAGGTGGTTGGCTGAGCACCACGGCGCACGTACAGATCAGCATCACCGCTACCGCCTGATGTATTGACGGTCAGGCTGCTCATACCGGCCGGTACTGTTACCGTGTAGTGTTTCCAGCTGCGGCGGGCAATGCTGATATCTGACTCAGTCAGTGTCGCACCCTGGTTGCCACCGCCACCAGTGCCGGCTGTGTAATCTGCCAGCAGAGAAACGCCGGCATAAGCACTATAAGCATTGATCATGACATGATAGGTGCCGGCCTGCGTAGTGCTGAAGCTGCAGTTTTCGGCATTACCTGTCTTATAAGGACGGCAATCATAGCTGGACGTGGTAGGTTGGCTGCCAAACTTGATATACATATCGGCATCACCGGTACCGCCTGACATAGTAAAGCTCAGATTTGTAGCCCCGGCGGGTACTGTAAAGGTGTAGAAGCTGGTGCTGTTTGCTGCACCACTGAGGTTAGTCAGCGCCACGCCTTTGCTCAGCTCGTTGCCACCAACTGGGGGTTCTTCACCGCCACCACCATTGCCAGAACCATCACAGCCATTTTGTGCGATGTAGTCAAAAGCGGCTTTCGTGCGCACCAGACCATAGCCATATGAATTGTCCCGGCCTGTGGTGCCCAAGTCTTCGGCAGTGACCGCCAGCACATTACGGATCTGTGCATTGCTACACTGCGGGTAGTGGCTCCAAAGCAGAGCGGCAACACCGGCAACATGCGGCGATGCCATAGAGGTACCGCTCATCAGGCCGTAGTTACTGGCGCCTGAACTTAAGCTGGCAGTCTGGCCCAACTTACCCATTAGCGCCTGACCTACTGCCTGAGTGACAGCCAGAGCCGGAATAGTGGTACCCGGGTTATCACCCAGAGTGCCACCAAAATCGCCGGCAGCATTGTTATAAATGACAGCTGCCAGACCGCCACCGTCTTCACAAGACTGCACTTTTTGCACAAAGCTGACGTTACCACGCTCGATCAGACAAATTTTATTTGCCACGTTACTGCAGGTGGTTTCAGCCAGGCCACAGTTCGCCAGGGCGGCATTGGCGCTGCCATCTGACGAGTTGGTCATCGGGCTGCTGGCATAGCTGCTGCTGCCAACACTCAGAACCGCTTCCAGCCCGGTACCTTCTGGATAGGTAGAGCGTATATCCACACCCGGTGCGGCCAGCTCAACCTGGCTGTTGCGCTGGGAGAAATCCGCCAGTTGCTTATTGCTGTCAATCGCAGCAACAGAGACAACAGCATCATAAGAAGCCGGGTACGACATAACCGTATTGCCATCATTACCAGCCGCCGCTATTAACAACACGCCCTGATCAAAAGCCGCCTGCATAGCGTTAGCTTCAGTGGTGCTGGAACCTTCACCGCCCAGGCTCATATTAATTACCGTAGAGCCATTGCTGACACAGGTATTTACCGCATTGGCCAGTGTTGAGCTATAACCCCAGCCGTCGTCATTAAAGACTTTAATAATATGCAGTTTAACATTACCGTTTGGCAGTACACCTACCATGCCAACGCTGTTGTTCAGTGCCGCTATAGTTCCGGCAACGTGGGTACCGTGCGGGCCGCCGTGCTCATACCAGTTACCGGTGCCGGCATTGTTGCTACCGGTAATATTGCCGGTTAAAAAGTCTTCGTGCGGTAAATCCAGGCCAGAGTCAATGACGCAAACTTTTTGGTTTGAAGCAAACTGATCACTAACCTGATGCGCCTGCACCATGGTATAGCCAAAAGGCACTTGCTGTGCCATCGGGTAACGCTTGAGATCTTCTTCAATTAAGGCTACGTCAGCATCGTTTTGCAGTGCAGCCAGCTGGCTGGCGGTTAGTTCCGCCGCTACTGCGCCCTGGGCTGCCAGCACTTCTTTTACCCTGGCACCACGGCTTTCCAGACGCTGCTGGCGCTGCTGTAAATTAACGCTACGCAGCGTTTGTGCATCATTAGTAAACATGCCAGGACCAAAGGTTTCCAGCGCCTGTGTTTTGTATTTCACGATGTAGCGCTTGCGATCACCGGCACTGCTTTTAGTGCTAACCGCCTTGACACTAACCGGGCTGCTATAACGTGTACCCTGGTCAACAGCGTCCTGAGCGCTTGCTGCTGTGGTTCCAAGTAGGGTTGCCGGCAAGCACAATAGTGCCAGCTTGCTTAGACTAAACTTCTTATTTTTCATGTGTTTCTCTTGATTATTTATTGTTATATGTTCCTGGATTGATGACACCTTATTGCAACCTTGCAATAACATCTACCTACCTTTTAGCTAGAATGTAATTAAGTGTAAATCCGCAAAATAGTGACATTTGTTGCAGTTTTACCAGCGCGATCGCCGCTGTTTAGAAAAAAGGTCTTTTTTTAAACGCACTACTATAGGTAAACCGAAGCGCTATGCTCGTTACAGCGTGGTATTCATACAGCCAGGTTGTTTTTTATATGCCTAAAAAGCATAACTTATACCCATTGTTGCTATATAAAGCGGCACTGTTTGCATTGGCCGGGTTTGTCATCGACAATAGCGTCTTTGTTAGCAACAGGCAGACGCAGAAACATGCAGCAGTGGGATGTAATTGTTATTGGCGCCGGCGCAGCCGGTTTAATGTGTGCCATTGAAGCGGGTAAACGTGGCCGTAAAGTGTTGCTACTGGATAACGGTAAACGGGTTGGCCGCAAAATTCTGATGTCTGGTGGCGGCCGCTGTAACTTCACTAATATGTATGCCGCACCGGAAAACTTTCTGTCGCAAAACAAACACTTTTGTAAATCGGCGTTAAGCCGCTATACGCAATGGGATTTTATCGCCCTGGTACAAAAGCACGGCATTGCCTACCATGAAAAAACGCTCGGCCAGCTGTTTTGTGATGATTCCGCGAAAGACATTGTTGATATGCTGCTAACTGAAGCTAAAGCCGCTAATGTGCAAATAGCGTTGCAGCAAACTATCAGCGCTGTCAGCTTCGCTGATGGCCAATATAGCGTTACCACGCCCGAGCTTAGCCGGCAGTGCCACAGCTTAGTCATCGCCAGTGGCGGCTTAAGCTTGCCGAATTTAGGCGCTACTGCTTTTGGTTTTCAGCTGGCCGAGCAGTTTGGCTTAAAAGTGCTGCCGCTGCGCGCTGCCTTAGTACCACTGACCTGGCAGCCAAGTGATAAAGCGGTGTTTGAGGAAATAAGCGGTGTGTCTTTGCCGGTAACGGCTGAAGCTAACGGCACAGTATTCCCGGAAGATATGCTGTTTACCCACCGTGGCTTAAGCGGGCCGGCAATACTGCAAATTTCCAGCTACTGGCAACCCGGTGATGAGGTGGTGGTAAATATGGCACCGCAAACCGACTTAATTGAATTTCTGACGGTACAGCAGCAAGCCCATCCGGAACAGGAAGTAAAAACCGCGCTGGGTAAATTACTGCCAAAACGACTGGTCGAAAAGCTACTGCAGTTAAACATCTTTGCCAATCAGCCACTTAAAGCGCTAAACCCGAAAAGTATCAAACACATTGCCGACAGCCTGCATGCTTATGTATTTAAACCCAATGGCACCGAAGGTTACCGCACAGCCGAAGTGACCATCGGCGGTGTCGATACCGATTATTTATCGTCAAAAACCATGGAAGCCAAACAGCAGCCGGGTTTATATTTTATCGGCGAAGTGGTCGATGTTACCGGTTGGCTCGGTGGCTATAACTTCCAGTGGGCCTGGGCCAGCGGCTGGGTCGCCGGGCAGTATTGTTAAGGTAAGCCTGATGAAAAAACTCTCCAAAGTACAACTAAAACAACAGGCCGCGGTATTGGATGCGGTAACGGCACTGGAGCAGCAGGCGCTGGTAGAATTACCGGGTGCGGTGCAGTGCTGGTTTAGTATGGAATATGAAGCCTTTCCGCTGTCGTTGCTGGTGCGGTTGCAATTTGCGGCGCAACCTTATTTAGACGCGGCGCAGCCGCAACTGCTGGCCTGGCAAAAGCGCTTAAGTGCGTTAATGCTGAAAAAGGGCATAGTGCTAAAAGATATGCGCAAGCATCTGGTGTTTACCCTAAACAGCCCTGATGATTAATCTGATAACGACACCTTGCTGAGACTGCTATGAAATATTATCTGGGCGCTTATGCTGCTTCGCCTAATCAAACTGGCTGGGACGCTGAGCTGGAAACGGCTTATTACGACGAGCTGAAAAAACTGCCGCAGCTGAAAGGGCTGGAGCACCCGTTTTTAGGCCGCTTGCATCAGCACGACGACGACTGGTTTTTAGCCAATACCAACCCGCAGTGGGATTATGTGTTTACCTGCATTCCCGGCATTATGAATGCGCTGGCGCACAATCCGCTGTTTGGCCTGGCGTCAGTAGATGAAAGCGGCCGGCAGGCGGCGCTGGATTTTATGCAGCAGGCGTGTGCTGCTATTGGCAAACTGAACGCGCATTTACGGCGCCAGGCGGTAACGGCGATCCAAATTCAAACGGCGCCGGCGCGCAATAAAGCACCATCTTCTAAAGCAGCACTGCTGGCCTCGCTTAAAACAATGCTTGAATGGGACTGGCAGGGCGCCCGCATTGTTATTGAGCACTGTGACGCTTATGTGCCAGAACATGCGCCTTCGAAAGGTTTTTTAGCACTGCAGGATGAACTTGACGTGTTAACGGCGGTAAATGCCACTTTGCCAGCGTCGCAACCGCTGGGAATGGTGATTAACTGGGGGCGTTCGGTATTTGAAACCCGCCGCAGCGATGGCGCGCTGCAGCATCTGCTTGCAGCGCAGGCGGCCGGCGTGTTAAGCGGGCTGATGTTTTCCGGTGTATCGGATCAGGACAGCGAATACGGCGCTTGGCGCGACAGCCATCAACCGCCGCAAGCCAGCGCACTGGTACAGCCGGGTGAGCCAGGTAGTTGGATGACAGAGCAGGCCATGGCGCAGTGCCTGGCGGCCTGTAAGGCCGCGGATTTACTTATTCTGGGGGCAAAAATCGGTATCCGGCCACACAGCGCCGATATCAACCACAGGCTGGCTTATATCTGCGCGACGCTGGCCATTTTGCAGCGCAATGTTAAGCCGGGTTAACTTACTGCGGCGTTGACGCTGTGTGGGCTTTGATATGGCTAAAGTGTTTAATGGCCAGTAAGCCCACTATGGCTATGGCGAAGCTGGGTATTAAGGTATTGATATAACTTAAATAGGTCAGGCTAAGCTCATCACGCAGTTCAACTAAGCGCCACAAGCTGTGTAAGCCCAGCACAAAGATCGGCAACACTATTAACCCAAGATGATAGTGGCGCTGTTCTCCCTGCAAATATAACAAGGCAGCCGCGGCCGGTAGCGCCAGTAGCAGGTGCAGTACTAAGTCGGCAACCGACATAATGAGTAAGGCTGAATCACGCCAGTTGGCCGACGCACTAAGCCATTCTGGCAGCGGGTTGATGCTGCTGATATAGGCAAAACACAGAATCACAAAGTACAGATGGGCGCCACCGACCAACAACGAGATCAGCGAGCGGATAACAAAAATGGCCAGATTGGCAGTCATAACTAGGCTCCGGCGGAATAATTGCCGGCAAGGTAGCATGCCGGTTTGCAACAGACAATAAAAAAGGGCCGTTCGGCCCTTTGGTATTAGTTAGACGGTGTGCGGTATTTTTCAAACCAGGCCAGCATATATTCGACTTTCTCAATCATCCGGCCAGGCTTGTTTGATATGCCATGCGGAGAACCGGGAATTCGTACCAGTACGGTGTCGATACGGCGTAGTTTTAACGCCTGATAAAACTGCTCTGACTCAGAAATCGGCGTGCGGCGGTCTTCTTCACCGGTAATCAAGATGGTTGGTGTAGTGACATTGCCTACCAGACTCAGTGGCGAACGTTGCCAGTAATGCTCGACGTTTTCCCACGGCACACCGGGGAACTGATGAAAGGTCTGATAGGTGTAGCTGTCGCCGGTCATTACCTTGCTTAACCAGTTAATAATAGGTTTTACCACGGCGGCAGCTTTAAAGCGGTTGGTCAGGCCTATGGCATAAGCTGAGGCAATACCGCCGGCCGAGCCACCCCCGATAAACAGGTTGTTCTCGTCAATAAAGCCCAGTTTTAACATGGCATCTACGCCGCTGTTATGATCAGCGAAATCTTCCGGTGAGCTGTATTTATTGTGCAGTAACATGGCAAAACGCTCGCCATAAGATGAGCTGCCGCGGTGGTTATCATAAAACACCACATAGCCTTCTTTGGCATAACGCTGCATTTCAGCGCTCCACTGCGGGCCATAGGCCAGGTGTGGGCCGCCATGAATTTCCAGCAATAACGGGTATTTTTTCGCCGGATCAAAATCGGGTGGTGTCATATACCAGCCCTGAATTTCTTCGCCGTCAAACGAGGATTTGTATTTAATTTCATGTACCTGAGCCAGTTTTTTATGCGCCAGCAAATCTTCATTTAGTGCAGTTAGCACCCGGCTTTTGCCTTTTTGCAGCACGGCAACATCGCTGGGGCGCACACTGGTGCCATGGGTATAGGCAATAACGCCGTTATCAGACACCGAGTAGCTACCGCTTAAATACGGCTGCGGTTGGCTTACGCCACCCAAACTGGCGGTTAAGTCGGTCAGCTTGCCTTTGGCTGTTAAACTGGCCAGTTTACGCTGGCCCCGGTCGTCGTATTGCACTACAAAGCTGCTATTGCTTAACCAATTAGGCGATTCGATGCTGCGATCAAACTCTGCGGCAATATCGCTAATGTTGTTACTGGCCAGATTAAGCACTTTAAGTTTGCTGTTGCTATAGGGCACTAACGCGTTGCTTTGCCATAAAAATGCCAGCTTTTTGCCATCAGGAGAAAACACCGGTGCTGACTCTTCTCCCGGCATTGAAGTTAGCTCGGTAAGTTGTTCGGTGGCTAAATTTAACTGATACAGGTTGGCATCGCGCGGTTGGTATTCCCACTCTGCCGCCAGGTTGGCGGCAAACACCAGCGCCTTGCTGTCGGGGGTAAACTGTAAATCGCTGCCGTAATTAAAATCGCCCTGAGTTAGCTGGCGTGCCGTGCCGCCACTGGCCGGCAGCACAAAAATCTGCCGGAATTGTGGTTTCAAAAAGCCCTGGCCATCGGCCTGGTAGCGTACTCTGTCGTACACCGTGGCGCTGGGTGACCATTTGGCTCCGGCCGGTTTTTGCACCCGTTTTACTTTTTGCTGCATTTCGGCGGCAGCAGCGGGCATATTCATGGTAAACGCCAGTTGCTTGCCATCCGGCGACCAGGTTAGGTTGGCCGGGCTGTGGCGTAAATCCGATAATTTGGCAGTGCGGTTTTCAGTTAACCAGTGCAGATGAATTTGCCGTGCGCCTGAGCTGTCTGAGATAAACACCAGCTGTGTGCCATCGGGTGACCAGCGCGGCTGGCTGTAGTTAAACTGGTCGGCAAATAGCGCTGTTTGTGTGCCAGTAGCAACATCCAGCAGCCATAGGCTATTGCGTGTGCTGTCGGTCATAATGTCATTGCTGGCACGCACATAAACGATTTTGCTACCATCAGGCGATATTTGCACATCAGAGGCATATTCCAGTGCAAAGATGTCTTCAGCTTCGAAGTAACGGCTGCTGGCTGGCGTTACGGGCTCAGCAGCCAGCACGACGCCATTCAGGCTTAACAGCACGGCGGCGGCAAGGGAGATGCGGGATAATTTCAGCATAGGTGCCTCAGGATAGTAGTTGCTTATTATTTGCTTAAACTACCCTGAAGCGGGGTTGGCTCAAAGCCGTCAGCGGCAGAGTGACGGTTTTGAGCGTTGTGCCACGGTGATGGCGGCTAATGTCAACCGGCCAGGCTGTCAAAAATATGCAGAAAGGTCGGTGCCTGCTGAATCGGCAACGGCATTTTTAACCGTCTGGCAATATCCTGGGCACTTATCACGCCACGGATCTGGTGGTTTTCGCGGTCGATCACCACACAGTGTTGCTCGCCACTGGATTGCAGCGTATTGACCACATCAGAAATGCTGCAGTGTTGCAGTTGCTGATAAGCTAGCGCTTTAATACGCTCGCGCGGGCGCATCAAGTCTGCCACCCGGATATCGTCCCGGCTGGTGCCAAAGGCAATATGCCGCATCATGGCTTGTTCTGACAGCTGCTCAACCGGCAACAACCCCACCAGCTCGCCACCACTGTCTACCACCAGCTTTAGCTTACTGTGTTCGCGCTGCATCATTTGCAGCGCTTCACGGGCTGCAGTGCCGGCGTCAATCATATTCGGCTCGCTGTGTTTAAAATCGCTAACAACGCTCAGCGCCGGTGATTGCAAGGTGGTGCCGCTAAAATCGGCTGGTTGTACTAAATGGTCAATGTTTTCTACTGAGTATAAGGCTAAGGTTTTCATAGTGTTTCCTCGATACCGGTACGCAGAGGCCATACCGGTGTAGCAATAATCTAAAGTGGCAGTGTTAATGCCGGAACTAAATCAGATTAGAGCCGGAAACGGTGGTGCCCGCGGTTTAAGGCTACTCAGGAAATGGGATGGACGGACATCAGCGTGATACTGCTTAACCACGGCACTATAACGTGCTGGTGGCGCAACAGGGGCGCTAACAATATAACCGCCGGGTTGATCGGTGTTATCTTCGCTGTCGGCATTAAGCCCATCGTGCAACACCGGCAATACAGCGTGTAAGCTGGTGTCGGCCAAAGGTGATAGCCGGCTGTCATGCACGGCGAAAGCCTGCGGCGTGCACCACAGGCTTAACATCATCAATATGGCAAGACTACTTAACCAGCGCATAAATTCTGTGTTCTTTCAGTCGATATAAAGTACTGTCAACTGATAATGGCGGCCACTGTAGCGATGTGCAACAGGGCTGACGTAAAAACAGCATAAAATGCGACCAATTGCGGTTACAGGCCGTTAAGTAACCCTTTTAGCAGCAACGCCAGCAATGTCAGGCTAGCCAGCCCGGCCAGATATAGCAGGACAAACCATACCGCCTTAGGCAGCGGGCGGGGCAATAATGGTGTTGGCATCTAGTAGCCCTCTTCAAAATCTTCTACTTTGCCGCGGAAAATATGGTAACCCCATAATGTATAGGCCAGGATCAGCGGCACAAAAATTAACACCCCCGGCAGCATAAACTGCAGGCTGCTATCCGGTGCAGCAGCTTGATAAAAGCTGAGTTGGCGCGGCAGTAAATAAGGGAACAACCCAACGACCAGGCCGGCAAAGGCCAGCAAAAATAAGGCAGCGGCCAGCCAGAACGGCCGGCTTTCGTGACGGTTGTTTATGTCTGCTGCTGCAGCAAACTGACGCTGAACCCGGCCAAGATCACGAAACAGCAGACGGGCGCAAAGTATCGCCGACAGCGGCAGCAACATCAGCGCCAGGCTGTAGACGCTGCCAAACCAACGGGCGCGGATATCGGCCTGGCTGTACAGCGTCCACAGGCTAACCAGCAGCATTGACAGCATAACAAACAGCAGTAAACGCTGGCCGTAGCGGGCGGCTTTTTGCTGAATAGCACCGCGGCTTTTCATGGTCAGGTAAGTACAGCCCAGCAGGGCATAGCCGGCCATTACCGCCAGGCCGCAAAACAGGCTAAAGGGGGTTAAGCCTTGCAGGCTGCTGGCTTGTAAGCCGCTGCTGTCAACGCCCTGTACCAGCATGCCCAGCATCAGGCCCTGACAAAAGGCCGCCAGCGACGAGCCGATAGCAAAAGCGCGGTTCCACCAGATTTTAGAGCTGTGCGATTTAAAGCGGTATTCAAACGACACGCCGCGAAATATCAGCCCAATTAACATCAGCATAATCGGCAGATACAGACTGGAGGCAATAGCAGCGTATGCTGCCGGGAAGGCGCCAAACAGGATCACGCCACCGAATACCAGCCAGGTTTCGTTACCATCCCAAACATGGGATACCGAACGCATCAGGTGATCATGTTCGGCATCGCTGTTAAACCACGGATATAAAATGCCGACCCCCAGATCGAAGCCATCCAGCAGCACGTACATTAAAATGGCAAAGCCGAGCAGCAAAAAATAAAATAGTGGCAAACCTAATTGCAATTCCATCAGTGTTGCTCCTGAGCCGGTTTAAGTTGTTTAGCCAGTGCCACCGCATAGCCGGATGCTTTAACGCCAATCAGTTGTTGTTCAAGTTGCCCGGCCGACGGCGGCCCTTTTTTGATAAGCTTGCGCATAAAGTACAAATAGACGCCAAACAGCAGGCTGTAGGTCATAACAAACAGCGTTAACGAAAACAGCACCCGCTCGGCAGGCAGGGGCGATACCACATCTATAGTGCGTACCAGGCCCTGCACCAGCCAGGGTTGGCGGCCCACTTCAACCACATACCAGCCAGCCAGCACGGCAATAATGCCGCTGGGTGCCAGATAGCTGCAGGCGGTTAAAAACCAGCGGCTGTGGTATAAGCTACCGCGCCAACGCAGGTAAGCGCCCAATAGCGCCACCGCTATCATTAGCAGACCTATGCCCACCATGACGCGAAAGGAGAAAAACACTACTGCGACATTAGGCCGCTCGTTCGCTGGCACCGCTTTAAGCCCCATCAGCTCGCCATCGGGATCATGGGTTAAAATCAGGCTGGCCAGTTTCGGAATGGCTATTTCAAAATGATTTTTTTCGACGGCTTTATCCGGAATAGCAAATAACAACAGCGGCGCACCGGCTTCGCGTTCAGGCCAGATCCCTTCCATTGCTGCCAGTTTAACCGGCTGATGTTGTTTAACATTTAAGCCGTGTAAATCGCCAACGAAAGCCTGTAACGGCGTTAAGATCAGCGCCAGCCATAACGTCATCGACAGACCTTTGCGCGCCATGGTTTTATGTTCGCTGTGTAGCAGCTGCCAGGCACTGGTTGCCAGCACGACAAAGGTGGCGGTAATAAAGGCCGCCAGCAACATATGGCTGAAACGATACGGCATGGACGGGTTAAAAATA
The DNA here is from genome assembly GCA_018826295.1 of Gammaproteobacteria bacterium. Lineage (GTDB taxonomy): Bacteria > Pseudomonadota > Gammaproteobacteria > Enterobacterales > Alteromonadaceae > Alishewanella. The sequence goes on from JAHJZX010000034.1 coordinate 67,862, forward strand.
ACCTGCCACCAGCTGTCTACCTGAAACACGCCGTCGACAATGCTGTGCCCGGACGGGGTGTGCATCCAGGAATTAGCCGCAATGATCCAAAATGCCGAGATCCAGGTGCCAATGGCTACCACTACCGTAGCGAAGAAATGCAGTTTGGGCCCCACCCGCTGCCAGCCAAACAGCATAATGCCGAGAAAGCCAGCTTCAAGGAAAAAGGCGGTCAGTACTTCGTAAGCCATTAGCGGCCCCAGTACGGCACCGGTGATACGTGAGAATTCTGAGAAATTGGTACCAAACTCATAAGACAATACGATGCCGGATACCACGCCCATACCAAAGGTAATGGCAAACGGCTTGATCCAGAATTTAGCCAGTTGCAGATAAACCGGGTTAGCCGTTTTCAGCCACAGGCCTTCCCAAATGGCGATCAGTGTTGCCAGACCTATGGTAATAGACGGAAAAATAATGTGAAAGCTTACCGTAAAGGCAAACTGCAGGCGGGATAACAGCGCGGCATCCAGTTCCATATCAGCCTCGGCGTGTTCTGCTGTAACCCCATAATGCCGGCGCTATGGCGGCGGCGCAGATCAGTATCAGGCTGAGTAATTCGGCGCTGAAGAATGCTAAGTTCATTTGTACCTCATCTAGTTGCGGTTAAATACCTGACTGAGCGCACTACAGCAAAAAGCTTACCACTTTGCTGTAAGTTCTTTATCTATTGATATAGATAGATATTTTATTGCTGTTGCGCCAATTGTAAACAAGGTTTACGATAACGTACCGTCGAATGTGTAAACGAGGTTTACAGTGTCGCTGCTGGTTGCGTTTGAAATAAGTATGCTGCTCACCACGGTCTGTGCCGTTTTGCTGGCTGGCTGGTTGTTATGGCAGGGCAAAAAGCAGCCGGCTATGCCGGCACTAGCGGGGTTTGCCGGCATGATGGCGCTGTGGTGCGCCGGCCACATTGCCATACTGCAGCAATGGCATGCACCGGGCATTATGCTGGTGCTGGCTAACCCGTTAATGCCGATGTTTTTTCTGCATTTTGCCGTGCAATTTGTCGGTTTTGGCCGGCAACACAGCCGGCTGCTGCGTTACTGGTCGCGGTTAAAATGGCCGTTGTATGGCCTGACGTTGCTGTTGATCCTGCTTAGCTGGTATGGCCGCGGTGGCACTGTGGTGGCCACAGCAGGTTTCGCCGGCTTTTTTGTGTTTATCGGCATTGGCTGGCTAAACCTGGCTTACACTGTGCTGTTGGGGGTTGCGGCGCATCTGGTGTTGTATCTGGGCTGGTTACGGCACAGCGGCAATAAACGCCGCTCAATCGTGGCGATGTTTCTGGCCGGCGGCTGGGGACTGTTACTGGCCACCAGTTTTATATTCCCGTCGCTGGGGCTGGCCTGGTATCCGTATCCCATGCTGCTGCTGCCGAGCTATTTACTGCTGCTGGTGTATGGTGTAGTGCGGTACCAGTTGCTGGCTATCAATGCCTTTGCCAACAAAGCCTTGTTGTGGCTGGGCATGTTACTGCTGGTGTTGGCGCTGATGGCGTTGGTCAGTGCCATGCTGGGGCAGTTTGGCATGCAGGCGCTGGCTGCCGTGCCGGCCAGTCAGTTATGGTTATATTCGGTACTGTTGCTGCTGCTTAGTGCATTGTGCTACCAGCCGCTGGCGGCATTGGCGCGGCGGTTAATCTATCCGGGGGTACAGTTAAGCGATACCCTGCTGGCGCACTGGCGTGAACAACTGTTGCAGGCCGACAGCTGGCCGGCGCTGGCACACCAGGCCAGCGAGTTGCTATCGGTGCAGCTGCGCCAGCAGGTTAGGGTGCAGCTGCCGCAGGCCAGCTCAGCGGATAGTGACAGCGGCTTGCGTTTAGTGTGTCAGCGCGACGACAGCGGCTGGCACTATCAGCTGTCGGGCTGGCATGATGTGACGCCGGGTTATCGCTTGCAGGGCGATGTGTTCGCGGCTTTGCTGCAAAGTAACTGCCGCATCCTGGAGCAATCGCTGAAACTGGCTGATGCCGAACGCAAACGGCTGGATCAGCAACATCTGGTTGAGCTGGGCGCGCTGTCAGCGGCTATGGCGCATGAGTTACGTAACCCGCTTAACATTATCTCTATGGCATCGGCCAGCACCAGCGCCGATACCCGCCAGCATATTCAACAGCAACTGAAACGTGCCGACCGGCTGATTGCCGACTTACTCAGCTATGCCGGCCAGCTGCAGCTGCACTGCACAGAAGTGCCGTTAAAGGCGCTGGCACAAAGCGTAATACAACAGCAAGACTGGCAGGGCGTGCAGTGCGAATTGGCGATAGATGAGGCGCTGAACCTGCATGCCGACAGCTACCGCCTGCAGCAGGTCTTGGTGAATTTGCTGGATAACGCCCTGGCATTTTGCCGTAACCAGGCGGCAGCGACCATCCGGCTGGAAGCCAGCGGCAATGCTGCCGCAGTGACATTGCGGGTGCACAATAATGGCCCGGCTATTCCGCAGTCGCAGCAGGCTGATTTGTTTCAGCCTTTTGTCAGCAAACGGGCCGGCGGCAGCGGACTGGGGCTGGCAATAGTACGGCGCATTGCCAGTGCGCATGGTGCCAGCGTGCGTCATCGCGACGATCTTGGCTGGCCAGTTAGTTTTGAACTGGTATTTCCCCACAACGGTGCCGTCGTAGCGGCTAATTTACAGGACACCCACTGATGAGCGCAGAGCGGATCTTATTAATTGATGATGAGCCGGCGTTTTGCCAGTTGGCGCAAAGCTGGTTGCAGCACAGCGGCTATCAGGTGCAGACGGCGGCGGATTTGCCGGCAGCTAAACTCCTTTTACCTGGTTTTAAACCGGATTTGGTGTTACTGGATTTATCCTTGCCGCCAGAGTTTGACCCGCAGTACACGCTGAGCCAGCTTGGTACCTTTACCCAACAACCGGTAATTATTTTAACCGGCCATGCCCAGCGCCAGCTGGCGCTTGATGCGATAGCGCTGGGCGCCTGGGACTTTATTGCCAAACCGGTTGACCCGGATTTACTTGCCGTAGTGATTAAGCGGGCGCTGAGCAAACATCAGCTGGATACCGAGTTATCGCAGTTAAAGCAGCAACAGCAGGGCGCGCTGCAGCAACTGATAGGTGCGTCGCCAGCCATGGCAGCAATGCGCACCTTAATACAACGTATAGCGCCAACCGATGTACGGGTACTGGTAACCGGGCCCTCTGGTACCGGTAAAGAAGTGGTGTCACGTGCCTTACATCAACTGAGCCGCCGCGCTAACCAGCCGTTTGTGTCGGTGCATTGTGGCGCCATTCCGGCCGAGTTACTGGAAAGTGAGCTATTTGGTTATGTCAAAGGTGCCTTTACCGGGGCAGATAAAGACCGGCCCGGCTTGTTGCAACTGGCTGATAAAGGCACCTTGTTTCTTGACGAAATTGGTGAGATGCCGCTGCCGATGCAGGTAAAACTGCTGCGGGTGCTACAGGAAGGTACCTACTTTGCTGTCGGCGGCCGCCAGCAGCAAAAAATCGATCTGCGGCTGATATCGGCAACCAATGCCAACCTGCCTGAGCTGGTGAAAAAAGGCCTGTTTCGCGAAGATCTGTATTACCGCATTAAGGGTATTACACTGGAGACGGTGGCCCTGGCCGAGCGTAAGCAGGATATTCCGTTGTTGTTACAGTTCTTTTTGCAACAGCAAGCCAAACAACAGGGCCAAAGCCTGAAACTCGACAGTACTGCGCTAAACTGGTTTATTCAGCGTGATTGGCCAGGCAATGTGCGTGAGCTGAAAAACACCCTGGAAAGCGTAGCCGCCGTAGCGCAGGGTGGGGTGCTTAGTATGGCCGATATCAGTTTATTGCACCCGCAAGCGCTAAATCTGCAGGCCATGTTACCCTTGGACAGCAGCCAGATGAGCCTGGAGCAGGCGGTGCAACAGCTTGAAATTAAAATGATTAAGCACGCGCTGCAGCAGTGTAAGGGCAATAAAAGCCAGGCAGCGCGTGAATTAGGGCTTTCACGGCAAGGGCTACTGAAGAAGATTGACCGTTACCGGCTGGCAGATTAAGGTAGCGGCTCAGAAATGGAGAAATGTTATGAAAGCGGTAGCTTATCAGCAATCACTTGAGGCCACAGATCCACTGGCATTGCAGGATATTACCCTGGCAGATCCGGTTGCGGTTGGCCGGGATATTCTGGTGCGGGTAGCGGCTGTGTCGGTCAATCCGGTCGATACCAAGATCCGCAAAAGGGTGCAGCCAGCGCCAGGCGAATACAAAGTACTGGGCTGGGATGCCGCTGGCGAAGTGGTTGCCGTGGGCGAAGATGTCAGCTTATTTAAACCCGGTGATAAAGTTTATTATGCAGGCTCATTAACGCGGCCTGGCAGCAATAGCGAGTTGCAACTGGTCGATGAACGTATAGCCGGTGTTATGCCGGATAACCTCAGCTTTGCTGAAGCTGCGGCCCTGCCGCTTACCGCTATTACTGCCTGGGAATTGCTGTTCGACCGGCTGGAAATTCAGCAACCGGGTTTAAAACACCCCAGGCCGGTATTACTGGTTACCGGTGCCGCCGGTGGTGTAGGCTCGATCCTGATCCAGCTGGCACGACAATTAACCACCGCCACCATTATTGCCACGGCTTCGCGGCCAGAAAGCAAACAATGGGTTAGCGAGCTGGGCGCGCACTATGTGCTGGACCATAGCCAGCCATTATTACCACAATTACAAGCGCTGGATTTAAGCTGCGTTAGCCATGTGGCCAGTTTAACCCATACCGATCAGCACTATGCCGAGCTGGTACAGCTGTTAGCCCCCCAGGGTAAGCTGGCATTGATAGACGACCCTGCCGCTGGCATTGATATTATGCCGCTAAAGCAAAAGAGTATTTCGCTGCATTGGGAATTTATGTTTACCCGGGCCATGTTTGGTACGCCGGATCTGCAGGCCCAGCATCAGCTGTTAACAGACTTAAGCCGGCTAATTCAGCAAGGCCAGATTAAAACCACGTTAAAGCAAACGCTGGGTACCATTAACGCCGCCAACTTGCGCAGTGCGCATCAACTGCTGGAAAGCGGTAAAGCTATAGGTAAGGTAGTATTGCAAGGTTGGTAACAGCGGCTATCGCCGTGCGCTAACGGGGCAGAGTTACTGCCCCGGCCAGCGTGTCAGGCAATTTGTTGATCGTCGTTCATGCCGGAATACCAGGCTTTAAACAACACTTTTTCCAGTGCTTGTTGCAAGGCATCGTTAATAGGTAAGTGTTGCTTACCCAGGTCATAGTCCAGCTCGTTAACCTGCTCTTTTGCCAGCACCATTAAAGGTGGTGGATCAGACTGCATGGCAATTAATGTATCCTGATAGGCGGCGGCTTTATCGCTTTTAATCACTTTACACACCGACAACGAGGTTTGGCCGGTTTTGTCGCGATAGCCAGCCGCGCCGAATAAACGGCAAATACTCGGCCGGTGTTGATAAACACTGCACTGCCCCTGTTTGCCGTCAAACGATAGCTTCTGATAAAAAAAACAGCCCGCAGGCTCTGTTAACTCTTCGAGTTGTGTCAGTGTTTGTTCTGCTTTACCTTGATCAAACAAGTGTAATGCCAGCGGTAACATTTCCAGCACCGTCGCTTCTATCGTCGGTTGCAAACAGCACTCACCACAACCAGAGCGGCAGCCAAGGCCACGCTGTTGTTGATAGACTGAAAACGTTGTCGCTATTTCGCCATACACAGCCTCAACACGACGCGATAATTCACGCAGCCGTTGCATAAAGACTCCGAACGAAAATATAAAACTGGGTTGCCTGTTAAGGAGCGACGAAATGTCGCCGCTGCATTGTACTGAGTTGTACAATGTAGCGGCAATAGGGCGGCAGGATTTATTTTATCCGGCTAGCAGGTTTGTTAAAGGTTGCGGCTTGGCGACGGCATAACCCTGTACGTAATCAATGCCCAGTAACTTAACGGCGCTGAGGATGTCGTCAGTTTCGACAAACTCGGCCACTGTCTGCATGCCCATAGCACGGGCCACATCGTGGATCGATTTTACGATAGCCCGGTCGTATTGATCGTCCAGCAGATCACGGACAAAGTGGCCATCAATTTTAACGAAATCTGCCGGGAAGTGTTTTAAATAGCTGTACGATGAGAAGCCACTACCAAAATCGTCCAGCGCGATTTTGCAGCCTAAAGCGCGAAAATGGGTAATAAACGCCAGCGTACTTTGCAAATTAACAATGGCAACACTTTCAGTGATTTCAAAGCAGATACGCGAGAACGGGATTTGGTAGCGATCAAACATCAGCTGCACATCATCTTTAAAACCGGCATCCTGTAACGAACAGGCTGACAGGTTAATACTGCATAGCTCAAGCTGCTGTAAATGCCCGGGCTGGCGCTGTAACCAGCGAAAATAGTTTTTAATCACCCAGCGGTCGATTTGCGGCATCAGGCCATAACTTTCTGCCGAGGTTAAAAAACTGGCCGGCGTGATCAAGGTATCGTCATCGGCACGCAGGCGCAGTAATATCTCATAGCTATGTGGCAGATCGGGTGTGCGCAGCGGCAGTATGGTTTGCTGGTACAGTACAAACTGGTTGTCTTCAATGGCCTGGCGCAAGCGTCGCACCCACATAGCTTCGTTTTGCAGGCGCTGGCTGTCTTTGTCTTCGGTATCAAATAACTGAATGCGGTTGCGGCCTTTATCTTTGGCCAGGTGGCAGGCGGCTTCGGCTTTTTTCAGCATGCTGTCCGGGCTGTCATCTTTGCTTATTTCGGCAACGCCAATACTGACGGTAATTGGATAAATGCTGTCCTGCCAGATAAAACGATACTCGCGAGCCGTGTCCAGCAGCCGGTACGCCAGAGAAAACGCCTCGTTACTGTTGCTGTCGGTAAGCAGAATGGCAAACTCGTCGCCGTCCAGCCGTGCCAGCGGGCCATGGTGTGCCAGAGTACGTTTAAACTGCTCGCTCAATTGCTTTAGCAGTACGTCACCGGCCTGATGGCTGCAGCTGACATTAACCAGCTTAAACTGGTCTATATCAATAAAAATAATGCAACCACGGGCCGTACCTTGCTGGCTCAGATGTAACAGTTGCTGTTCAAAGTAATAGCGGTTGTACAGTGCAGTCAGGGCGTCGTGGCTGGCCAGATAGGCCAGTTGTTCGTGCGCCAGCTTTTGCTCGGTAATATCAATTACAGAACCGTGAATAAAGGCCTGATGCTGTTGTTTCGATGGTGACAAACGTACCGACATCAGCGCCCAGAACGGGCTGTTGTCGCCACGTAAACCGCGCATTTCAAAACTTTTTTTACCGCCAAGCTGTAACTGCTGCAACATAAACTGCCGGTCTGCCGGGTCGGCATAAAAGCGCGCCATACCGGTGTGACTGATCGCCTGTTTCAGCTCGTCTTCACTTTTGTAGCCCAGAATATGCAGCAAAGCCTGGTTGGCGTTGAGTAATTTACCATCCAGCGTGGTAGTAAACATGCCCTCAACCGCATTATGAAACACATCGTGGTAGTGTTGCAGCTCAGCATTGGACGTTAGCCCGGGATCCTGGGTAATAAAAAACCGTTGCAGATTAAAGCTGGTGAGCGCCAGGCTCAGCATGACCAGAGAAAACAAAATATAGGACCAGTTAATACCGGCATGCAGATAACCGGCCTGATTTAGCGTTAGCAACAAGGCGGCAATCAGCGTCAGCACACAGGCCCAGATAAAACTGCGGGCCTGATGCCGGCCTTGCAGCGACAGCGTTATCGCCAAAAGCAAATTACTGCCCAGCACCCAGCCCACGCTGGCAAATAGCAGTGTTAACCGCAGTGGGCCAGCGGCATACAGTGGGCTAAACAGCAACAGCAGGGCAATAATATTGCTAAGTGCACTACAGCGGCGCCACCAGTTGTTTTGCGCATCTTGTACTACCTGGCTGACAAACTGATTAAGACACAACAAGGCGCTGCCGGCAGCGATATATAACATAGCCTGATTCAGCTCCGGGTAGTCGGGCCATAACAGCATAAATGCCATGCCGTTAAGCACCGCCACCACCAGAGCAAAACCGAAGAAAAAGCCGGCATAGTACAGATAGTGTTTCGACCGGCTGCGCAGGTACAGCATCAGGTTGTACATCGCCAGTAACAGCAACAGGCCCTGCACCACGCCGTCCAGCAAAGCCTGACGTTGTTTATTGGCAACAAAACTGCTGTGCGACCACAGCAGCAACTCACTGGGAATAACAGCGGCATCCTGAATTTTTAGAAAAATGTCGGTTTGCTCGTCAGGTTTAAGCTGCAGTGATACGGCAAAACTACGGTATGCCAGGCTGCGTTCACTAAAGGGGTAGTCGGTGCCTGCCCGGCTTAATGGCCGGGCGTCTTTATTGCGGCTGTTCAGCTGGTATATTTCGACTTTATCGGCCAGCGGAAAATCATACTCCAGCACGATATCCAGTGCTCTGCTACCGGAGTTTTTTAGCCGGGTAAATAACCAGACGGCGTCGTCGCCGTTAAACAGTACCCGCTCGGCGGGTGTTAGCAGCCGGAAACTGTGATGAAAAGACGGATCATCCAGTAGCTGCGCCATCGTCATATCGGCTGAGGTTGTCAGATAATAAACCTGCTGTAGCTGAATGCGCTCTGTTAGCGGGGTGGCTATAGTGTTGGTTTCGGCATGAAAAGCAAAACTACTGCTGGCAAACAGACATAACCACAGCAAGATACAGCGGATAAAGCTCAACGGAAGCACTCCCTGAACAAAGCAAAAATTAATAATAATGTGACGGCCCAACACTAGCTCAGCGCAAAACGCAGCGTCAGCAGAAAAACAGAGATTAGCACTGTCTTGATCAACATCAAAGCGGCAGACGTATATATGGCTTGAGCATTCAGCCAGTTAGGTTATAACTAATACAACAAACTATAAGATGGAGCCTGTATGAAATATCTGATCTGTAGCCTGATACTGACCGTGGCCAGCCCAACCTTTGCTGCTGATGTGGCAGCGGGTAAAACCAAAGCCGCTGTTTGTGCGGCCTGTCACGGTGCCAATGGTATCTCTATTATTCCGGATTACCCTAATCTGGCCGGCCAGAAAGTAAAATATCTGCAAAGTGCGATGAAAGCTTACCGCGATGGTGAGCGCAAAAACCCGATAATGTCACCGATGGCGTCCGGGCTAAGCGATGACGATATTGCCAATATCTCCGCTTATTTTGCCAGTTTGCCAGCTGGCGGCTGATTGTCCTCTGCCAGATACTCACTAATTTCATCCAGAAAGTCGGCACCATAGCGTGCCAGCTTAGTCTGGCCAACGCCCGATACCGACAACATGCTGATGTTGTCGGTGGGCAGCAAGCGGCACATGTCGATAAGGGTGGCATCACTAAACACGACAAAGGGCGCAACATCATCGCGTTGGGCAATGCGTTTGCGCAGCGCCTTCAGCCGGGCAAACAGCAGCCGGTCGTACGCTTGCTTACTAAGCTGCTCGGTTTCCCGTTTAACGCTGTGTAATCTGGGGATCGCCAACGATAAGCTGCTTTCGCCGCGCAGCACAGGGCGTGCCGCCGGTTGCAGCTTTAATACCGAATGGGCAGTAATGTCCTGCTGCAGCAAGCCAAAATGAATCAGCTGGCGCAGGATACTCAGCCAGTAATCATGGCTTAAATCGGTGCCAATGCCCCAGGTTGACAGCTTGTCGTGCCCCAGCTCGATAATTTTCTGGCTGTGGCCACCGCGCAATACATCGATAACATGGTGCATGCCAAAACTTTGGCCCACCCGGTATACACAAGACAGCGCCTTTTGCGCCGTTTCAGTGGCATCAAACTGCTGCGGCGGATTAAGGCAAATATCGCAATTGCCACAGCGGGTCTGGCTGGCTTCACCAAAATAATTCAGTAACACCTGACGCCGGCAGGTTTGCGCTTCGGCAAAGGCTGCCATGGCTAAAAAACGCTGCCAGGTAACTTCAGCCCGCTGTTGGTTTGGCTCGGCATCCAGCCAGCGTTTCATCCGGCCAACATCAGCCGGATCAAACAGCAGCATGGCCTCGGCGGCCACGCCGTCGCGCCCGGCACGACCGGTTTCCTGATAATAAGCTTCAATAGTGCGCGGCAGCTCAAAATGCACCACATAGCGGATATTCGATTTATTTACCCCCATACCAAAGGCGACGGTGGCAACAATCAGCTGGTAATCATCGCGTTTAAACGCATCCTGCACGGCGGCGCGTTGTTCGCTGTCCAGCCCGGCGTGGTAAGCCGCGGCATTAAAACCCCGTTGTTTCAGCTGCTCGGTCAGCTCATCTACCTTACGCCGTGACGCGCAGTACACTATGCCGCTGCTGCCTTCCTGTTGTTGCAGGTACGCCACCAGCTGCTCTACCGGGCGAAACTTTTCCTGCACCGTGTAGCGGATATTGGGCCGGTCAAAACTGCTCAGGTTAATATACGGCTGTTGTAACTGCAGCTGTTGCAGAATATCGTGCCGGGTGGCGGCATCGGCGGTAGCGGTAAGTGCCATCAGCGGCACCTGAGGAAAACGCTGCTTCAGCAGCGCCAGTGCCATGTAATCGGGCCGGAAATCATGGCCCCATTGCGAAATACAGTGGGCTTCGTCAATGGCCAGCAAACTTACGCCGACATCTTGCAAGCGATCAAGAAACTGCGGCTGTAACAAACGCTCCGGTGCCACATACAACAGCTTGAGCTCGTTGCGGCGCAAACGGGCAAACACCTGCAAAATATCTTCGCGGCTTTGGCTGCTGTTAATAAATTCTGCAGCTATACCATTGGCTTTTAACGCATCGACCTGATCTTTCATTAGTGACATCAGCGGCGATACTACTACGGTTACCTGCGGTAAAATCAGCGCCGGTAACTGATAGCACAGCGATTTACCACCACCGGTTGGCATTAATACAAAGCTGTCGCGCTGTGACAGCGCTGCCTCAATGACCTGCAACTGGCCATCACGAAAGGCGCTGTAGCCAAAAACGGTTTTTAACACAGAATACAGATCGGCTGTCACGTTGCTCGCATCATTGGTAAACAAAGCTGGCATTCTAAAGCCAAATGCGATGCACTGAAACAGTAAATTCAGCCGCCAGAGCGGCAAGGGGTAGCAAAGCCTGATAGTTATTTAGCCGGCTGGCCGGATTTTACCGTTAAGTGTCCTGCGCCCAGGCGGCGATTAGGCGTATAATAACGGCTCATTTACCGGAGCCTGCCTTAATGTCGTTAAGTCGTGAACAAAAACTGGGTGGTATCTTTGCTGCCAGTGCTTACACTTTATGGGGTATAGCCCCGCTGTATTTCAAACAGATTGATTTTATCCCCGCCACTGAAATCTTATTGCACCGTATTATCTGGTCGTTTTTTTTACTGTTTTTGGTGCTGCTGGCGTTAAAGCAAGGCGATAAAGTTATGGCTGTACTACGCCAGCCAAAAATGCTCGGTTGGCTGCTGTTGTCGGCACTGTTGTTAGGTGGTAACTGGGGCTTATTTATCTGGGCGGTAAACAGCAACCATATGCTCGACGCCAGTTTAGGCTACTATATTAACCCGCTGCTTAACGTGCTGCTGGGCATGTTGTTTCTTGGCGAGCGCTTACGCAAATTGCAATGGTTAGCCGTGCTGCTGGCTGGCAGTGGCGTATTGCTGCAGGTGCTAACCTTCGGCTCAGTGCCCTGGATAGCCCTGACATTGGCCGGTTCGTTCGCTATTTATGGCCTGATGCGGAAAAAGCTGGCAGTAGATGCCATTAGCGGCTTGTTTATCGAGTCGTTGTTATTAATGCCGCTGGCGCTGTGGTACTGGTGGCAGTTTGCCGACAGCAACACCGCCAATTTGCTGCACAATAGCTGGCAGTTAAATAGTTATCTGGTGGCGGCCGCGCTGGTAACGACTGTACCCTTGCTATGTTTTATTGCCGGAGCACGGCGCTTGCAATTGTCTACTATGGGCTTTTTTCAGTATATTGGCCCCAGCTTTATGTTTGTATTTGGCGTTTGGCTGTACCACGAGCCCTTTGCCGCAGAGCGTTTGCTTACATTCGGTTTAATCTGGCTGGCGTTGCTGTTTTACAGTGCTGACGCCTGGCTGTTTAATCAGCAGCAACGGCGCGCCCGCCAGAGCGCAGTAAAGTAAACGGCATTATTTAAACCCTGGCTGGAGGTAGCATGGCAGTGTTGGATATAGTGGCAGTATGCTGGTTTTTTCTGCTGTGGATTGGCTACACCCTGTTTGCCAAAAAGAAAGCCCGTGCAGTCAGTTGTTTATCCTATGAACTGCGGCGCAAGCGCAATGACTGGATGCAAAAAATGCTGCTGCGCGACAATAAAATGGCTGACGTCGGGCTTATCTCCACGCTGGAGCGCAATGTCACCTTTTTTGCCTCCAGCACCTTGCTGATCCTGGCCGGTTTATTAACCGCCATGGCATCGGCAGAAAAACTCAGCCTGATGTTATCTAACCTGGTGCCCTGGGCCAGTTACAGTGAAAGCGCGGTGCAACTTAAATTATTGCTGCTGACTTTTATCTTTGTGTTCGCATTTTTTCAGTTTACCTGGTCACTGCGCCAGTACGGCTTTTGCGGCGTGCTAATTGGTGCGGCACCAGATGGCCGCGGTATGAGCAGCGAAGATCAATTACTCTACGCCAACCGCGCTTCAAAAGTGATTGATCAGGCCGGCCATTCGTTTAACTACGGCCTGCGCGCCATTTACTTCTCGTTATCAGCACTTACCTGGTTTATCGATCCGCTGCTGTTTATGGCCGCATCAGTAGTGGTTATGCTGGTAATGAAACACCGCGAGTTTCACTCTAAAGTGCTAAAAGCTCTGCAGGAGTGTTAAAGCCGGGGGAGGGGCGGAACCGCAGATTCCGCATGCCAGCTTATTATGGCGAGCGCAGTCTGGTTACTACGACAGTTCCTGCTGTTGGTACGCCAAATCCCCGATCATGTTGATTAAAAGCGCCTTGAATCAGCACATATTCTCCTGTTCTTTGCGAAAGCAGCTGAGTTTCTATCTCAGTGAGATCCAGACTTAGTGAATATTCAGATAAGCCGTACTTTGCCTTCTCAGAGTCAAGGTACAGATTTGATTGCTTCTCATCGTAGACAAAGTATCCGCGCACAATCACTTCTTTCTTATCATATCGTTCAGAGTTAGATATCAAGTGGATAATCGTTACGGAACACAAAGCCTCGTCAATACATCTATCCGCACCATATGCCAAACCACTTAAAAACAAAAAACAGGCTAAAATATGTTTCATGTTCATTATCTTCCTGACCCACTCACTGCATGCTTTGCCACTCTAAAAACATTTTCTCTGTAACACCTAACCCAATAATTGAGCCTTCATGCAGTTGCGAAAGGTCGCTGAGTGTCATACTGATAAACTTATCTTCTGATGTAATGTTGTTATCTCGGCAGTATTGCTCAAGGTATTGGTTAGCAGCAGCCTCATCAAGCTTTTTGCGAATAATATGACCCATCGCTCTTTTTCTATCAGCCCTATATTGTATGCGGTAAGCATCAATTTCTCCCAATGATTCAGTAACGACGTCATACTGCTGACATGAGCGCAAATACGCCCATTCAAATAGCTCAAGTGCAGGCTCAATTTGGTTTGTTTCATAGAAATACAGCAAAGACTTAAAGTAATCTTCTTGCGGCACATCAATAAAGCTTAAAGGGCATAAGTTGTTCTGGATAAAAGGAATATTACATGACAGTCGTGCAGTGCGTTTATTTACGTCTTCAAAGGGCTGCAAGTACGACAAGTGTATCAATAAAAAGAAACTTTTTTCAAACGGGTCTTCAATTTTATCCGCTTTACGCAAAATAAGGGTTAAGTATTCATTTAACTGATGTGGGTTGCTCAGTGGCAAATAAGCAGATTTACCAATAAATACTTCCACTTGCCGCACATTGCCACAAGCATTTGGGTTTGCCAGCAGGTCTTGTGATAACAGTGCGTGAATATTTCTTATTGTGAACGCATTAACTACGATTTCTTCCGCATTTTCAATCAAGAATTCAATTGCTTCCTTGTGATTCATGATCATTACAGCCTCTTCATGAACTTTACCTTCAGCAGTTAAACCTTGCTCTATCAACTTTTGAGTATCGAGTTTCGAATAGGTATTACCCTCTAATCGACTTGAGTTATAGGACAAGTCAATTAACAATCGTTGACTAATTTTTTTAGCGTAGGTGCCTGCGGCTAATTGTTCATTAAACCGCTTACCCGCTTCATGTAATCGAACTCTTATTGCTTCAGGCACGTACTGAGTTTTATTGGGAATATAGTTATCTACTAAGGAAAATTGATAGCTCGATTTTTCTCGTGCATAAGAAGGTGTATCTAAGTAACTTAATAAGGACATTACATCACTCGAAAATATAGGATGTTTGTCCTCACTACCAACTTCTGTCCTTACACTTTCCTGCAAAGTGTCCTCAATCGACACCTTAAAGACACTTTTTACTACATTTCTGTCCTTATAAACATAGTATTTAGTATGGCTTTTCTCTCCACGAGATAGCAGCACTCCCTCTTCAACCATAGACCATATGCGTCTTTGCAAGGTTTTCTTGTTGATAGAGAGTGAGAGTGTTTTCTCTATTTCACCAAGACTCATGGGAGCACCTTTTTCAGCAATATGGGCTAAAATTGATGATTTTTCTTGTTCAAGACGTGCTTTTTTGCTCATAGCTTAAGGACAAAATTAATAAATATGTCCTTAAGTTATACCTGTAAAAGACAAAAATCAAATTGCAAAGGACATAAGTCGATATAAAGGCCCATCAAAGGACACTTTTGTGCTTTTCGTCCAATGCTACTTTGAACTGGTTGCCGTTGGGTTTTGGCGGCAAGCTGGGAGGCCAATTAACTCAACCACGTTTTTTCGAATTACAAACCGGGACGTCATCGCCGAAGTAAAGTAACGGAGAAACTTCTGCCAAATTTCAGCTATTGCTGACAACCGGAGGTTGAGTTTCAAATAAGATCCGGTTGCACCAATAATGTGTTCGTTTCAAGCTGGACATTAATTTTAATACAGCACTTTTAACGGAGGAGGGCCATCATTCTTCACCTTATTCACCGCTTCAGTCCAATACTCCCAGAATGCGGAGTCAGCCGGAGTGTCAGCTTCCAGCCAATATTCCCCCCCACTAAGAATATCAGTTAAGTCTTTAGAGCCGGTCGCAGCTAGGTAGGCTTGGAGCATGTATAGCATCGCTTCATACCCTTCTTTTTCAGTAATGGTTCTATTGCTGCTAATTTTCATACTTCAATTCAATCCGTATCCGATTACAATATTTGAGTTTCCGGGTTGTTACATCACTACTCAGGTAAATAAGGAGCAGGTGTTAAATTATACCTTTTCCAGAAAACCCAAAGATGTGAACACGATGGGCTGTTGTGGATTCTTTATTCAAGGGGTAGCGCTATACGGCAAAGAGCCAGATTATCCTGATTATCTTGTCCGATCTACGCCAGATGGTAAAAGTCTCTTTGTCATTAAGTTAATAGTGAGCTTGTTGAGAAAGGCTGCTGGCTTTGGATTTAGCAAATCTATGTTTTTACCCGGTCAAATCTCGTGAGCGGATTCCGGCCAACAATATAGTCGCTTATTAACTTCTGTAATATCAGGTGCAAGATCCACAAGCCACGCAAGCTCTGAATCAAGCAAGGTCGTGATCAGTATAGATTCACCTGTCCTCAGATGAATTAAGCCATAAAAATAGCTGGATGCAGGTAACAATCTCAATCCTCCCCAAGCAACTGGAAGAGTTAAATGTAAAACGACCTTTTCAATCAAAGATAAGTTAATAACACGTTCAGACTTAGGGCCAACTAATGTAAATTTATCTGAACTTCTACAGCTTACTATTTTCAATCCTTTGTTTAATTTTGAGTATCTGATATGCAATATCAATTCAGGTGTAAAAAATAATAGAAAAAAGAAAATAGCAAATAATATTGAAAAATCTACCCGTCTTACATCACTATTAATGCCAAAGCATATCGGTAGTAATGCGCAGCCAGTAGCATACATAAACCATGGCCAGCATTGTGTAATATGTGATTTAAGATTTATCTCCATAGTAAATTTATTCATAAATAGTAAATTTAGCCCTTGAAGTTATGCGTGGTGTTAACGGGGAGCCATGTGTTATCTTGATTTTTTAGTTTGATTAAATAACACAGGACCTTCAAAATAATCTTCTTCTTATTACCCGAGGCAAAGCTATAATCTATCAAAAAATAGTTTAGTCCTCCTTATGAATTCGTCTACATTAGCTTCAGGTACTTTATTATTCAGAATCCTTAGTTTTTCACATGAATCAATAAACTCGTCACAAATAATACTCCTGAGTCTATCTTCTGAACAATCTAGTAGTTCATCATAAGCCTCATTGCTTATTTTTAGGTCATATGTACAGAAACCGTCATAATTGACCTCTCCTGAAATAGGGTTGTTAATGGTCATTTTTTCTCGGTAAATTAATTTTCGAGGTTTCACAAATTCTTCAAAGCCAGGGCGATTTCGCTTCAAAATAACTTTAACGCCCAAATATTCGATTTTTAAAGCATTGTCAAAGCGATATTGAAAATCAATTAATCCTTTGAAAATATCAGATATAGTTTTAAATCTCTTTTCCATGTTTAAATCAGTTTCATAAACATAGCTTAAATTTAATTTCATCGTCTTATCCTGTTTCCTCGCGGTAATTGGCCGTGAGTCGCTAAGTATGTATAGATTTATATTTTCTCACTCATCAAGATTTGTTGCTTGTTATCATGCGGTTGCTTCGTTACTGGGTACTGGCATCGAAAAGCATCGCGCTAATGGGGGGCCTGAGGTCTCCAAGCAGATTTTGCTCTCTAAGCAAGACCGTTTTTTTATCCAGCCCAGCTAATTGGGCGGTATGATCAGGAAAACGATGTATTTTCTCAGTAGTACTATTTTTTAATTACAACGATGTTTGACATTTTATTAAAGCAGCCAAGCATTTTTTCACTTTCGTAGACACAGGCATCTTTCAGCATATAGAAACCGATGTACTCTGTGGCAGCTTCAAATTTATATATATCATCGAGGTTAACACTGAAGCATTGTCTGCCACTGGCAGAAAAATTTAGTTCGGACTCAACGTCGATTCTTTTCAATTGGTTCTGCTTGAGGAAATCAGTACCTTCAACCACTTTCAACCACGGCGAATATATATCACTATCGTGACTTAAGTAGTCCTTTAGCAAGTAAAACCTTATGCCATGAATTTTTAGTTGTTCGGGACCTAGAAAAGCAGATCGCAATACAAAGTCACGGTCCTGCTCATTTCTTATACACACTGTTGCTGAGCACAGACCGTCGTTACAGGTTGCTTTTAAGTTCAGAGCCACAGGTGCAGGACTCATGATAGACAAATCACCTGCGAAAACTTGAGGTAACAAAAAAAGTAACAAACTAAAAATTTTCATAAACCACACCCAAGCACACTAACTTTATTTAAATACAAAGAGCCAAGTCTTGCCTTTTACCGCTATTTTAAGCTGTTGCTGACAACCAGATTTTACTTAAACATCTTAAAAAATCTTACTTTTTTATCCTGCCAAGCTATAAGAAGTATTAGTGGGTGGCTCGTTTATTTTTTTATAATAAAATAAACAGAAAATACGGATAGCAATATCATAACTATGGCAATGATGTTGTATATCGCAACCTCTTTTTTAATCTGCTTACTACTTAGATTTTCTCTATTCGGGTAGAAGTCTGATTCATCTAGCTTAATTAACCTGAGCATAAGGAAAATAATGCCACCTAAAATAATGAAAAATGGGATGATTAGATCGTAAGAGTCAAACATCCAAACTGATACAAAAAAAGAAATTGGAACAGCAATTTGGCTCCAAAAAAAGCCTTTCTGCATACTCGTAAAGGACATAGCAAAGCGAGGAGAATTTTTTTGTGTAGTTAAATGCGCGCCTCTGACGAAGGCTTTATAGATTCGTAGTAGCATTTTGTCCCCCTGGCCAAGTTTTTACTTGTACCTTAACAGGTTGTTGCTGAGCAAGGGGAATAAAAAAAGCCCTAATATTGCTTAGGGCTTTTTAAGCAGTGTTAGTGTTTACGCAGGCTGCGTGGCAGGGTTAACGCGGCCAGTAAGCTTAATAATAGCCAGTGTAAGCTGCCGCCTGAACTTTTCTCGGTTTCAGCTGCTTTGGCGGTTACGTTAATTTGCATGCTGTGGCTTGATACTGCACCGGCAGAATCGCTGATGCTAAAACTCAAATCTACCATGCCAACAGTGTTTAACTTGCCGGTGATTAAGCCGGCTGCTGATAAATTTACACCGGCTGGCACTGATGTCAGCGTAAATTGCAGCGCCTGGCCTTCCGGATCAGTGTAGTAAGGTGCCAGTTCAAATTGCAGTGCATCGCCCTGTGCGACTGTCGCTGTAGGCGCTGCGGCCTTGGCAACTGGTGCCAGGTTAATCTGGTAGTTTGCTTTGGCAATGGAAGCTAAGCCAGCTGTGTCGGTGGCAGTGATATCCAGGCTGCCTACCGTGGCTAACTGGCCGTCAAAGGTAAGGACACCGGTATCGGTTAAGGCGAAATTGTTGGCCGCATTTAGCAGGCCAAAAGAGATGGTATCAGCTTCGTCGTCGGTAAACACAGAGTTTAACGCCAACTGATAAGTTTTGCCCTGGTGCAGGCGTAGTTGCAGTAAGTCTGGTGTTGATACCGTAGGCGCGCTGTTGTGCGATAGTTTTACCAGCTTTTTGCTATTGCTATCGTAAATGCCCAGTTGGTTGTCTAGCGAAACTAACTGCGTTGGCCTGACGTTAAATTGCTGCTGCGCCTCATCGTTGGCCAGGCTTAATATGCGCAGCCAGCTGCCGTTATGGCTGTTGAGCTCGTAAACGTGCAGGTTTTCCCATTCTCTTACCGTAGCGAAGCGCTTGCCGAACAAGGTCCATTCGGCCGGAGAATGGCGCATAAACTGGTTGGTCAGTAGGGTTAGGCTACCATCAGTTTCCTGACGCAATGTCTGCAGATAAGTGTTACTGCGCAGCGTAATCACATTGTCATGAACGTCATAACCACTCAAGGTTGGAAAGCTCTGCGTGCTATAAAGGTTTTGCTGCTGTAAGCGGCTGTTTTCAATAACAAAGTGGCTTATTGATTGGTTGGTTTGATCTGCCGTGTAGATATGATTACCTGCTGTGAACACCATCTGCACATTGGCGATACCGATCACGCCTGAGGCGCCATTTACCACAGCATCAACAAACTGTAGTTGATTGTCTGAGGTTAATTGAAACAGGCTCAAACTGTTGCCCTTAGCCACCAGTACGTTGTTGTTTAAATTCGCAGTGGTTTTGTTGCTGATATAGTAATTCTGCTCGTTCGGAAATTGCAGTGTACCCTGTTTTAACAGTTGCAACTGACCACGGCCTTCGTCCAGCTTAATCACGGAATAGCGGTTGCCTTGTAAAATAGCAAACAGGTTATTGCCAAGGTTCAGACTGGCGAACTCGTTATAACTCTGGTCATAACCAAGCAACTCAGTGGTTGTCAGGCGTTGCGTTAACTGTGGTAAGTTGCTTTCGTTAAGTTTAAACAGGTTCCAGCTACCATCGCCGCGTTGCAACATAAAATGTGGCGTTAGATTAAACCGATTGAACGGATCACTCAGGTTCAGCATTACCTCTAACTGGCCAGGTGCTATGTGAGCCTGTTGTGTTAAATCGAGGGTTGATAACTGCCTTAAACCATCATTGCCCAGCAAGGTGGTACTGCTTGCGCCGGTACTGATGTCTCGTAATTGATAGCTATTTAAATTGTAACTAATGACCTTCTGCAGGCTTTGACTGTTAATCAGCGCCAGTTCCTGATAGTTTCTGGCAAGAAAATGGCTGCTATCCACAAAATAAGTGTCATTGTAGTGGTTTGGCAATACACCGGTATAGGCTTCTGTCAGTTGCGCGCTGGCAGCGTCAAAATTGAGGCCATAGACTTGTTCGTCGTTGCCGTAAACGAGTTGTTGCCCGTCAGCGCTGATAGTAAGGTAGGCGACACTGTGATGACCATACTGGTTGTGGTTCATTATATGGCCGGTAATGAATTGCCATTGGCCTGTAGAATTTCGCTGGTATAGCTTCAGATTTTGCCGTGCTTCATTGTAGTAGTCATGGCTGATAGCCAGAGTATTGTTGGCAATAGCAATATGCGATGGGTGCTTATCAAGCTGCAGGGTTTCAGGTGCAGACAGGACACCATTGCTGTTATTAAGATTGTAAACTTTTAGCGTAGAACCGTTAGAAAACGCCGCATAGCCGGCGCCAATGTGATACATGTTGGTGTAGCCGACATTTGTGCTGCTGCGGCTGCTGACTAGAGGTTGATACTGTGCATCCAGCGCGATTGATACCGCATTACCATTGCTAAGATACATAAACCAGGCGTCATTGTCGGCGACTTTTACCAGGCCAATACTATCGTAATCATTCAGGCCTAACTCAGTCTTGTTAAATTCACCCACTAAGCGGTATTGGCCGCTCTCTACCACGTAAATTGCTAACCCCAGATTGCTGCTGACAATGGTTACTTTATCGCCTTGTACCACACGTTCAGCATAGGGAAGTATACCCTCGTTAAGTGTCTCTGCTGTTTGCAAAGTAATGGCTTGATTAACGTAATCGAATATTGGCTGAGTCAGCTCAGCGTCGTATAGCGGAGTGAGTGGTTGAGCTGCGGTTGCGGGCAGCATGGCCAACATTAATCCGGCGAGCAAAGCAGTTCGCATATTTTTTATTCCTGTTTAAATGATTAACCGCTAGTGGAAGTTTGCAGATCTCTAATACCATCTATGGTAAGAGGGGCAGTCCGGTTGCGCAGTGTTTGGGGACAAAATGGCGGCAGATATTAGCAACCTGGAAACGGGAAGTAAATAAGCTCGGCCGGTTTTATAAAATGTAGTTTGAACTCACGACAGTGCTGAAATTGTGTTAACAGGAGAGTGCAGCAAGGCGGTTAAAGCCACCCTGCTGCACAACATGACTAGCGGATCTCAAAAGCGCGTATTACGCGGGCGACGCCTTCGACATGGCGGGTAATTTCTACTGCTTTGGCGGCTTCCTGCTCGCTGACTATGCCCATTAAAAATACTTCAGCGTTTTCGGTCACGACTTTGATATTTAAACCACTAACTTGTTTGTCGGCCAGCAACTGGGTTTTCACTTTGGTTGAGATCCAGCTGTCGCGGGTGCGGGTGGTCAGGGCAGTGTTATTGCTCAGACGAATTTGGTTTTGTACATCGCGCACGCCGTCGAGCTGGCGCACCAGTGCCTGCGCCTGCTGGCGGATTTGCTCATTGCGGGTTTGGCCGGTTAGCAGGATCACGCCATTGTAACTGGTGACATTGATATTGCTGCCTTCAGCGGTAGCGGCGTTATCGGCCAGCGCGCGCTGCGCTTTTAACACCACGTTTTTATCGTCAATCTGTGCGCCCAGCGTGCGTCTGTCGTTGGCGGCTGTTACTGCGCCAGCGCCACCTGCTACGACGGCCGCGGCACAGCCTTGTAATAACGCCAGCAGTGTCAGAGCGGCTATTAATTTAATCCGGTTCATACATCTCCTTGTTGCGGAAATAAGGTTAATTCTATTACCTCACACAGACTGTGCAGTATAAAGGTAAAGCATTCAAATATACGTGCCGGCCGGTGCGCCGGTACTTTTAATTCCACGTCTTGCTGGTTTAATAAGCCTGACAGTTCTACATTACCGTCTACAGTAAGCGCGACTATTTTCATATCATTGGTTAGTGCAGCTTCGACTGCTTTTATTAAGCTGGGTTCACTGCCGCTGGCTGATACTACCAGTAACACATCATTATTTTGCCCTAAGGCTTTAATTTGCCGGGCCAGGTAGTCGTGCTGTTGATGTTGCTGCAGGCTGTTGCTGTATTGCTGCAATGCCAGTGCTGGCAAGCAGGGGCGATCGGTTTCAAATTTATCCAGCAGTAACTGGGCAAAATGGCTGGCCAGTCCGGCGGTAGCGCCGTCACCACAGCAAATCACCTTACCGCCACTGACCAGATTGTGCACTATGACCAGGGCGGCGTTTTCCAGTGAACCTGACAGGCTTTCGCCTGCGGCGATCATGGTTTGAATATTTTCACTGAACAACTGACGAATATGTTCCTGCATTACGGTTTCCTGCCACTAAAACTACTGTGAAATGGCATTTTTCAGCCATTGATACTGATATGGAGCCGCGCCCTCTATCGCCAGCACATCCAACCGGCACGGCTGGTCGCTTAAGCGAAACTGTTGCAGATACCAGCGACAGCTGCGCAGCAGCTTTTGTTGTTTGCTATGGCTTACGGCAGCAAGAGCGCCGCCAAATGCAGTGCTGGCACGGTACTTTACTTCAATAAACACCAGCGTAGCGCCGTCGCGCATAATTAAGTCTATTTCACCGGTTTTACACTGAAAATTTTGTTGCACCAGGCTAAGCCCCTGCTGTTGCAGATAACTTAGCGCCAGTTGTTCGTACTGTTGCCCCAGTTTATTCATGCTTGTTTAGGGTTCCTGCAACGAGCGTAAGCGATTATTGCGGTAAGTGGCCCAGCTTAACTGCCGTATCAGGCTGCCATCGTTGTCCAGTCGCAACTGTCCGGTGAGGCCGGAAAACACCGCTGCGGGCAATTGTTGCTGTTGGCGCAAACTGCCCAGCAGTTTATAAGCATCAAAGCCCATGGCAAACAAACGCTGCAGGGTTTCATCCTGCTCAGCGAATATTTGCTGGTATTGCTGGCGTAGCTGCACGCTGTTTTGCTCGCCCAGTAACCAGGGCATTTCAGTAAAGGTCAGACCGTTTAAGTCACGCACGTCGGTGCTGTCTACTCTGGTGCTGTGGCTACGTGAGCTGGCATACACCGGTAATTTGGGTGCTGTCGGGCTAACGGAGACATCAACAAAGGGTTTAAACAGCCGGGTTTGCACCGGATCGGCAATCAGGTAAATGGCATCAATGTCCAGCCGGCTGTGTGGTTCGGCTTCAACTTTGTCGCTGATCAGATTTTTAATGCTGCTTAGCCGCTCGCGGCTACGATCGGTTTCCAGCAATTTGTTAATCAGGCTGTCCAGATCGGCTTTAGCGTTAAACTGATAATGCTCTGGCGTGTCGTGGCCAAACTGGCGCCACTGGCTGATAAACCGCTGCTGCATACGCAAGCTGATATTACTGGCGGCACTGATAATAACCGGCCGGCGATAGTTTTTTTGCTGAAACAGCTGTGCCATTTGTGTGGCTTCATCTTCCATGCTGAGGGCGAAATAATAACGTTCGGCTTTGGCAGCGGTAGCGCTGTCTTTGCTGTTTAAAAATAACGTTGGCCACGGCCAGTCGCTTGACTGGCTGATGCTGTCTACCTGATCTTTCAGCAGGGGGCCTATAACAAAGTCGGCCTGCGCCTGGCCAACTTGCTGCACCAGCGCCGCTATAGGTTGCTGGCTGTCAATAAAGGTGAGTTCGGCGTTATTTTGCAGGCTGGCGGCCGACAATATGCCGTATTGCACTGCCTGGGCGTGCTGGCTGAACTGGCCTGACAGCGGCAGCAATACGGCAATACGTTGCGGCTGATAGGGGGTCAGGCTTAGCAGCTGCAACGCTGCTTCGGGTAACGGATGGCCGGCTGTCAGGCCCGGATAGCGCTGTTGCCACTGCGTAAATGCCTGCTGTAGCTGTTCCGGCTGGCCGATATAACGCCGGCTTAACTGTGCCAGATTTAACCAGCCCAGGCTGTATTGGTTGGCGTCGATGCGCAGTGCATCCAGCTGGCTGTCGCTAAGTGCGGCCAGATTTTGCCACAATAAGGCGTACTGTTGCGGCAGTGCGTCGTGATCAGCAGGGGCCTGAGTGAGCTGTAGCAGCAGCTTGCTGGCTTGCAGGTAGCGTAACTGTGACGTCAGATACTGTGCCGACAACCAGAGAAACTGAGGCTGATCTGCATCTGCTACATCAGTTAAAGCAGTATTATCAATTAATTGGCTGGTATGGCTATGCTGTGCTGTCGCCAGATAAGCTTGCAGCAAAGGCAGCATTAACTGACGCTGTATCAGCGGATAGGCACTTAACCGCAGGCTTTCTGTTATTGCCAGCGCCAGTTTATTGTCCTGCTCAATTAATGCCTTACGGGCGGCTTTTAGCAGATGGTAATGCTGCGCTTCGCCTTCATAGCGCCCCGCCTGCGCATAGAGCACGCGGGCCGAGACCTGGGGTTCGGTGCTGCTGTCGCCTTGCCCGGTTTGCTGCGGTGCCGATGTCGGAGTGTGTTTTGGCCCCGAGGCACAACTTAATAACAAGCTGCTGATACAGAGAAATAACAGGGGCTTTAATTTGCTGGAAGTCACAATGCACAGTACCATAGCGAAACAATGGTCTTATCTTACTGAGACTGCCGGTTAAGCTCAAACAAATAGCGTGTTTAAATTAGATAATGGCAAAAGAAAACGGTTTTTTATATGTAGTGGCCACGCCGATTGGCAACCTGGACGATATTAGCCAGCGCGCTATTAATACCCTGCAGCAGGTAGGCTGGATAGCGGCAGAAGACACTCGCCACACCGGGCGGTTATTGTCGCACCTTGGCATCAGTGCTAAAACCATAGCGCTGCACGATCACAATGAAAAGCAACGCGCTGCCGGTATAATTGAGAAATGTCTGGCCGGTGAAAGCGTGGCATTGGTTTCTGATGCCGGTACGCCGCTGATAAGCGATCCCGGTTATAGTTTAGTGCGCCAGTGCCGTGACGCCGGGGTGCGGGTGATCCCTATACCAGGCCCCTGTGCATTAATAACCGCCTTATGCGCCGCTGGCTTACCGACTGATAAATTTCATTTTATCGGTTTTCTGTTGCCAAAAAGCCAGCAGCGGCAAAACCAGCTGGCAGAAGTACCCGCCGGTGTTGGCACCATTATTTGTTATGACACCGCCCGGCGCATTAAAGACACGCTGCAGGATGTGGTGGCGGTATTTGGCAGCGATCGCGAGCTGGTGCTGGCCAAAGAGCTAACCAAAACTTTTGAGCATCTGGAATACGGCACAGCGGCACAGATCACGGCCTGGCTTGAGGCCGATCCACAACGCTGTCAGGGTGAAATGGTATTAATGATAGCGCCAACGCCAAAAGCCGACAGCGAAGTGTCTGAAGCTGAAGTGGCCACCCTAAAGCTGTTACTTGGTGAGTTGCCACTAAAAAAAGCCGCGGCGTTAACGGCACAAATTCATGGCGGCAAGAAAAACGCGCTGTATAAACTGGCACTGCATTTATCTGGTGAAACGGAATAAAACCGGTATAATTGCGGCCGTGAGTTGGCCAAGACAATCGCTGCCTGCGCAAGCAGGGGGAGGAAAGTCCGGGCTCCACAGGGCAGGGTGCCAGGTAACGCCTGGGGGGCGTGAGCCTACGACCAGTGCAACAGAGAGCAAACCGCCGATGGCCCAC
>JAHJZX010000077.1 GCA_018826295.1 Gammaproteobacteria bacterium
CCCTCCAAATAACCGCAAAACTAGACCTTGATTCGCGGCGGGACTATGCTGGGGAAGTGTTAGAGGAGGTTAGAAACATGGATCCTGGGGCCTATGAGCTTATGCTTAAGGCTATGTTGCGGATAGACAGTAAAGTTAGCCAAGGCGATTCTTGACCTTTATATATCAATGAGTGTATAAGAGTAAAGGTGTTAATACTACATATATTCTAATACATATATTGATATAAACATATAAACGAAAAGGCCGACTTCCCAACGCCTTTATAATATTAACCTTCAAACTTATAGACACAAACCCTATGTAAAAAACGCCAATATCCCGCATATAAGAACCGAGAGCCGCCGGATTGTTGGTCGGCAATTTACATGATCTGAGGTTAGTTTCAACGTTTTCTAATGGTGTTGGTCGGCGTTTTGTGTGGTTTGGGGTTAGTTTCAGTGTTTTTTACCAGTGGCCTCTGTGTAAATGTTGTTTTTGCTGGGTTTGTATGGTTGTGTGGGTGTGTCCGAGGTGTCGGAGGATGGTGAGTCGGTGTCTTCCTGTCCAGAGGATGGTGTCGCCGTGTTGTTGGTGGGCTTGGGGGTGGCTGTGTTGTTCTGGGTGGTAGCCGTGGACTTGGATTGAGTTGTAGATTTGTTTGGTGTGGTGTTCGGCTCTGGTTTTGGGTTTGTGTCCTTGGTCGAGGTGTTTGAGGATTTTCTGGATTTGGAGGTGGGCGGGGTGTTGCGGGAATGGTAGGAGGCTGCCGTTGCTGGGGACTAGGAGGTCGTCGATTCGGACTGTGGCGAGCATGGTTATTTGTGGGTTAACGTTTTATTTATGTTTGCCGTAGTGGTGTTGATGGCTGGGGCTGGGGGAGGGTATGGGGCGGTTGACGCCGCGTATCAGAATCTGCGGGTTTTCAGCGAGTTGTGCTGGAGGGGTTCTCCGGGGCATTTGACGAATGCGTCTTTTCACGATGAGCTTTACGAGATCTTGATGTATCATGGGGGTGATGGAGAGAAGTTCAGGGAAACAAGGAGGCTTCACGTTGAGGCTCCTCGTGAGCATGCGAAGACGACGTGTGTGAGCGTGGTGTATCCGCTGTGGCGTATTGGGCGTGACCGG
Source organism: Gammaproteobacteria bacterium (assembly GCA_018826295.1). GTDB lineage: Bacteria > Pseudomonadota > Gammaproteobacteria > Enterobacterales > Alteromonadaceae > Alishewanella. The sequence goes on from JAHJZX010000077.1 coordinate 1,111, forward strand.
AATATCAGGGTTGTGGTGGTGAGTCGGACGGGTGCGCTGGCAACGAGTATTAACCGTGAGGTGCGGCGGAATATTGAGGGCAACCAGCGGTACAGGGAGGTGTTCCCAGAGGTGGTGCCGAGCAGCCCGTGGGGTGACGAGGCGTTTCAGGTTGAGCGAACCCAGATCATGAAGTCGCCGACGTTTTACGGGGTGGGTTTGGAGGGTAGCATGACTGGGATGCGGGCGGACTTGCTGATTCTGGATGATCCGTATGACTTGAATGAGATGCGGACTGAGGCGAGCCGGGAGCGGGTGCGGGAGTGGATTGAGTCGGTGGCGATGCCTGTTCTGGTACCGGATGGAGAGATCGTGTTCATATGCACCAGGTGGCACGAGGACGACTACGCCGGCAGGATTCTCGGGAGGAGCGTGGAGAACGGCGGTGACTGGGTTGTGAAAGTGTATCGCGCCGTGGAAAACCTTGATGATCCAGTTGACCAGTGGAAGGCGCTGTGGCCTGAGAAGTGGCCGCCCCATTTGCTTGAGAAGCGTCGGCGTGACATCGGTTCGCTGATGTTTAAGTCGCTGTACCAGAATGACCCGGCGGGAATTAAGGGTGCTCTGTTCAAGTCTGACTGGCTCAGCTACTATGATCCCTTGGTTTTTGACCCTGCCACGGTGGGTCACATGATGTTCGTGATGGCCGTTGACCCGGCTATTTCGGAGAGCCCGGAGGCGGATCAGACTGCCATCACGACGATTGCAGTTGACCGGCGGACCCGTGACATCTATCTGCTGGACGTATGGGTCGGCAGAATCAGCTTCCCGGATCAGGTGAAGAAGATCGTGGAGTACGCTCAGCGAAGCCATCTGCCATTCATACCGAAGCCAGCTTCAATCGGCAAAGTCGGCGTAGAGTCGACGGCGTACCAGAAGGCGTTGTACTCGTCCATCTACCAGTATGGGCTTCCTGTGGTGGAGGTGAAGCATAGTAGAGGGAGTAAGTGGGAGCGCATGCTGGGCATGCAGCCGCATTTTGAAAACGGTAGGATTAAATTGCCTGACCCCAATAAGATACGTGTGAACTGGATGGACAAATTTACCGAGGAATACATCAACTATCCACGTGGAAAACATAATGATATATTGGATTCCCTTGAAATTGCGGTGGAGATAGCGGGAGAAACACGGGGAAAATCTTCGATGAGTTATTGGATGCGTCCGGGGCGCGTTTAATGGTCTGCAGATACGTTTATCTACTGTGTCCTAGATGCGGGAAGCAGGTATGCACCGCTACGCATCCGTCGAAAACCATTGGAACTGGATCGATTAAGGGCATGATGTGTGAGGACGATGACCCAGACTGCCCTATCTATGATGAGACAATCATAGTCGAGCAACGGTGGCTCAAAGAACTAGAGGAGAAGGGAGTAGACGTTGGCAAATGGAAGGCAGCCCATGATCTGTGAACTATGCGGCGGTGAGATGAAGAGGATGTGCTGCGGGGGATTTTGGTACTGTCCGGTTTGCGATATTAAGGTTAAGAGGAAGAAGAAATGAAGCGTGGATTAATTGACAGGATAACTAACAGGGACGTGGTTGCCGAGCAGAAGATCCACATCGACCTCCTCATGAGAGAGGTAAAA
>JAHJZX010000035.1 GCA_018826295.1 Gammaproteobacteria bacterium
CGTTGACAGATTTTATTCCAGTAGTATAGCCAAACATTCATATGACAAGAGGCATATCATGATAGACATCCTCGTTGGCAGCCAAATGGGCGCAGCGGAATATGTGGCAGAACAAGTTGCTGAAACACTGGTACAAGCGGGCTATGAAGCTAAGCTCCATCTGAAACCCGAACTGGATCACCTTAACCCTTCCGGGGTCTGGTTAGTGATCACATCCACCTATGGCGCAGGAGATCTGCCTGATAATATTCAACCCTTTGCGGATCAATTAGCACAAGATCGGCGTGATCTTACCACACTTTTCTATGCCGTGATCACTTTAGGTGACTCTGGATACGATACTTTTTGCGAAGCCGGACGAAAACTCGCCGCTTTATTATCTGGCCGCGGTGCTATTAGCCTGATTAACGCGCTGGAAATTGATGCGCAACAAGCAGAGCTACCTGAGGATATCGCGCTGAGCTGGTTACCTGAATTGATAAAAGTATTACCAAAAAAAAGCGGGTGACTGGCACCCGCAAACACAAGTATATCTCAGGAAGAACGGAATAACCTTAGTCTCTCCCAAGTTGGCCTCAGCAATAAAACCAACTTGGCGCTACTGTAAAATGAATCCATTGCACTGTCTTGATAAGCTGATGATAAAGCCATGATAAAAGCGCAAAGCCGAACAAGATCCTGTTATACAACCTTATGCACAAATTTAGCTTTTAGAATATTTTAATGTGTATAAGTACCGGTTAATGCGGTGATTAAGCTGTATTTATCCTAGATATAAAAAAAATATTTTTCTGACATGTGGATAAACCACCATTTTGATCACTGGTTTAATGCGATTAGATCCTAGCTTGATCACAGGATCTGATCCTTTATAACTTGCTGATCCTTCGTTTAAAGATCCTGTTATCCACTGAAAACCCTTTGCTTAGTAGTAAACATAATAAAAAGATCTCTAAAAAGATCTTATTTAATTTAGAAGATCCGATCCCCGCTGCAGCATTCCCCTTCACAGAAGATCACGGTACAATAGCTACCCTTTTTCGTTTGACTTGATTAACCAGATACCGAGGCACCTATGCTGTACCAAGAGACATTCGACGTGATCGTTGTAGGCGGTGGCCATGCTGGCACCGAAGCCGCTCTGGCAGCTGCTCGCATGGGACGCAAAACCTTATTACTAACCCATAATGTCGAAACTCTGGGTCAGATGTCATGCAACCCTGCTATTGGCGGTATAGGCAAAGGTCATCTGGTTAAAGAAATTGATGCGCTTGGCGGTGCTATGGCTATTGCCGCAGATAAAGGCGGTATTCAATTTCGCACCTTAAACAGCTCTAAAGGCCCGGCAGTACGGGCTACACGTGCCCAGGCAGATCGGCAACTTTATCGCGCTGCTATCCGGCAAATACTGGAAAACCAGCCCAATTTAAGTATTTTCCAGCAAGCCTGTGATGATTTAATTGTTGAAAATGATCAGGTTACCGGCGTGGTAACCCAGATGGGCTTAAAATTTAAAGCTAAGTCGGTAGTGCTTACCGTTGGTACTTTTTTAGGCGGCCAAATTCATATTGGTTTACAAAGCCATTCCGGTGGCAGAGCTGGCGATCCACCATCAATTGCATTAGCAAAACGCTTGCGCGAACTACCGTTTCGGGTAGATCGGTTAAAAACAGGCACACCTCCGAGGATTGATGCCCGTACTATTGATTTTGCTCAAATGCAAACCCAGCCAGGTGATAACCCAACACCGTTATTTTCTTTTATGGGTAAACCTAGCGATCATCCAACACAAATTCCGTGTTTTATCACTTACACCAATGAACAAACCCACGAGGTGATCCGCAATAACCTGGATAGATCGCCTATGTATACCGGCGTAATCGAAGGTATAGGCCCTCGTTATTGTCCGTCTATTGAAGATAAAATTACCCGCTTTGCCGATAAAGATAAGCACCAGATCTTTATTGAACCAGAGGGTTTAACTACTCACGAAGTGTATCCAAACGGTATTTCAACCAGCCTGCCATTTGACGTGCAACTAAGTATAGTGCGTTCAATTAAAGGTATGGAAAACGCTCATATAACCCGGCCTGGTTATGCAATTGAGTATGACTTCTTTGATCCGCGCGATCTGAAGAGCTCATTAGAAACCAAATTCATTAAAGGCTTGTTTTTTGCAGGCCAGATTAACGGCACTACAGGTTACGAAGAGGCTGGTGCTCAGGGTTTGCTGGCCGGTTTAAACGCCGCTCTGTTAAGTCAGGACAAAGACAGTTGGTCACCAGGTCGCGAACAAGCTTACCTGGGTGTATTGGTCGACGACTTAACTACCATGGGTACAAAAGAGCCGTACCGCATGTTTACCAGCCGCGCCGAATACCGCTTAATGCTGCGAGAAGACAATGCCGATTCGCGTTTAACCGAAAAAGGCCGCGAATTTGGCCTGGTAGACGATGCACGTTGGGCGGCCTTTAACGAAAAAATGGAGCAGATTGCAATTGAGCGCCAACGCTTAAAACAAAGCTGGATCCATCCGCAACATGCTGCGCTTACGGCAGTTAATGCCCTGGTTAAAACGCCGCTAAGCAAAGAAGCCAGTCTGGAAGAATTAGTGCGCCGGCCTGAAGTCACTTATGCCCAGCTGATGCAAATCAATGATCTGGGCCCTGGGCTTAATGATCAGGCGGCAGCTGAACAGGTTGAAATCCAAATTAAATACGAAGGTTATATTCATCGCCAGCAAGATGAAATTGCTAAACAACAACGTAATGAACAAACGCTGTTGCCACAACAATTTGATTATAAAGCAGTTAAAGGTTTATCAAACGAAGTCATCGTTAAGCTGAACCAAACGCAACCTGAAACGGTAGGCCAGGCATCACGTATTTCCGGTATTACGCCAGCGGCTATTTCATTGTTACTGGTGTTTTTAAAAAAACAGGGCTTACTGCGAAAATCAGCGTAAAACAGCTAAAGGATCAAGATGTTAGAACAACTTAAGGCATTGGTAAGTCAAACTGAATTACAGTTGTCTGAACAGCAATTACAGCAGTGTATAGCCTATTTGCAATTACTGGATAAATGGAACAGTGCCTATAACCTGACATCTGTACGGGATCCGCACGAGATGCTGATCAAACATGTAATGGACAGCCTGGTCGTCGCGCCCTACTTAACAGGTTCACGTTTTATTGATGTAGGTACCGGCCCGGGTTTACCAGGGGTATTGTTGGCTATTTATTATCCGGATAAGCAATTTACCTTGTTAGATAGCCTGGGTAAACGCATCCGGTTTTTAAATCAGGTGAAACTGCAGTTAAAACTGGACAACATTCAACCGTTGCAAAGCCGGGTGGAAGATCATCAACCGCAAACCGGTTATGACGGTGTAATAAGCCGCGCTTTCGCCTCAATCAATGATATGCTCGGCTGGTGTAGGCACTTGCCGAAACAAAATGGCCGCTTTTTCGCCATGAAGGGGGCTGCAGTACAAGAAGAAATTGCAGCTTTGCCCTATTTTGTTAAAGTAGCGTCCGTTCAACCACTTGTTGTACCGCAGTTGCAAGCACAGCGGCATTTGGTAATACTGGAACCCTGCTAACTGATAACGAGGACATCTTGTGGCGAAAGTGATCGCAATAGCTAACCAGAAAGGCGGCGTGGGTAAAACAACCACAGCAGTAAACCTGGCCGCGTCACTGGCTGCAACCAAACGCAAGGTGTTACTGATCGATCTGGATCCACAGGGTAATGCCACTATGGGCAGTGGTGTAGACAAATATGAACTGCCTGCTACCGCCTACGATTTGCTGGTTGACGATAAACCCCTACTGGAAGTTTTGGTAAAAGATACCAGTGGTGGTTATCACCTGGTAGGTGCTAATGCCGATTTAACCGCGGCTGAAGTGCGGTTAATGAACCTGTTTGCCCGTGAATTGCGTTTACGTAATGCGTTAAAAGAGTATCGCAATAGCTATGATTTTATCTTTATTGACTGTCCGCCTTCATTGAATATGCTGACGGTTAATGCAATGGCTGCAGCTGACACTGTGCTGGTGCCGATGCAATGTGAGTATTTTGCTCTGGAAGGCTTAACCGCACTGGTCGAAACCATTAATCAACTGGCCGCTGCGGTTAATCCGGAATTAAAGATCGAAGGCATTTTAAGAACCATGTACGATCCGCGCAACCGGCTGGCAAATGACGTGTCCGAGCAGCTCAAGCAACATTTTGGTGACAAAGTATATCGTGCCGTGATCCCGCGCAATGTCCGCCTGGCCGAAGCACCAAGCTTTGGCGCACCGGTAATGTATTACGATAAAAGCTCAACCGGCGCAAAAGCCTATCTGGCATTAGCCGGTGAGATGTTACGCCGGGCTGATAAAAGAACGGTAACAGCGGCAACTTCTGTCTGAACTGAACACTTTTAGGGAAATTATTCTGCATGTCGGTTAAAAAACGCGGCCTGGGCCGGGGTCTTGATGCCTTACTCACATCAAACCGTACCTCTGGCAGTGAAAACGCTAATGTTAGCAGCAGCGAATTGCAATTGTTGCCGGTAGAATATCTGCAGCCGGGTAAATACCAGCCACGCAAAGATATGTCGCAAGAAGCGCTTGAAGATCTGGCTAGCTCTATCCGGGCGCAGGGTATTATTCAGCCCATCGTTGTGCGGCCGTTGGCAAAAAATAAGTTTGAAATTATTGCTGGTGAGCGGCGCTGGCGGGCCAGCCAGTTAGCACAGTTGGCCGAAGTACCTTGTATTGTCAAAGATGTGCCAGACGAAGCCGCCGTTGCCATAGCGCTGATAGAAAACATTCAGCGTGAAGATTTAAACGCGATGGAAGAAGCGGTAGCACTGGATCGTTTGTTAACCGAATTCGCTTTAACGCATCAACAGGTAGCCGATGCGGTGGGTAAATCCCGCGCTTCAGTAACCAATTTACTGCGTTTAAACCAGTTAAACGAAGACGTTAAACTGTTGTTAGAGCATGGCGATATTGAAATGGGCCATGCCAGAGCCTTGTTAGCGCTTAAAGATACCGAGCAATCTGACGCGGCACGTTTGGTGGCAGCAAAGCAATTGACAGTGCGCGAAACCGAAAATTTAGTCCGGCGTATTTTAGAACCGAAACCGGCGGTAGCAGAAAAACCACGCGACCCGGATGTACTGGCACTGGAACAACGCTTAAGTGAACGTTTTGCCGCAGCAGTGCAAATTAGCTACAACAATAAAGGTAAAGGCAAGCTGGAAATAGCTTATAGCAGCCTGGATGAGTTAGATGGCATTATCAGCAAGTTAAACCTCGCTGAGTAAATATTGCACCAAATTGTACCAATTAGCTGTACCAGCACTGTACTTTCGCGGGGCAGCTGCCGCTTTTTGTTGCAAATTAAAGGCAGATAAGTATACTTTCGCAAGCTTTTTATACCCCCTTCACGGGTTATTTCAGGGGGACTTACAGTGACTGATAAAAGTGCTGCAATTGCGCGTAAATCAGCCTACAAACTGGCAATATGCCAGTTAGCAGTAGCCGGGCTTATCGCACTGGCTTTTTTTTTAGCTGCCGATGCAGCCGCGGCCAAATCAGCCTTTAAAGGCGGTTTGGTTGCAGTAGTACCAAATTGTGTGTTTGCGTTTTTTGCGTTTCGTTTCAGTGCATTAAATAACGCAAACCTAGTATTGGCGGCCTTTATGCGGGGGCAGTCAGTAAAATTAATTTTAACCGCTGTGTTACTTGGCGTCGTATTGTCTCAGCCAGAACTGGTCGCAGAAGCATTTTTTACCGGTTTTGTCCTGACGCTGCTAACACAATGGACAGCACCAGTTTTTTTTAAACATTAACAATGGGATGAAACATGGCTGCAGGTGAAGAGTTAACCCTCTCTGGCCATATTCAGCACCACCTTACTAACGCCAAAATGTGTACTGTCGACGGCAGTGTCGCATTTAACAAAGCGTGTAGCGAGGCCGGGTTCTGGACATGGCATATTGATACATTAGCGTGGTCTATCGGCCTTGGTTTGTTGTTTCTGTGGATCTTCCGCAGTGCGGCCAACAAAGCCACTATTGGCGTACCGGGTAAGTTTCAATGCTTTATTGAAATGATTATCGAGCTGGTTGCCACTAACGTTAAAGACACTTACCACGGTAAAAGCAAACTTATTGCACCACTGGCACTAACTATCTTTGTCTGGGTGTTTTTAATGAACCTGATGGATTTAATTCCGGTCGACTTCCTGCCAGCTTTTGCCGGCTTGGTTGGAGAGCAGGCTTTCGGTATGGACTCACATGATGTGTACATGAAAATTGTACCTACTACTGATGTCAACCTGACAGCAGCATTAGCTATCGGTGTGTTTATTCTGATGATCGGGTATTCAATCCGCATTAAAGGTGTGTTGGGCTTTATTAAAGAATTAACGCTGCACCCTTTTAGCAGTAAAAGTGTACCTCTGCAGATTTTACTGATCCCGGCTAACCTGATCCTGGAAACTATTGCCCTGGTGGCGAAGCCGTTTTCATTGGCGCTGCGGTTATTCGGTAACCTGTATGCCGGTGAAATGATCTTTATCCTGATTGGTGCTATCGGTTTAGCGCAGTTACCACTGCACTTTGTCTGGGCAGTATTCCATATACTGGTAATAGTGCTGCAGGCGTTTGTATTTATGATGCTGACCATTGTTTACCTAAGCATGGCCAGTTCAGATAACCATTAATTTTTTACTTTAACTTTAACTTTAAAAACTCTGGAGATAAAAATGGAAATTGCAGTAGCTATCAAATTAATCGCAGTTGCTCTGTTAATCGGTTTCGGTGCTATCGGTACTGCACTGGGCTTCGGTAACATGGGTGGTAAGTTCTTAGAAGCCTGTGCGCGTCAACCAGAACTGGCTCCTTCACTGCAAGTTAAAATGTTCATCCTGGCAGGTCTGATCGATGCTGTTGCGATGATCGGTGTTGGTATCGCTATGTACATGTTGTTCGCTCTGTAATCGAAGGTTTGTGTTATTCCGAACAACTGTTAACTAAGGAGGAGCGGTCGTGAATTTAAACGCCACTCTGCTAGGCGAATTAATCGCATTTGCGGTGTTCGTGCTGTTCTGTATGAAATTTGTATGGCCGCCGCTGAACAACGCTATTGAAGCGCGCCAGAAAAAAATTGCTGACGGTTTAGCGGCCTCTGATCGGGCAGAAAAAGACCTGGCTCTAGCCCAGGACAAAGCCAAAGATCAGTTAAAAGATGCTAAAGCACAAGCAGCAGACATTATTGAGCAAGCGAAAAAACGCGAAGCCAAGATGATTGATGAAGCCGTGCACAAAGCTAATGCCGAACGTGAAAACATTCTGGCTATTGGCCGGGCAGAATTAGAAGCTGAGCGTAACCGTTTACGTGAAGAGCTGCGCAAGCAAGTTGCTGCTTTAGCAGTAGCCGGCGCAGAGAAAATTCTGCAACGTTCTATTGATGAAGCTGCTCACAGCGACATTCTGGAAAAACTGGTTCAAGAACTGTAAGAGGATGAGCTATGTCTGATTTGACTAATATTGCTCGTCCGTACGCCAAAGCGGCTTTCGATTTTGCTGTTGAGCAAAAAGCGTTAGACGCCTGGCTGCAGATGTTGGCCTTTGCTGCTGAAGTAGCAAAGAACGACCAGGTTGGTGCTTATTTGGGCGCCAACGGTGCTGCTGACAAGCAGGCCGGTCTGTTTATTCAGGTATGTGGTGAGCAACTCAATGAGCACGGCCAGAACTTTATTAAAGTGATGGCAGAAAATCATCGCTTGTTGGCGTTGCCTGAAGTGTTAGCTGCCTTTGTTGCGCTTAAAGCAGAGTTTGAAAAAGAAGTCGACGTAACAGTCGTTTCTGCTACCAAGCTGTCCAAAGCACAACAAGACAAGCTGGCCACGGCATTATCGCAACGTTTGGCACGCAAAGTTAAATTGAACTGTAGCGAAGATCCTGCAGTGGTTGGCGGTATGCTGATCAAAGCAGGTGACATGGTAATTGATGGCTCGGTCCGCGGTAAGCTGGACCGTTTAGCAACTGCGCTGCAGTCTTAATTGGGGAACAGAGAATGCAACTGAATTCCACTGAAATATCAGAACTGATCAAAAGTCGTATTGCTCAGTTCGAAGTGGTCAGTGAAGCTCGTAACGAAGGTACTATCGTTCAGGTAACTGACGGTATTATCCGTATCAATGGTCTTGCAGATTGTATGCAGGGCGAGATGATTGAGCTTCCTGGCAACCGTTATGCTATCGCGCTGAACTTAGAGCGCAACTCAGTAGGTGCGGTAGTTATGGGCCCGTACGCGGACTTAACTGAAGGCACTAAAGTAAAAAGCACCGGCCGTATTTTAGAAGTACCGGTTGGCCCGGCGTTATTAGGCCGTGTGGTTAACACCTTAGGTGCACCTATCGACGGTAAAGGCCCGATTGACGCTGCTGGTTTTGAGCCGGTAGAAAAAATCGCCCCTGGCGTAATTGAACGTCAATCGGTAGACCAGCCAATGCAGACTGGTTACAAATCAGTTGATGCGATGATCCCTATCGGTCGTGGTCAGCGTGAATTGCTGATCGGTGACCGTCAGACGGGTAAAACAGCTCTGGCTATCGATGCGATCATCAACCAGAAAGGCACTGGCGTTAAGTGTGTGTATGTTGCTGTAGGTCAAAAAGCTTCTACTATCGCTAACGTAGTACGTAAGCTGGAAGAGCACGGCGCCCTGGCCCACACTATCGTGGTTGTTGCCTCTGCCTCTGAAGCCGCTGCGCTGCAGTTCCTGGCACCGTACTCTGGCTGTACCATGGGCGAATATTTCCGTGACCGCGGTGAAGATGCGCTGATCGTATACGATGATTTGTCAAAGCAAGCTGTTGCTTACCGTCAAATCTCGTTGCTGTTACGCCGTCCACCAGGCCGTGAAGCTTACCCGGGCGACGTATTCTATTTACACTCACGTTTGCTGGAGCGCGCATCACGCGTTAACGCTGACTACGTAGAAAAATACACCAAGGGTGAAGTAACAGGCAAAACCGGTTCGTTAACTGCGCTGCCAATTATTGAAACTCAGGCCGGTGACGTTTCTGCGTTCGTACCTACTAACGTAATTTCGATTACCGATGGTCAGATCTTCTTAGAAACTGACTTATTCAATGCCGGTATCCGTCCTGCGGTTAACGCCGGTATTTCGGTATCGCGGGTAGGTGGTGCAGCACAAACCAAGATCATCAAGAAATTAGGTGGTGGTATTCGTCTGGCATTAGCCCAGTACTCAGAGCTGGCAGCGTTCGCGCAGTTTGCTTCTGACCTTGACGAAGCAACCCGCGCCCAGTTAGAGCACGGCCAAAAGGTGACTGAGCTGATGAAACAGCTGCAGTACAGCCCGATGTCTGTTGCCGAAATGGGTGTGTCTATTTTCGCTATCGAAAAAGGCTTTATGAAAGATGTAGACGTTGCCAAAATCCTTGATTTTGAAGCCGGCTTAATCGCTTTCATGAAAGCAGAACACGCTGCGCTGATGGCTGATATCGATAAAACCGGTAACTACAACGACCAAATCGAGTCTACGTTCAAAGCTGCCATTGAGAAATTCAAGGCAACGCAGACCTGGTAAGCAATGCGGGTGGCTATGCCACCCCCATTCGTTGAATGAAACGGAGATACAGTCATGGCCGGTGGTAAAGAGATAAAAAGTAAGATCGGGAGTATTAACAATACTCGCAAGATCACCAGTGCTATGGAAAAAGTTGCGGTCAGCAAAATGCGCAAAGCGCAAGACCGTGTAGCTGCAACACGCCCATACGCTGAAGGTATGCGCAAAGTGATTGGTAACCTTGCCAATGGCAGCCTGGAATACCGCCATCCGTATTTATCGGAGCGTGAGGTAAAACGGGTTGGCTATATTGTCATTTCTACTGATCGTGGTCTTTGCGGTGGCCTGAATACCAACGAGTTTAAGAAAGTTGCCCTTGAGCTGAAAAGCTGGAAAGACAAAGGTGTAGATGCGCAGTTTGCTGTTATCGGCAATAAAGCAACGGCCTTTTTCAAGCGTTTTGGCGGTAAGGTAGTAGCGCAACAGGCGGGTTCAGGTGACGTACCACGTTTGGCTGATGTGATTGGTTCGGTGCAGGTGATGCTTAATGCATTTAACGAAGGCCGGATTGACCGCTTATTTCTGGTGTACAACCAATTTGTTAACACCATGAAGCAAGAGCCAGTGATCGATCAACTCTTACCTTTGCCAAAAGCAGATATTGAGCAAAAAGCACATAACTGGGATTACCTGTACGAGCCGGATCCAAAACCTATTTTAGATATGTTGTTGGACCGTTTTGTTGAGTCGCAGGTTTATCAGGGCGTGGTAGAAAATTCTGCCAGCGAGCACGCGGCGCGGATGGTAGCCATGAAGGCTGCAACCGACAACGCCGGTAACCTGATGGACGACCTGAAGCTGGTGTACAACAAAGCACGTCAGGCCGCGATTACCCAGGAGCTTAGCGAGATCGTCGCAGGTGCGGCAGCTGTAGGCTAAGGTAAACAGTTTTGAGAAATTTGAGGAAACATCATGAGTCAAGGTAAGGTCGTCCAAATCATTGGCGCCGTTGTGGATATCGATTTTCCACAAGATGCGGTACCTGGTATCTATGACGCGTTAAACGTGACTGACGGTGATCTGGCTGGTTTAGTGCTGGAAGTGCAGCAGCAGCTGGGTGGCGGTACAGTACGTACTATCGCGTTAGGTACTACAGACGGTTTACGTCGCGGCGCTGCCGTGTCTAACACCGGTAAAGCAATTCACGTTCCGGTGGGTAAAGCCACACTGGGCCGTATTATGAACGTATTAGGCGAGCCAATCGACGAAGCGGGCCCAATCGGTGAAGAAGAGCGTATGCCTATTCACCGTGCCGCGCCAAGCTACGAAGATCAAGCTGCGTCTAACGCCCTGCTGGAAACCGGTATCAAGGTTATCGACCTGGTTTGCCCGTTCGCTAAAGGTGGTAAAGTTGGTCTGTTCGGTGGTGCCGGTGTAGGTAAAACCGTAAACATGATGGAACTGATCCGGAACATCGCGATCGAGCACAGCGGTTACTCAGTATTCGCCGGTGTAGGTGAGCGTACCCGTGAAGGTAACGACTTCTATCACGAGATGAAAGACTCTAACGTACTGGATAAAGTATCGTTAGTGTACGGCCAGATGAACGAGCCACCAGGCAACCGTCTGCGCGTAGCGTTAACCGGCTTAACCATGGCGGAAAAATTCCGTGATGAAGGCCGTGACGTACTATTCTTCGTTGATAACATCTACCGTTACACCCTGGCCGGTACTGAAGTGTCTGCACTTTTAGGCCGTATGCCATCTGCGGTAGGTTACCAGCCAACGCTGGCAGAAGAGATGGGCGCCCTGCAAGAGCGTATCACTTCTACCAAGACCGGTTCTATCACGTCAATCCAGGCCGTATACGTACCTGCGGATGACTTAACGGATCCGTCACCCGCTACCACGTTCTCGCACTTAGATGCGACCGTAGTACTGAGCCGTAACATCGCATCACTGGGTATTTACCCGGCGATCGACCCACTGGATTCAACTTCACGTCAGTTAGATCCACTGGTAATCGGTAAAGAGCACTATGAAGTAGCACGTGGCGTGCAGTCTGTACTGCAGCGTTACAAAGAGCTGAAAGACATTATCGCAATCCTGGGTATGGACGAACTGTCTGATGAAGACCGCACTACTGTATACCGTGCGCGTAAAATTCAGCGCTTCCTGTCGCAGCCATTCTTCGTAGCTGAAGTATTCACTGGTTCACCAGGTAAATACGTACCGCTGAAAGAAACTATCCGTGGCTTTAAAGGCATTCTGGACGGCGAGTTCGACCATATGCCAGAGCAGGCGTTCTACATGGTTGGTTCAATCGACGAAGCGATCGAAAAAGCGAAGAAACTGTAAGTTCAGGCTTTAGGAGAGCGAGATGGCGATGACAGTGCAACTGGATGTAGTAAGTGCCGAAGAAAAAATCTTCTCCGGCCTTGTCGAATCCGTGCAGGTCACAGGCAGTGAGGGCGAGTTAGGTATTTTACCTTTTCACGCCCCGTTACTGACCACCCTGAAACCTGGCATGGTCCGTATCGTGAAACAATTTGGCGAAGAACACGTGATATACGTAGCCGGTGGTGTACTTGAAGTACAACCCGATACCATCACCGTACTGGCCGATGTCGCGGTACGCGGCGAAGACTTAGACGAGCAAGCCGCTTTGGCAGCACAAAAACGTGCCGAAGAAGCGATGCAGCACGCTGGCGCAGACTTCAACTATGCTGAAGCTGCGGCGCAACTGGCCGAAGCCATTGCCCAGCTGCGCATAATCCAAAAAATGCGTAAAAAATAAGTTCGGGTTCCGAATGATAAAAAGCCACCTTAGGGTGGCTTTTTTGTTGCTTTACTTTAATGTAATGCGCTATCAATGTATTAATTCGTTAGTATATAAAGCGTTTAACATAGTATGCGGCAAGCATAAGTGAACAGTAGTTTATGAGTAAAGTGGTTATAGGCGACTATATTGTCGACTTTAATGCGCACAGCATGTTTTCAGCTGACAACGAACTGACGGTAGAACCGAAGGTAATAGAGGTGTTGTGCTATTTGATCCTGCAGCGTGAACGTTTTGTCAGCCTCAGTGAGTTACATGAAAATGTCTGGGCAGGCCGGGTTGTTACCGATACCGCTGTCAGAAAAACTATCAGTAAACTACGGCAGCTGCTCAATGACACTGACGCCGAAAATCCGCAGTTTATAAAATCGCAAATGAAACGCGGTTATCAATTTATATGTCCGGTTCGCCCTTTAACTGAAGATTGCGCGCAGCCCGTTGCTGGGTTAACACATGCCGCAACTAATAAGATTTCAGGAGTAGTAGCCACGGCTTACTCGACTCGTGTTAAAGCATTGCTGATCGGCTTACCCCTGCTGCTTATCAGCGTAGTTTATTTAACTTTTATACGCTCTGAGCCAGAGCCTGTCAGTTTGGTAGAGATTGACACGCTATTATCAATTCCCGGCCAGAAAAGAAGCCTTACGGTATCGCAAGATGGTCGTTACCAGGCGTTTGTCGCTAAAGTAGATGAAAGACGCAACTGGGAGCTGTTTCTCTATGATAGTAAGCTTGGGCAGTTACAAAAAATTACCACGCCGGACGGGGATAGCCGTTTTGTGAGTTTTATAGCAAATGATACTAAGTTGGTTTATGTCGTTTATAACAATGCTCAAGCCTACTTATATACCCAGCAATTGAGCGATTTAACCGAGCCAGCTGTGTTATTGCCAACACCAGATTATCCATTGGTATACGCACCCTTAGCATTGGCCGATAATCAATTACTCATCGCCGCTGGCCAAGAGCTCAGTGGCAGTATTCATTATTATATTTACGACATGCTACAACATAGTTTTGAGCAGTTTACATACAGCGATAGGGAAAAAATCCAGGATGCTTTTGCCAGTATATCTCCCGATCAAAAAACTGTAGCCTTGGGCCGAGGCGATTTAAAAGGCAAAAAGGTCAGCTTGCAACTTTACCGCCTGGCAGATAAAACCTTACTGGCTGAATATCCATTACAAAATGACCTGACTGATTTTATGGTTAGCTGGGTTGACAATACTACTCTACTTGTACGGATGCGGTCGATACATCAACTGATACGAATAACCGACGGTGCCCGCCAACACTTGACGGTTGAACCGCATTCATTACAAGAATTTCACTTTTCTTCGACTGGCGATTTGTATGCTTTAGATAACCAAAAACAGGAGAGAAAGATTTTTCAGGCGGCTTGGCCGATGAAAGACAGTTTTTACAAGAATTTTCAGTTTGGGCCTGAGGTAACAGCTGCTTGGTTTAGCGCCGACAGCAGCTATTTATGGCTAAGGACCTTAGAAGACAAGACATACCGCCTGTATCGCTTTTACCCTGCCAATAATGAACGCCAACTTGTTTTAACCTCGACAGACTATTTATATATCAGTGATCAGAGCGCTAAAGGAGAATGGTTACTGTTAAAGCGTGGTAACCATTATGAAATTTATAATACGGTTACGGCGCAAACTGTCACTGTGACCATATCGACACAAGATGTGCAATCGGCCAGTTTTACGCTGGATGAACAAGCTGTCATTTTCTCAGAGAAAGTGCAAACACGTTGGCAGACAAAGCGTTTTGACCTGCGGACAAAAAAGCAGGAACTATTATTAGCCGATTATCAGTATCTTGCCGAGTTCAGCGACGGCTATGTTGCTGCCACCCCGAAGGGTGAAGTCTGGTTATTAGATAAATTACTTAAGCGCCGCCAGTTTTTGTCTACGCTTTCATTAATTGAGTACAGCTATGACTTGCGGGTAGAAAATAATCAATTAATTCTTATCACAAGAGATTTGGGAGGTGACTGGATCCTGAGTAATATTAATTTAACGACGCTGGAGAAGTGGCAGCGCAACATCCCATATTTTAATTTTAGCCTTACGTATTCGATTGATGCTAATGCGGAAAATTTGATTTATAGGACATCAGAACGAAAAGAAAATCAATTGGTTAGGTATGGTTATAACTTTGGTTATAACTTTGTCCGCTGATAATTCACAGCGAAGTCGCTAGCCGGTTATCGAATATTTGATGCTCTGTGGTTAGTTTGCAGCAACACCTGATTGCAAACTAACACACTAAACCACGGAGCATTATATGAACCACAAATCCTTGTCATTAACGCCGCTAACCATTGCTATTATCAGCGGTGGTTTATTATTTTCCGGCTATACAATTGCCAGCGGCAAAACTGTTGGCAGTGCGGCACAAGCCGCAACCAGCATTGCCGCCAGTCAGCAGATTAGCAAAAGCCCTAATGATCAGCGTCAGTATCAGGCTATTACACTACCGAATCAGCTTGAGGTTGTCCTGGTATCAGATCCTACAGCAGAGAAGTCATCTGCGGCATTAAGTGTCGATGTAGGCTGGTTAAACGATCCGAAACAACAGCAGGGTTTGGCGCACTTTCTTGAACATATGCTGTTTATGGGCACGGAGCGCTTCCCGGAGTCGGATGGCTTTATGAAGTTTATGGACCAGAACGGCGGTTCACGTAATGCGTTTACTAATCAACTAACCAACTATATGTTTGAAATTAACAACAGCAAATACGAGGAGGCATTAGATCGTTTCGCCGACTTTTTCAAAGCGCCGTTATTGTTACCAGAGTACGTTGATAAAGAACGTAACGCCGTTAATTCAGAATGGTCGTTAAACCGTAATCAGGATGGCTGGGCACAGCGGCAAATAGCGGCGCAGTTATTGGGCCAGCATCCGGCAAATCAATTCTGGATCGGGAATTTGGATACGTTGAGTGATAAAACCAACAGCAAATTACACGAAGAGCTGGTGGCGTTCTATCAAAAATACTATTCAGCCAACCGGATGAAGCTGGTATTAATTAGCCCGCAACCGCTGCCACAAATGCAATTGCTGGCACAGCGCTACTTCGCTGGTATCAAAAATAAGGCTATCGACAGCCCAAGGCCAACCGCAAACATTGATTTTAGCCAGTATGGTCCTAAACGGGTGCACTATGTGCCGAATACCGAAGCACAACTGCTGCAGTTGGAATTTACCATTGATAACAACCTTACTGATTTTGGCGTAAAACCAAATGAATTTGTCGCGCACTTATTAAGCTCTGAAATGCCCGGCACACCTGCTCAGCAGTTAAAAGCCATGGGCTTGCTGGATGTGGTATTGGTAAATTACGACCCCAAGTGGTATGGCAACTACGGCACCTTGCAAATTATTGTGGCGCTGACCGAAGCCGGTATGCAACAGCGGCCAGCTATTACCGCCACTATGCTGCAATATCTTGATCTTATTCGCAGCAAGGGCGTGGATGCGAAATACTACAATGAAATTCGCACCTCACTGCAAAACCAGTTTAATTTTATGGAAAAAACTGATGGCTTTAGCTACGCCGCCAAGTTAAGTGAAGCGATGCAATATTATCCGCTACCATCAGTAATTAGCGCACCTTATCAATATGACAAATTTGACCCCAAGGCTGTCAATGCACTGCTGACGCAACTGGTACCAGAACGCTTAACCGTGTGGCATATCAGCCGTAATGAACCGGCTGAGCAGACAATGCAGCACTTTACCGGCCGCTATTCGGTTGCCGCTATCAGCCAGGAAGAAATACACAGCTGGCAACAACCTATGATGCCACTGAGTTTACCGGCGCTAAACCGCTTTCAGCCAGAAAGCTTTGCGGTAAAACACAGCAGCAACACTACGCCGCTAAAAGTTCTCGACGCCAACGGTGTTACAGGTTGGCTGGCTGGTAGTGAATATTTTGCTGACCAGCCGCGCGGCCAGTTGCTGATGCAGTGGCATCAACCGCAAGCGAAACAAAACGCTAAAGGCGCTGTATTGCATAATTTGTGGTTATTAAGCTTCTTAATTAGTAACCAGGCACTGCTGCAGGAGGCGAGCGCTGCCGGTATGACGCTGGCGCCGGAAGACGATGAGTATGATTTAGTATTAAAACTGTCAGGTTTTACCGATAAACAAGCCGTGTTAACAGCACATGTTGGTAAAGCGCTGGCGGCAACGGTTAGTGAGCAGCAATTTAACCAGAGTAAAGATTTACTGCTGCGCAGCTTGCGCTCGTCGGAGCAGCAAGTGCAGGCCAGGCAGGCCAGCGAGCTGGCTAAAACGGTGCTATCTAGCGGACGCTATGAGTTACCGGCGTTACTGGCTGCTGCAGAGCAGATTAGCTTGGTCGAACTTAATAACTATATTCAACAAACACTTGCCGCTAGCCAATTACGGCTACTGGCGCAGGGTAATTACAGCAAAGACGATGTTGCGGCCTTTGCCAAAGCGTTAGTGGGTGAGAAGAAAACTGCGCGTCAGTATCAAAGCTTTGGCAGCTGGCAACCTAAGCCTGGCCAGCGTCTGACCGTGCTGCGGGCAAATCCGCAAAACGACAGCTCAGTGTTTCGGATGCAGTTTTTGGTTGATGGCGGCTATAGCGGTAAAGCCGCGGCAAAAGTACTATCTGGCCATTTGCATCAGGCGTTTTTTAATCAGCTGCGTACCGAAGAGCAACTCGGCTATATAGTGCAGGCCTTTGCTACGCCGCTAAACAAGCATGCTGGTTTGGGGCTGATTATTCAAAGTCCGGTGTTATCTGGCTTGCAGCTACAGCAACGGGTCGATTTATTTTTGCAGCAATACGGTGAGCAACTGGCAAAATTAACCGAAGCCGAATTCAACAACCTGAAACAAGCACAGCTGCTGGAATTGCAACGCGTCCCCGCCAATCTGGAGGAAGAATCTGACAGCTTTAGCCGCGACTGGCTACGTAACCGGCTGGACTTTACCGACAAACAACAGCTTATCGCTGCCGTTGAAGCGCTGACTTTGAACCAGCTACAACAGTTTTATCAGCAAGCCGCAACAGCCGATACCTCAGCAGTGCTGCAAGTAGTGCTGCAAGGTAATGCACAGTCACAATCTGACGAAACGCTACCTGGTTTTAGCATGATTGACGATGTGGCTGCTTTTAATCAGCAGCTCTAACTATCTACCTTGGTGTTTTTGACTTGCAGGCTCTGACAAAAGGGCCTGCTCTTTTAAGCTAAAAAAGTAGGTCGGTATGAAAACGCAGTTGGAAAAATTACGCTTGGTATTGGGTTGTAGTATCTGGTTAATGCTGTGGTTGGCTGCCAATTATGGCCTGATGGCAGCACTTAACGTTGTCTTGATTATTGGCAAGGTATAGCAATGGCTCATCTGACACGTTCTGGCAGGCAACGGCTAAAAGCGGCCTTGGGGGTATTTATGCTAATTGTCGTTTTGGTCTATTGCTGGCATTGGTTTTGGCAGCCTGTGGCCAAGATAAATCCAACACATTGGGCAAACAAAGCCATTTTATACCGCTCAGCCAACCCTGTTCAGAGTTTATGGCTGCATCGCCGCCATGCTGCTAAGCTAAACCTTACCCAGGCATATGAGTTGAAAACTGAAGATAAAACCCTAGCGGTTCGGTTTACCGCCATCAGCTACCCAACATTTTACCCCACGGCTATCCGGGTCGATTTCGAGCTGACAAACACCGCAGATAAAGAGTTTATCTTACGTCAGCAAAAAGCACTGTTACAGCAGCGGCACTAAGTTGCTGTAGCAACCTAGCTGTTAATATTGCGCCTTAGTTGTATCATCTATGTCATTCGTCAGTATAATCAATGCATTATTAATAGTAGCTATTGCATTTGAGATTGCCGTTGTCCAACCAATTATCCGCCAAAATACAATTAGGAGACGTTGTTTTTGATACTGTGCAGCGTCAGCTGATCCACGGCGAAACCGTAACGCTGCTTGAACCCAAAGTCTATGATTTATTGTGTTATTTAGTAGCACATTCACAGCGTTTCGTGTCGTTGGCCGAGCTGCACCAACAAGTATGGGCTGGCCGGATCGTTACCGATACCGCCGTACGGCGTACTATCAGCAAACTACGTGCCGCGCTAGGCGATACGGACAGTGAGAACCCACGTTATCTGAAAACGCAGATGAAGCTGGGTTATCAGTTGTTGCTCGAACCAGTGTCTTTGCCTTTTGCTGCACCTCTACAAAAAATGTCTGATGACAGCGAACTAAAAAGCACAACACAGACGACACAGCTGCCAGAGAGTTTGTCAAAAGGCTGGGCAAACCCGGTGATGGTCCGGTACAGCCTGCTTATTTTGGCGCTTATCGTTTCGTTGTTGGCCGCCACATGGTGGTTAACCAGTAAAACGGCGCATCCTGTCGCTTCAGGCTATGAAGTCTTATTAGAAATGCCTGGAGCTAAATCAGTGCTGAGTGTCAGCCAGAGCGGAGAGTGGCTGACATTTACCGGTATGCTGGACAATGACAATGAGCTGAATATCTACTTGTTGAATACACAAACCGGTGCAATGCAACGTATTCCCGCGCCGGCGGCCGCAGTACCGTTTTCCGAGTTTGTGCAAAATGACAAGCAGCTGCTATATGGTAGCGCCGGCGAGCAGCATGCTTTCTACTTACAACCACTGCCCGATCTTTCACTACCTGCCAGGCAGATTGACACCAGTGAATTTGCTTTGATTGGCTATCCGGTAGCACTTGGTGATAATGAAATATTGTTTAGTGCCAGCCGAAATCTTACCGAAAGCCTTACTTATTATCGCTATAACATTCTAACAGAGCAGTGGACGCCGTTTAGCTATAACCATCGGGCAGGACAGGGCGATATGAAAGCACGGGTATCGGCTGATGGGCAGAAACTCGCCTTAATGCGGGTTAACTTTTCATCGGATGTACTGACACAGATCCTGATTTTCGACGTTAGCAGTGCTGAGTTGTTAAAAGACATTTCTTTTCCACAGTATTTCTTTAATCTAGAATGGCTTAGCGACAATCAGCTAGTGCTCACCTCGCCCAATTTTGGCCGCTTTCTTTACCAACTGGATATTGAAACCGAGCAGTTAGATAAAGTTGATACGTCGACCGCTTTTGCCGAACTTCGGCGCAGTAAACATGGCGACTGGTTTGGTATTTATGCGCCTAATGTACAGGCTCCCCGCTTTAATTTAACCCGGCTAGATTGGCAAGGTAGTAACCAGCGTATTTTCAGTTTACCAGAGCGCCCTTTAAGCATGACCTTTAGCCAGCAGCAAAATCATTATTGGCTGGTTGAGCGCGATGAAGAGCAATTTAATTTGTTTCTCTATAACGGTGCTGACGGCAACAAAACGAAATTATTTTCTCACCCCGAGCGTTTTCGGGTACTGGACCAGCACCCGGAGCACGCCTTACTGCTGTTAAGAATTCAAAACCGTTTGGCCCTGTTAAATACTGAAACCGGTGAATATCAGTATATCTCGTCTTCACAACAAGATGTTTTTGATGGCCATTTCCAGCAAGCTGACAACGCTGTTAATTTCACCGAACAAGTATCAGGAAAATGGCAGGTAAGCCGTTTCGATCTGCAGCAGCAGAGACAAACCATTTTATTGCGCGGTTATCGTTATCTTGCTGCCTGGCAACAACAATATGTGGCTGTGGATCAGCAGGGGCAATTTTGGTTATTAGCTGCAGATTACAGCGCTGTGCAAAAACTGCCTCTGCAACTTGGCGAAGACATTTCACATATGCGTGTGTTTTTGCAACAAGATAATGTGATAGCGATAAACTACACCACAGAGCTTACCTGGCAATTGAGTCAGCTTGACTTAGTTACACGCGAGCTGAAACAGACAGAGTTACCGGTCAGACCGGTTCGTTCAGCATGGGAAATCAGTATAAAAGACGGTGAGCTGCTGTACGCTAACTGGACCCAGGTTAGCAGCCCAATAGTGCGTTTTCATGGGCCGCCGTTGAAAACGGATGAATAGGATCTGAGGCTTTATATTTATCGGGAAAGAATCGGCTGGTATTCGGCAATTATCAGGTGAATTAAAAGGTAACTAGGCGTTTCGCCATTACTGTTTTGCCGTTGCTCGGTGTTGTACTGTCGGCTTATTGTTTTGCGCTGGGCCCGGCTTGGGTAAAGTTTTAGTAATGCGCGCCAATAATCTCGTACTTAAGTTTATGCTGTGATAAAAAAACTACAAAAAGTTGATAATTAGACTTTGTGAATGTATCTTTGATGAAAGAATTTTGTAATCACAATGGTTTTTTTGCAAAGTTATAATAATAAAGGTACTTCAGCGTGAGTCACAGGGTAAATCTAATTTCATTCGGTGAACTACATTTTTGTATAAAGAATCAGCAGTTTTTTAAAGGTGAGCATGAGGTCCGTGCTGAACCAAAGGTGTGTGAATTACTCACTTACTTATATCAAAATCGGGACAGATATGTAAGTTTACCTGAGCTGCATGAGGCGTTGTGGTGTGGCAGGGTAGTTAGTGACACTGCTGTACGCCGAACCATTAGCAAACTTCGATCGTTACTGGCTGATGAAGCTTCGGCAGATGGTTGTATCCGTTCGTTATCGAAACGTGGTTATAAATTAGTTATAGATGGTTTAAGCGATAAAAATCAGGACGTTAATGAATGTCCGACAGGTGTCGATGTCTTTGGGCAGCCTGATGTTGTTGCAATTGATGTCAGGCAACAAGCCACTGAAGCGGTATCTGATATTGTTCCCGTTACCAAAAATACAGCATCATCAGTATTATTTACTAATCGTTGGATGACATTTTATTTATTGTTGCTGCTGCTGGCTGTTTTGGTTCTGGCTGCTTTGGTACCAACTTTTTCTGATAATGCGGAAACAATCCAACTCAATTCTGACAAAATTCAGACGTTTGTCTTATCACAAGATAAGCGTTTTATTGTATATGCCGCAGATTTAACCGGCTTGGATGGGTACCAGCTGTTTTTGAAAGATTTGAATAGCGGCTTTGTACAACAGCTTACAAGAGGTAGAAAGAAGTATATTGCAGCTGCTTTTACCGAACAGGGCAATACTTTGCTTTATATAAGCTGGGATTATAAAAACTATCAACTTAGTCAAATCGATATACAGAATGCCGCTGCTGTAGATATGGAGAGTAACTTATTGCTGGAGCAGAGCTTACCGATAACCAATCTATATGTTGGCGATCAAGCGGACATTTTTTTAACGCTATATAGCTCTTTGCAAACAGCGGCCATTTATCAGTTTGACCGTAATAGCTTGACGACAAAGGCGGTGACTTTCCCGCGCGATACCGGTACCTATGATGAATTTCCACTGTTAAACCATAAGACAGACACCTTGTATTACATTAGAACTCAAGCCAGTGGTAATCCAATATTAATGGCGCAGGATTATCAAAATGGTAAGACACTTAAACAAGTGACCTTGCCGAAAGGCAGGCTCCGAGACTTGCAGTGGTATGATGAAGACGAATTACTACTGCTGTACACCGATCAGATATTAGTAGCTAAGTTAGCCTCAGGGAAGCTAAAACGCTTAGATAATACTGCCGAAAATACAACTTATCTAAAACTCCAGTCCTGGCACAATAATAAATTTCTGTTGCTTGAAAACACCGCTATGCAGCGCCAATTTTATTTGCACCAGCAAGCGGGAAAGGCACCACTACTAAATATACCTGAGATGGTATACAGCGTTAAATTTACCCACAGTGAAGACAAGCTATTGTTATGTAGCAGAGATACTGCAGGTTCGATGCTGAGTGTATTGGACAAACAAACAGGTAAAGAATCATTGTTGATGAAAACACAAGGTATTATCAATGATTTAGCCATTTCACCAGATGGCAATAACGTACATTTAAGCATAGATAAGCGGTTGGCTATTTTTAATCAAGAAACGGCTAGCTTGTATTTTATTACTAATGAAGCACAACAAGTTGCCGGGCTTGGCGAATTCAGCCATGACAATAGCTTTTTATTATATGGTGAAAAGTTTGGCGGACGCTGGCGCATTGTGAAGCACGATTTAGCTACCCAACAAAGTAGTGTATGGATGGAAGATTATGTCAGGGTTAAAAGAATGCCACAGGGCTACGCGTTGCAAGGAATTGAAGGGCGTTTGTTTCAGTTGAAAAGCACCAATGGAAAACCTGAACCATTAGCGGTAGCACCGTTAGATTTGTACGAAGAATTTCAGCTGCGCTACCCTTTGGTGTACCAGCGGCAAGTGCGGGATGGACATTACCAGTTGGCAGCCTTCAACTTACTTAACGGCCAGGAAACAATAGTAGAGTCCCAGACTTTGGTTAGTTTTGACTTTTCAGTAGATAATCGTTTTTTTATTACTCAAAGAATCAGTTACCAATCAAGTCTGAGAAACATATCACTGTCACACTGAGGTGTTAGCAGGTGCAAAAGTTATAAAAAAGTACTTAAAAAACTACATCCTGGTTGTTTGATTTTGCTGGGTTTATGCCACAGTAAGCTGGTCTACCAACCAGAGGAAACTGTAATGTTGAAAACTATCTTTGCATCGAGTTTGGCTTTTACTTTTGTAGTCGCAGCCAGTTTTTCGCCAACTACATCAGCAAAAGGCGTTGAATATACCCCTTCGCCAACTCAGCCGGTAATTCCTCCAATGATACCGCCACAAGAGCCGAATAAACCGATGTGTGAAATTATTGATGTTATGCAATGTCCGCCGGGATATTAAAACAACGGTAACGGTAAGTTTGCTATTCTATAAGCCATAGCTGTAAGAGAATAAAAGCACAAAGGAGCTGCCTGGCAGCTCCTTTGTGCTTTTATTCTCAGGTTATTCCAATGTGCATACCGTTTTTAACCTGGCCTTGGTCATGCGCCGCTTTAAACCACAAATTCTACTGCTCAACCTGTTACTTCCGTTTAAACCGTCATAACTTTACACGCTGAATCAGCTGGTAACTTAATGCACTGATTAATAACTGCATTTTATCTTAAATTTTTTTCTTGGTTATAAAAAAAGTGTGTTTTTCATCCGCAATTGGTCACGTTCTGGTTATCGCACAATGTAATGGGCGGCTATAAATTGGACTTCGAATACAGGGCACAACAGTAACTTAGTTTTTGTTGTGGCATGTGATAGCAAACACTTCCCAGTACCTTTGCGGAAGTGACTGCATGAATGTTTTCTGCCTGCAGCTTCTGGATGCAGGCTGCAGATAGAAAACACTCACACCACAACAGACTAGCTAAGGAATTGAAAATGCGAGTTTCGACACTGAAGTTTTATTGCACCAGTAAGAACAATGCCAAGCCATATCGAGTTCATATGGCAGGTCGTTGTACCTGTACCTGTATTCGCCCAGATTTCACTGCATCCAGTGCTGAGTAGCTGTAAGCGCTGAGCAAAGTTAAATCTGTGGCTGGCAGTTTTACTGCCAACTGGCGAATTTGCACCTACAAATGTCGCTTTGGCAACATCGGTGCATTTAAAAAGAACGGCCGCTTCTGGCCATTATCAAACCTAAAAGGAAACTAAGATGAAAACTTTAAAATTCTATAACGCAAACGAGCAAAAAAACCAAGTAGAAGCTGTACGTATGGCTGGCCGCTGCAGCTGCTGCTGCTGGGGTGACTGGGCAGATCAGCAATAACTGCTCAGTACTCTATGTTACAGAACGATGAGTAAAAATTTACTCATCGTTTTTTGAACAGGACTAAAAATGAAAAATTTACAGTTTTACAGCTTAAGCAGTAAGGCAAGCAACACTGTCAAGATGGCAGGTAGCTGCTGCTGTACTAGCATCAGGCCGGCATAACAATTGGATTGATTAGAGCGTTGTTAAAAATGTTCTTATGCTCTAATCAATCTCTTTATTTCTCAACAACAAGCTGTGTTTGCCAGCTTTAGTTGCCAGTTTGAATAATTATATAGCTGATTCAGATTGTAATTTCTGCTGCATAGTCCGCTTCTACTTTCTTTAGCGTCAAAAGAGTACTAATGATGAATTATTTTTTGCATCCAAATTTAACTGTGACCGAAGTGTCACCGGATAAAGTGCATTTGGCTAACCTGGCTCATCAAATTACTATTGAAGGACAGAACCAGAATTTAAAGCGAGTGTTGCAGGCTATTCAGACCGGGACGCTTGCTGAATTATTACAACAGCAAGATCCAGACCTCGAGACTTTCTACGCCATCTTGGAATTTCTCACTGAGCACCAGTTCGCCAGCCTTCAGTCATTTGTCGTTACTGACAAAATGATGTTGGACTTAGCCCTATTGCAAGTCACCGGGCAGGACGGAGAGTTAAAAGGCCCATTGGCTGGATATGAGAATGTGCGACCTAACAGTGTGGCGATTTTTGGCCAGGGTGAGTTGTTTAGCCGCGTTGTGGCTGAATTGCGGGCATTGGATTTTTCTGTACTGGAAAACCCTGAAGAAAGCGCCTGTGAGCGACTGTTATTGATAACCTGCAGTGACAATCTGAACTTTACTCTAAACAAAAAAATAAATGCTCTGGCAATAGCCCGACAACTGCCAGCGCTGTTTGCTGTGTTAAATGAACACATTGCTTTAGTTGGCCCTCTGGTTATACCGGGAGAAAGTAGTTGCTTTAGTTGTTATGAGCATCGGTTGGCTCCGAACATGCATTTTGTCGAGGAGACTATCGCCAGCCAATTCCAACATGGCAACCTTATCAAACCTCGCTCTAAACCTGGAGTCTACGCCATAGCAGCTAGCTTTCAGATAATTAGTCAGATATTGAAGTTTTTCAACAGAGCTTACGAATTTTGTTTAGTGAACGAAGTCCTTGAAATCAACCTGCTTGATTATGCCACGGATATACGTCCGGTCTTACGGATCCCTCATTGTCCGGCATGTTACAGCCAGCACCGTTTGAAACCCAAAGCCGCTGTACGCGCGTTACTGTAAGGTTAGAATCATGAGATCGCATAACCAGACCGAACTTTCAGAAAAGCTACAAAACGTGATTAATCAGCTGGTCGATAGCAAAACCGGTGTGATTACCCGATTGCATGAGGTGCCGTTACAAGCCTCTGAACATGAACTGCATATTTACACTGCAGGTTGTTCTGACATTAACTACGTATTGCAGTTACAACATGGCGTCAGACCAAAAATGGAGGCAATAGCTTCCGGTGCCGGTTTAAGCAAAGAGGAAGCCTTGTGGTCGACGGTTGGCGAAGCCTGTGAGCGGTATATAGCCACTTACCACTTTGCTAATGAGTCGTTTGTTGCCAGTGAAAATAGTTTTAGTAACCTACCAATTAAGTTGGCAGATTATATAGCTTTTTCAAAAGAGCAGTATCAACAGACCAGCTTTCCTTTTCTGCCGGTTGATAGTGAGGCAGAAATCCACTGGGCGCAGGGTGTATGTCTTAACTCGCTGCAACAAGTGCCGATCCCTGCACAACTGGTTTGGTTAAATCAGCATTTTTTGACTGGGCAAGAGCGGTTTTTCCCTCAAATCAGCACTGGTTTGGCTGCTGGCGAAAGTATTGCTCATGCTGCGTTAACTGGTTTACGCGAAGTAATAGAACGCGATGCTTTTACCAGTTACTGGTTATTACAGAAAACACCACGGCGTATTCGACCTGAATTACTGGTCCCTGCGGGCTCAGCTTTGGAAGCTATGATTGAACGATCTGGTTTAACGCTGGATCTGTTGTGGCTGGAAACAGATATACAGGTACCGTCCATTTTATGTTTGTTGCAACTGCCAGAATGCCGGGGCTTAGCAGTTGGCATGTCGACACATTTAAATGCAGCTGTAGCGGCAGAAAAAGCCATAGTTGAAGCTTTTCATACGTACAATTGGATCCTTGAAATGCGTCGCAGCGGTTTAACTAGTTTGCCGCGCGAACAATTACGTGATTTTGAACACCATGTCCGGTTTTACCTGCAGCCTGAAAATCATCAGTATGTCGCCTTCTTGCAACAAGGTGCTGATCTGGATGCTGCCGAGCTGGCTCGACATCAGTTCAAGGTTACCGATCATGACAGCCATCTGGCTGAACTGACAAAAAGAATCACAAATGCTGGATTTCGGTCCTGCTATGTTGATATCTCCAAGCCGGAATTTACTGAGCTGAGTATCTATGCAGTAAAAGCGGTTATTCCGGGCTTACAGCCACTGCATGTGGGGGTAGGTACTGAATTTCTTGACGATCGTCGCTTGCGGCAGTTATGTGATTACTGGCAAACATCTATGCCCGCCTCACTTAATCTTGAACCCCACCCTTTCCCTTAACGCTGAGGTATAACGTCATGTCATTGCTGGCTAGAAAAAACAAAACTTCGTTTGCCGAAGATCACTGGACCGGTTCGGAAGCTGCAGTATTTCACGAGCAAACAAAGCATACCCGGGTAGAATTAATCAAGAGAACGCCGCGTATACGCACATATTTATCTGACTTGAAATGTATTCAGGAAACAGGTCGGAACTATAAAGAATATGATATTTACCGCCAGATCCCGCTGTCTGATATTCAATTGCAGAAACAATCTTTATCCGAAGCGTTAAAAACTCGTCGCAGTTCGTACAATTTTAATGGTGAAGCGCTGAGTTTTACTGACTTATCTGATTTGCTTGGTGCTGCGGCTGGTGTCACGATTAAAAGACCATTGTCACGACAATTACCAGATGAAGTACTTGCTTCACGCAGTTACCCTTCGGGTGGTGGCTTGTATCCCTGCGAATTGTATGTCGTTGCGGTTAATGTTGAGGGGCTTGCTGCCGGTTTTTATCATTACGACAACGCTCGTCACGGCTTGGACCCAATTGCAGATGCCAGTGGTATTGCTCAGTTAGCAACGCAATGTTTAGCCACTCAATACTTTCCGAACATAGCCTGTGCACTGATTATAACATCGGTTTTTGAACGTACAGTAACCAAGTATGGTGACAGAGGTTATCGATTGGCTTTGCTGGAAGCCGGCCATTTGATGCAAAACTTGTTGCTGACTGCCACAGCTCAGGGGCTGGGCAATTTGTGCTGGGGAGCTTATCAGGACAATGAAGTAGCCAGCTTATTGCAAACCGATGTACTGGCTGAGCCGCCTGTCCATATGGCCTTTGTTGGGCATTGCGGAGCGGCGGTATGACTATCGCACCAGTGCTAGAGCAGTTGAAGATGGAATTAGCCCGCGATCCTTATCGTTTTGATCTGGTCATTCAGCAATTGCTGCACAGCTCCGTTACCGGATGTGTTAAAACGCAGCAGCAAGCGTTAGATGTATTAAAGCGTTTACCCGATCCGTTGCAATTTGTTGTGATGGCAGAACAATTACAAACTGGCCAACTGCAGATCTTGTTTTTTGAACGCTATTATCTGCTGGCGCCGGTACAGATGGGTAGTGATGCTATCAGCTTAGTTTGTAAACAGATAGACCATATTCTGGACTTCTTGTTGCAGCTTGAGCCTGCCGGATTTAAAGATCTGCTGGTGATACAGCTAATGCCTGGCATTTTTTCTTTTCTTGATCAGCGGCTTAGTGGCGTTGCTTATGTACAGATTGAGCATCACCCTCATTCACCAGAGTTGGTGCCAGCACGTATAGCACATGAATTAGCCCATGTTGTATTTCCGTGTAAAAATAGAGTTTTGTCAGAAGGAATTGCGCTTTACCTGGAATGGTCGCTGTATCCGGCAGTGGCTCTGTTGGGGCCTCCAGAGCAAGTGCGGCAGCAACTGGCTGATTACCCTGGAACCAAGCCTAAGCTTGAACTGTTAATGTCTGCACATTTTGATCAGGATGTGCTTTTTAAACAAACCACCCGCTCAACTGCTGAGCAGCAGTTTATCTATCAAGCCGGATTTTTACTGATCGCAACACTGGTAGCTACAAATACTGTAGCAGGTATTGCCACTTTGGTGAGGTCGCTAGCCGATCCTGCAGCTGAAGTACTGCCAACCTACCTTAGCCTGACGTCGCCACCAAAAGAACTTGCCTTATCGGTACTGAGTAATGCAATAGCTTCACCAGAGCTGGCGGATATTGAATTGTTGATATGCCAGGACCGTCTAAATAACACTAGTGTTGCATATCAACGCTGTTACGCTGAGCTTAGTAAAGTTACCGCAGCCTCGTCCGAAACGGCAATAAAGCATTTGTTACTACTCGCCCGACTACTACTTAGCAAAATGTACAGTGATTTTCATCAACAGCGGATGATAGAAGAGTTTGATACTGGACAGGTTAAGCAGTACAGCGCACAACTGCAGCAATTGGGATGGCAAGCCGAATCAGCCTATCTGAATGCCAGGTTGGCGCTATTGTATGCGTTTTACAGTGAAGATTTTTTGCAACAGGCTCAATGGTTTGAACAGGTTGTATACGGTTATGAAGCAGGATTGGCTTCGCCCTGGGTTGGCAGTGAAGCGCATTTAGATTACGCCAGTTTTTGTTTGCATACACCAGTAAACATAGAGCAAAACAGACAAAGAGCAGCTCATTTACTAAGTTCTGTAAAATTGAGTAGTCGCTTTCAAGCAGAAGTTCAGCGATTGCTGCAGCGTTGTCAATTGTTAAGTGAGGCAACGGTATGAGTTTGCAAATTAAGCGCATAGCTACTAAACCACGGCAGAACTTCAAATTGGATCTGGCTGATATTGTTATAGAGCCAATGGAATGTGTCAGTGTGGTTGGTGCTAATGGCTGCGGCAAAACTACATTGTTGGAGTCAGTGTTGGGTATGGCTCCAACTTTGCAACGTGACGTATGGTTGTTTGGTCAGCGCACCTGCATGGATGAACGTGATTTTCAACTGCGCCGGAAAATTGGTGTGCAATTGCAGAAATCTCAGTTCAACCGAAAGTTATTAGTAAGTGACTTAATTAGCTTACACAAAGTGGTTTACCGCCGGTCCTGCAAAATTATCGCAGAACTATTTCAGTTAAAAGCGCTGCTGCCAATGCGATATGAGCGCTTATCCCGGGGACAGAAACAACGTGTTGATTTGTATTTGGCATTTGCACATCAGCCGGAGTTTATTCTGCTGGATGAGCCTGGTACCGGGTTAGACGCCGAATTCCGCAACGCTTTTATCCAGCTGTTACAACAGGTCATTGGTAAATCAGCCGGTGTGCTAATGGTATCGCATCAAGAAAGCGAAATTCTGTTGTCTCATCGTACCCTGGTACTTCAGGCTGGCAAAGTGGTGCACTTTGCTCCTGCTGCAACCTTGGTTAAGCAGTTTGTTGGTACACATAAAATTGAGTTTGAATGTTATGAAAGCCGTATAGCCGATGAAATAATCTGCAAAGCCCGTGTTATGGATTCTGTTGTCAGGGCTCAGCTTACTCAACACAACAAAGGTCTTATTTTTACCAGAACAAATATCATTAATGCTTTGGTAAATGATTTTGGCTCAGAGCTTTTTTCAAAGATAGCGCTTTGTGAAAGCTCTGTTTCTGACATGATCGCTAATTAGAGTGGCCGGCCATGAAGATATTTTTTGAATTTTTCAAAATTGAATTGAAAGCATTTTGCCGAGACCCTATCGCAATATTCTGGACGTTTTTATTCCCATTTATAATTTTGTTTACAGTCATGTCCACTTCGGGAAAGCATGAATCGGTAGAGCTTCCGAGAATAGTTGTGCTAGTCGAAGAAAGAATGGATCTAACTGATATTTCTTCACGAATAGACCAGGTGTTTCCTGAGTTAACAAAGTCAAGTGTAAGTTTTTTATCATCAGGTTTAGAAAATATTCTGTCAGATTTTAAGCGCAATAATATTGTTGTTGATGTTAGTGGTTGCGCTGATGTCGGTTTATCCTGCGCAGGTGTTGATGTCTATTATGCATCGTCTCCAGATGATTTAACCCTAATGATTTTGAATATTCTACGGCAGAATCAACAGTTTTTAATTCCCAGTGAAAGTGTTACATGGCGGTACGCTGAGCAAAATATTGATCATAAATCACAGGTCAAATGGCTGCAAAAAGCACGGCAGTTAACCATTGGTCTAATTTGCTTAAATATTGTTTCAATTTGTTTGTTTGGTTTTTCAGTTATATTGGTTGAATTGCGACAAAATGATGGGCTTAAGTTCTTTCAGGTCATGCCTGTGCGTAAATCTGTATTTATTAGTGCGTTCACTTTAAGTCGGGTTGTAATTATTAATGTTTTTGCTTTGGTTTTTTTGCTTGTATCTAATTTTACATTCGAACTGGATATTAACTTTTCGCCCGAATACTTTTTAAAGTTCATTTTTATGGTGTCAATTGGCTCCGCTACATTCGTTAGTTTGGGAGTGCTGCTAGCATCTAGATTAACCTCGGTTGGTGCAGTAAACGGTTTGATAAATCTTGTTTATTTCCCTTTGATTTTCACCAGTGGGATATTTTTCCCAGTGCTATCTGACAGCAAGTTTCTCACTTTTGTTTCAAACAACTCCCCGTTACGAGGGTACTCAGAAATGTTTTATTCAGTTTATTTTGTTGGTAGAGATTTGATTTTATATTCTGGCTCGGTTTTTACATTGCTTGGCTGGTGTGTTCTGTCGGGTTTTGTTGCATTCAAAATGTTTATCTGGGTTAAAAAAGACTAAAAGATTTAGCGGAGACTATATGGCAAATTATTACCAAGATTTTGATGCTAGTGTTCCATCATTTTCCAGGCACGAACTACAGTCAATTGAAATCTTTGAAGCAGATTTAAAAATATTAGCCCGGCAATGGGTGTTATTA
The DNA here is from genome assembly GCA_018826295.1 of Gammaproteobacteria bacterium. Classification (GTDB taxonomy): domain Bacteria; phylum Pseudomonadota; class Gammaproteobacteria; order Enterobacterales; family Alteromonadaceae; genus Alishewanella. Next base: position 31,188 of record JAHJZX010000035.1, read on the forward strand.
GATCACATTTCCAGTTTTACTGCTGTTGGTGATTACAAAGTTTTTCAGTTGGCCGGTGAGTCAGTTGTTATTGTACGCAACGAGCAGGGCTTTTCTGGCTTTCTGAATTTCTGTCTGCACCGGGGGGCAAAGTTATGTACTAAAAGCCAGGGGAGGCAATCTGCGTTCACTTGCCCATATCATGCATGGCGTTACGATTTAACCGGCGTACTGCAGCAGGCAACAGCTTGCACGTCAAAGCGGGTTACAGTTGGTGAATCGCGTTTAAATGCGGTTTCGGTGCGCGTTGAAGCCGGACTGATTTTTGCCTCTCTGCAGGCAGAACACAGTACTTTTTCTGCCTCAGCGGAATTGTTTGCCCCTTTTCTGGCATGGCATAACACCAGTGCAGCAAAAATTGCCGGTAGCAAACGTTTTGTCGCTAAAGGTAACTGGAAATTGTTTGCCGACAATTTTTTTGAGTGTTACCACTGCCGCGTACTGCATCCGGAAATGTGTGAGCTGGCGGTTCATCCTAAAATCACTTCTACTGTTTCAACAGCGCAGCATGGCCAGTATATGGCAGTAGCTCAGGATTGGTTTGAGAAAGTTGCGCGTCTGGGGCATCCCGTTGGGGAGCGACAGTCGCTAATGCCAGAGCTGGAGCATTTCAGTGTCATGTACCGGGTGCCGGTCGATAGCGTCAGTTTAACCTTGTCTAAAACCGGTCAACTGGTTGCTCCCTTAATGGGAGAAGCAAAAGTTGCCGATGGCGGCGAAACCTTTGGCTACCTTGGGCCCTTAACGCTGCTGAACATATATAACGACTACGGCTATAGCCTGAGACTGAATCCAATTAGTGTAGATGAAACTGAGTTGATTCTAACCTGGTTCGTAGCAGGTGATGCGGTTGAAGGCAAAGATTATCAGTTTGATGAAGTAAGCTGGTTTTGGCAGACCACAGTACAACAGGATCTGGAGATAATTGAGCTGGCGCGTCAAGGCACCAGTTCACGCTTTTTTCAGCCGGGAGACTACACCATGTTAGAAGCAGACAGTGCTGGCTTTGCCAGTTGGTATCGCCGTCAATTGCAACAACCGAAACAGGTTAGAGAGTCAGACGCTGTCGGCCTTGCAGTTGTCAATATATAAGGAGCGCCTGTGCGTGCAGTGGTGAGTTGCTTTGTTTTGCCGTTTAGTTGCGGTGTGTTCTCAGCAGTGGGGGCTGGCACTGAAACTAGATTAGGTACTGCTGTACCGCTAGTGCAGGTTAAGCCGCTGCGACCAGACTATCATCAGTTTGATTTAACGCTCTTGGCTGAAGTGGCAAAGCATGAACTGCGGCATCTAACAAAACAGCTGAGGTGCTGATGCTTCGGGTCAATCGGGGGCGATTTTGGCAAACTAGCGGATGGATGTTGGGATTGATGATTGTTGCTGTTGTCGTTATTCTGCAATTGCCCGCCGTGCGGCTCAAATGGCTGCGGCAACCGGCTCAATTGCACCAACAAGCAGTCACAGTACTTCAGATAAAGACAGAACAACCATTGCTTTTCTCATCAGGTAGTTATGTCACCAAAGAAGACCGGTTGCAGGCAACAGAAGAGCCACTTCCGTATGCTGGTTGGATATTCTACCGGCAAAATTTGCAACCTGAATTAGTTAGCCTGGTACGGGAATCAGCACAGCATTATTATCAATACTTAGTACCAAATCAGGATTTATGGTGTTTGGGTGAGCGGGTACTGGTAATGCATAATGCTGTTCAAGCAGAAGCTAAGCTCAGATCACTGGTGAAGCTGCCTGGTGCAAAACGCCTTAGTTTGGGGTTAGAGTTTATTGATGTATACCAGGCAAATCTGCTTAACCCACTCGCCGAGAGTAATATTTATCTGATCCCGCTGCAACGCAACTTAGCTAATCTATGGCTATTGCCATCCTGTTAACTAAGTCGCTTCCATCGACTTACTATGGCTATTCAGCTGGCTGTTACATTGCAGTCTGCCACTGAATAAACTCCAGTGCTAACTCGGGAGTGACAAATACAGTAGCATACAGATTATCCGGATTGTGCGGGTCTGGGTGCAGCGAAATTAAGCGCTGAGGCAATTGGGTTTTGCGGGTTTCACCATTTACCGCATTGAACTGCTCTATATGGCCCAGCATGCTAAAGCGATACTGCAATCCACTTTGCAATAGCCACACACCGACAAAGCTGTTGTCGCTGCTGCTGTTAACTTCAATGTCATGTTTTGTACCGTCGACGTAGCGATACAATTTGCCGTCGCGGTGATAATGCAACACGCCATGCTGATCATACTGGGCAAAGCTACCCGCTGAGAAAGTCAGTTGAGTTAACTGATTACTAATCAGGTCAAATTGCCACAAGTTCTGACTGTTTTCCTGCAATCGTGTCAGCACCAAACCGCTGTTGTCAGGCAGCCAGACGGGTTGGCCAATATCGTTGTTTTCCAGCTTGGTTATTAACTGCTGACGCTGGGTATCATATAAATGCAGATTGCCGCGCTGTACAAAAGCGATATAACGACCATCACCCGACCAGCTAATGCCATTCACCGGTTGATTATCTGCTGTTAACTCAGTTAGTTGCTTATTCTGGCCATCGGTGTGCAGCCACAGCTGCCAGTTGCCGGTCCAGTTTGCGGCAAAGGCATAGCGGTTGGCATCAGTTGGCGATATTGCAATAGCTATATCGCTGCCTGCGGCATTATTTAAAAAGCTTATCTGGCGTTTGCTGGCATCAAAAGCATTGATCACTTTGATTAACTGCATACCGCCCTGAGTAGTGGTATTGGCGGTCATCGGTGAAGTATACGCCTGGTTTTCTGTTAGCAGAGACATCTCACCAACGATGACATCGTCCGGCAGCTTTAGCAGGCTGCGGCTCTTATCGGCCAGATTAACTTGCAAAATGCCGTTGCCGCCGGGCAACAGCAAACTGCTTTGATCGGCGCTCCATTCTAATCCCAGTAGTAATATCGGCATGGACAGGCTGGCAACGCGGCTATGCTCGCGACTGGCCGGGTCATAAATATAGATATCCGGCTTGTTCGATTCTGGCATTAAAATATAAGCCAACTTGCTGCCATCGGCCGACAATGCCAGCAACGTCACGCCTAAACCTGCCGAAGGCGCATCTAGCAGCGTTTGCACATTACCGTTAATCAGGTTCTGCGCTAATAAGGCATTGCCAGAATATATACCGGCTTTGCTTTTACTGTAATACAACCACTCGCCATCCTGGCTCACCTGTGCAGTGCCAAGAGTCATACCGTTACAGCCGGCTAAAGGCGTCAGGTTATAAGCCGGAAACTGGCTAAAGTCGTAACTTTGGTATTCGCAGTGGCTGCCATCTTCAGTAATTGCCTGCACTAATAGCTTGCTGCTTTGTGGCTGCCAGGTTTGCACACTGTAAATTTTGCCTTGGTCTTCAAGTGCCACTTCCTGCAACAGATTGCCGGTGTTGATACCCTGTTTGCGTACCATGGTGCGGATACTGCCATCGGGTTGTGAGTGACTGTACGCCAATAGCTGTTTGTCCGGTGACACCAACGGCCGTGATTCGATACCTTTAAACCAGGTGATTTTTTGTTGGCTACTAATGGTCAGTTCGGTTGGGGCGGCGGCGCTTTTTGCCGCTACGGCCGGTTGCTGAGTGGTTGGGTCTGGCAGCATGTTATAGCCAAAAAATGCAAGGCTAACTAGTACCAATAGCGCTGTAACCATAGCTGCAATATGTAAATGCCGGCGTGCGGGCACGGTTTTGCTGCTTGATAAGCCAGGCGTGTCTTGTTGTGCAGCAACTGTAAGGTTGTTAACGGCAGCAGTAAGCTGCAGACTATAGCCTTTGCGGTGATGCGTTTTTATTGGTGATTCGCTCAGGCTATCATGTTGCAGTGCCTTGCGTAATTCTGAAATAGCACGGTTTATTGCGTTGTCGTCAACAAAGCTTTGTTGCCAGATGGTTTCAACCAACTGCTGGCGCGGCACTATAGTACCGGGGTGGGTGGCAAAGCATAGCAGCAGTTTACATAACAAAGGTTCCAGTTCTGTGCGCTTGTCGCCATCATAAATGCTGAAATCGGCCGGGATAAAAGTCCAGGGGCCCAGCTGAAACTTATGCATATGTTAATTATTCTTGTTGTTTTAAACTGGCTGTAACTTTAACAGATGTAAAAGTTGATTCAACACAATTCTGGTTGCAACATAAAAACCTTATGAATGCATCATAAGGTTTAGATAAGAATTAATATTTGATTTAAATACAGTTGGTTAGCGGTAATTTTATTAGCAATAAATTGCTTAGCTTCTGATAAGCGACTTTTTTCTGCTCAGCGCCTACAGTGAGCTCAACAACGAAACGGACAGGCAGTGAGTCCGCTGTTGTCGACAGACAAACATACTTACTGAACCAGAAGGAAAAGCAAAATGACTAAATTTAACACCACTGTTAACACTGTAATTATACTAGCGGGCTTACTGGGCAGTTCAGCGGCGCTGGCGCAACAGCCAGAACCAACTGACAGCCGCCAGCCTATACAAACTGAAGTGCAGCAGAATGTTAGCGATGTGACAGAACATATGCTCAATGAATTTCAGCAGCAGCTAAGCAGTAATATTAAGCAGCAGGTAGGCCAGACCCTGCAAAGTTTGGCTGAATCGATCAAACAGCTGCTGTAACAACAGCGGGTTTATCGGCGCTTAGCTTTATCAAATAAAAACATCTAAAGGGTAACAAAATGACATTCAATAAGATTTTTAAAGCAACTTGTTCTGTGGTGTTGTTAGGTTCGGCGTTGGCTTCTGCGCCGGCGCTGGCAGAAACCTCAATGTGGAAAGTGAGTAAAGGTGCAGACTACCTGTATATTGGCGGTACTGTGCATTTGTTACCCGAGTCTGCTTTCCCACTGCCGGCAGAGTTTGATCAAGCCTATGCAGCAACCGATACGCTGGTGTTGGAAACCAAGATGCCAGAGCCGACAGACACCGAGATGCAAACTGCCATGCTAAAAGCCATGTCTTACACCGATGGCCGCAGTTTGTCTAAGGTATTGTCGACAGAGGTGTATCAGCAATTAAACGATTACTTTACCCCTTATGGCATCCAGCTAACACAGCTGAATGGTTATAAACCTGGTTTTGTGATGTTGCAGATGCTGGCATTAGAAATGATGAAAGCGCAAATGGCCGGCGATGGCGTAGATAGTCATTTTGACAAGCGGGCTAAAGCCGATGGCAAAACGCTGGCTTATCTGGAAAGCGTTGAAAGCCAAATTAACCTGCTGGCCAATATGGGCGAGGGTTATGAAGATGCTTTTATAAAAATGAATCTGGTACAGGTAGAGGATTTTAAAAATTACTTTAATGCCATGATTGCGGCCTGGCGTGCCGGTGATATGACTGAATTGGACAAGCTGGTTGTCGTGCCGGCACGCGATTTAGATCCGGTGTTATATCAGTCGCTGTTTGTTCAGCGCAATACCGCCTGGCTACCGAAAATAGAGCAGATGTTTGGCAATAGCAGTAAAGAGCTGGTGTTGGTAGGCGGCGGTCATTTGGCTGGTAGTGACAGCGTACTGGTGTTGCTGAAAAAAGCAGGCTACGAGGTAGAGCAACTTTAATTAGCTGCTTATAATGTAAACATTCAGCCAATCTTCACCCTACCCCTGTAATCTGCAGCGTTATTCAGTAGAATAGCGCTATTAGGATGACAGGGGTTTTTCTTTTATGGCATTAAATGTAGTGATTCTGGCGGCCGGCAAAGGCACACGGATGAAATCAGACTTACCTAAGGTATTGCACAAAGTGGCTGAGCGGCCAATGGTGCAGCATGTTATTGATACCGCCCGTGCTTTGGGCGCTGAAAAACCACAGCTGGTATACGGCTATGGTGCCGACGCGTTAAAAACTGCCATGGGCGACCAACAGTTGCACTGGGTACTACAGGCTGAGCAACTGGGTACCGGCCATGCGGTGGCGCAAGCTATACCCAATATTGCTGATGATGACACCGTGTTAGTGCTATATGGCGATGTGCCGTTAACCCGTTTAGAAACCCTGCAACAATTACTGGCCGTTAAACCGGTCAATGGCCTGGCAATTTTGACGGTTAACTTAGCTAACCCGACCGGCTATGGTCGCATTGTGCGCGACAACGGTAAGGTAGTCGGCATCGTTGAACAGAAAGATGCCACGCCAGAGCAACTGCAGATCACTGAAATTAACAGCGGTATTATGGCGCTACCGGGCAAGCAGCTGAAAACCTGGCTGGGCCGTTTATCTAACAGTAATGCGCAGGGCGAATACTATTTAACGGATGTCATTGCCATGGCGCACAGCGAAGGTGTTGACATTGCTACAGCGCAGCCACATAACGCAATGGAAGTAGAAGGCGCTAACAATCGTGAGCAACTGGCGGCGCTGGAACGGGCTTATCAGCTTCGTAAGGCTGACGAGCTAATGTTGGCGGGTGCTAACTTACGCGACCCGGCGCGGATTGACGTGCGTGGAGAAGTTAGCGTTGGCAATGATGTGATGATCGACATTAACGTGATATTTGAAGGCAAAGTGGTACTGGGTAAAGGCGTAAGTATCGGTGCTAATTGCATCCTGAAAGATTGCGTGATTGGTGATAACAGCGAAATTAAACCCAACTCAATGATTGAAAAAGCCACTGTAGGTGCTGGCTGCTCGGTTGGCCCTTATGCCCGCTTGCGGCCGGATAGCGTCATGCTGGACGACAGCCATGTTGGTAACTTTGTTGAAATGAAAAAAACCACTCTGGGTAAGGGCTCTAAGGCCAACCATTTAACCTACCTCGGCGATGCCGTTATTGGCGACAAAGTTAACGTAGGTGCTGGTACCATCACGTGCAACTACGACGGTGCAAATAAGTTTGTCACAACCATTAAAGACGGCGCCTTTATTGGCTCGAACAGTTCGCTGGTTGCGCCGGTTACTGTAGGCGTTAATGCCACTGTTGGCGCCGGTTCAGTATTAACCCGTGATGCCGCCGATGGCGAGCTGGTGGTAGCCCGCGCTAAACAGCGACATGTCGAAGGCTGGCAGCGGCCGGTGAAAATTAAAAAGTGAGTTAAAAAACAGCCCGCATTTGCGGGCTGTTTTGTCTTGGTTCAATATGATTAGTAGGTTGGAATCCCGGATCGGTCACCACAGAGTGTCTGAGTTCTGCCTTAGGCAAAGGACGAGTTGCTGTGGTGAGCCGGAACGGGAATTGCAACCGGTATAATTAATAACGGCTAATCCGCTTTATCTACCAGCACGGCTATAGCGCCATCGCCGGTAACGTTACAGGCAGTACCAAAGCTGTCTTGTGCCATATACAACGCTATCATCAGCGCTATTGCCGCTTCACCAAAGCCCAGCATGGAACCCAGTAAGCCAACCGCCGACATTACGGCACCGCCTGGTACACCCGGTGCTGCCAGCATCACAACGCCCAGCATAAAGATAAATGGCAGTACGGTGAAAAACGACGGCATTTCCAGGCCGTTAACCATGGTTACTACCGCCATAGCGCAGCTTACTATGGTAATGGTAGAGCCTGACAAGTGAATAGTTGCACACAGTGGCACGGTAAAGTTGGCTACATCTGGTTTAACGCCATTGGCTTTGGTTGCCTGCAGTGATACCGGTATGGTGGCGGCGCTGGACATGGTGCCAAGCGCAGTAAAATAGGCTGGCAGCATGTTTTTAATCAGTGCAAAAGGTGATTTACCGGCCTTAATACCAGCGATGCTGTAAAGGCTAATAATCCAGACCCAATGCATAGCTACAGCCAGCAACAGCACAATGCCGAAGGTTTTTAATGTAGCAAAAACGGTACCTGCCGCAGCCATTTGGGCAAACTCACCGGCGATATAGACAGGCAGCAACGGGATAATGACCTTTTCTAACATCAGCTGAATAACATCCCGGCCCTGATCCGATAATTGTTTTAGCTGCTGCGCCTGAGTGGCCGCTATACCCAGACCAAAAATAAAGGCTAACACTAAGGCTGTCATTACGCTGATCGCCGGAGGAATATCCATCTCAATAAAGGCGGTTAAATGAGCAACATCAGAGCCAGTGGCAGCGCTGTTAGCTTGAGTCAGTAAAGGCACAACCACGCTGGCTACCAAAAAGGCCAGGGTGCCGGCAATAATGGTGGATAAGTAGGCAAAGCCAACAGTGCGGCTGAGTAATTTACCCGAGTTGCGCGGTAATGCCGCAATACCACTGGTAATAAAGAATAAAATCAGCAACGGAACGGTAAAAAACAATAACTCACCGAACAGGCCTTTAAAAGTAATTAACAGGCGGGTTAAATCATGCGGAGCATACAGCCCGCACAGCATACCCAGTACAATACCGGCAATCAGTTTAAGTATTAGCGCCATACTCTTCTCGTTATAAAAGTTATCGTTATAAGTCGTGAAACCTCGGATGAATCGCCGCAGAGCATAACATAACTTAATGCCACTGGGTGCTACCGGCTGGTCTGCGGTGTTTCACGTGGAGCACAGTTGGTTCAGCAACAAGTCAGCTGGCACCAGGTAAGTTGCGATGTTAAATTAGTTTTCAGCAGAGGCTGCCACAGCGGTAGCCCAAACCTGTTTAAAAGGCCGTTATAGCTATGAGAAAAATTGTTTTGTTAACCTGCATCTTGCTTATTTCTGCCTGCAGCCAGTTGCAACAGATGTCGGCCTATACCGTTAGCGAAGCTGACGTAGAACAGCTGTTGCGTCAGCAAATTCCTAAGTTAACGCGGCAGGCCAAAGTTGCCGGTATACCGCTGAAAATGCAGGTAGACACCATGCAAGTGCAAATTGGCCCGGACAACTCTGACGTTGTGCGGCTAAATACCGCCGGCAGTGCTGTTTTGTCCTTATTTGGTTTAACTTATCCGGCCAGTCTGCAACTGCAGGTTGAAGGTGTGCCGTATTATGATAGTGAGCAAAAGGCCATTTATTTGCGTTCGGTAAAGTTGCTGAATTCCGGCATTGAGGCAGCAGGTTATCGCGGTAATCTGGCACCGGTAAGCAATGAGCTGTTACAACTGGTGAATGGTTATCTGGCGAATAATCCGGTGTATAAACTGGATATGTCTAACCCGACGGTAAAACTAATCAGCGCTATGCCGTTAAATATGGCAGTGCAACAAGGCCGTATCAGTTTTACCCCCGGGAAAAACTAATACAGATCGCGCCGGTAGCGGCCTTGCTGTTGCAGCTGTTCTAAACCCGCAGCGCCAACTGCCTGCAACAATACCTGGTGCACGCCATCGCCCATGCCGTGCAGGCTGCCACAAACATAAATAGCCGCACCTTGTTCCAGCCACTGCAGTAAACGGCCTTGTTGCCCGGCCAGCAGGTGTTGCACATAGTGTTTTTCTGCCTGATCTTGCGAAAAAGCCAGGTCACAGTGGCTGAGCATGCCTTGCTGCTGCCAAAGCTGCAGATCACGGGCAAAAAAGCTGTCGAACTGTTGTTTGCGTTCGCCATACAGCAACCAGTTGCGGCGGTGGCCGCGTTGGGCTCTTTCGGCCAATAAAGCACGAATGCCGGCAATGCCGGTGCCATTAGCAATAAAAATGATTGGCCTGTCATCATCCGGCAGATGAAAACTGCTGTGACTACGCAAACGCAATTGCACCGGTTGCTGCTCCATGGCCCAGGCGGTAAGCCAACCAGAGCCTACGCCCAGGCTGCCATCCGGTTGTTGCACCTGGCGCACCAGCAACGTTAAATGGCCCTCTGCCGGCACCGAAGCAATCGAATAGCTGCGCAGTGGCAACAAGGGTTGTCTGGTCAGCCAATCAGCCAGCGTTTCACCGCCACCCGGTGGCTGCACCTGATCTAACTGCAGCTCTGCCAACGCCCAGCACAGTGGCACCTGGCGCTGACGGTAGCTGACACTTTGGCAGCCGTTAATCTGGTGTTTGGTCAACCATAAGGCGACATGGCATTTACTGTTTTCCGGCTGGATATCGATCAAATCGCCGGCTTGCCACTGGCTGTGTTCAGCCGGTTGCAGTTTTACGATATAGCAGGGGGCGCCACTGCTGCCGGGGTTTGCCACATAACGACTAAGCAGCTGTGCTTGCTGCCAGGGTTGGCTGGTAGCGGGTGTTGCAGTAACAAGGCTGTGGCCACCGCTGATTTGTACCAGCATTTGTTGCCAGTGGTTTAATGCCGGGCTTTGCCGCTGGCTGCTGTCCAGCTCCAGTATTGGCTGTAATGCTTTAGCCTGACTGCGCGCCAGCCAGCCGTGCAGCCAGTGGCCAAAAGCACAAAACTGCTGGTAGCTGCGATCGCCCAGCGCCAGCACGGCATATTCTAATTGCTGAAAATTATGCTGCCAGTGTTGTGCCAGTTGGTAAAACTGACTGGCATTGTCTGGAGGCTCGCCGTCGCCATAGGTGCTAACAACGAACAAAGCCTTCTGATATTGCTGCAGTTGTTGCTGTGTTAACTGGTTAAGCTCTGCCAACGTGACCCGGATACCGGCTTGTTTTAGCTGGGTTGCGCTGTGGCTGGCCAGTTGGTGCGCCATACCCGACTGACTGGCGTAACCGATAAGCCAATGTGGCGCTGAGATCTGGCTGGCAGTTTGCCGTTGCTGGCGCCATACCATTAGCAGTCGTACCGTCAGCCCCGGTACAGCCAGCTGACAGGCCAGCCACAGTAAAGCTGTAGTTGCATCAGCGTAAGGCGCTAGTGGCAGATAAAACCAGCACAGCAGTGTCAGCAGCAGCGCCAGCGCCATGTATTGTTCCAGCCAGGCAAAACCGCGTAAAGGCGCAACTGGTCGGCAGGCTGCTTTTAAACGCAGGCTACTGACAGTGCACAGCAGTAAAACGCCGTACAACAGTAGAGTGTGGTTAAGATTGGCAGGAACTTGGTACAGGCAGAATATCGCGCTGCATAACAACAGCAGGATCTGGAGTCGCTCCAGCGCGCTTTGCCAGCGAGATAGCATAATACCTTCCAATAAAAAGAAGGGGTGGCAAAACCCACCCCTTAACGTGCAAGACAAGTAAAACAACGACCAGAGAAGCCCATCCCGGGCCAGAACTACATGCGCTCCATCGCACTGGTTGAGAATATAATGCGAATAGTTCTCAATTGCAATACTTCGGTTAAATTTTTCTCACTGGCGTTATAGCCAGCTCCGGCTAGAATTTAACAAATCTGCTGTGACAAAGGATTGAAGCCAGTGATACGGCTGTTATGTTGGAGTTTACTGGTGTTTTGCAGCTGGCGCTGTGTGGCTGATCTCTCAGCTATTCCTGCTTATGCCCGTTTTACCCATTTGACTGAACGTCAGCCTATCTCGCCTTTTGCAACCAGCATGGTGCAGGACAACCAGGGGTTTATATGGTTGGGCACGCACCACGGCTTGTATCGATTTGACGGCGTCACCCTGCAGCACTATCCAGCCGACAGTAGCAACCCAAACCGGCTGTCATCGGACTGGATCACCAGCCTGCTAATAGATAATCAGGGTATGTTGTGGGTAGGTACCCGTTATGGCGGCTTAAACCGGCTTGACCCGGTGACCGAGCAGTTTCGCCGCTACCCCTGGCCCGACGGCCATGGCAGTAATGAAATTACCGCATTAGCATTAGATCAGGACGGCCAGCTGTGGGTGTCCGGTTACGGTGCCGGCGTAGCCAGGCTGACCGCGGCTAACACACAGCTGGTGGCTTTTATGCCAGAACAACTGGCTGAGTTTCGTTATATTAATCATTTGCTGGTGCATAACGACAACCTGTACCTGGCGCTGGGTGAAGCGCCGCAGCGACGGCCTGGCAATGATTTCGCCGGTTTAGTCAGGGTACAACTTGCTAGCGGCCAACTAACTCACTGGCATCAACATAACTCTGCCCTGACATTGGATCATCTAACCCGTTTACGTTGGTTACCATCGGGCCAGTTGGCGGCAGCCAGCTTTGGTGCCGGGCTTTGGTTACTGCAGGCCGATGACAGCCTGCAGCGTTTTGCTGCACCGGCCGAACTACAGCGCAGCCAGTTAACCGATATTTTAGCAGACAAGCAAGGCGGGCTCTGGCTTAGCACTTATGACAGTGGCGTCTGGCATTATCAAAGCGCAAGCGGTATTTGGCGTCATTTCAGCTACGAGCCGTTGCTGAGGTATGGCTTGCAAACAAATGCCATTCTGGCCATGTATCTGGATAACGCCGACAGTTTATGGTTTGTCAGCCAAACCGGCTTTAGCCAGCTTAGCGCTTTTGCCCGCCAGGTAAAGGTACTGCCGGCTGTGGCGGATAAAGACGGGTTACTTGGCAGCAATGATGTATTTGGTATAGACGCGGTGGCGCCGGATCGCATCTGGCTGGCAAACCGGGAATCTGGGGTGGCACGGTACAATCCACAAAGTGGTGAGTTGCTAAAATGGCCCCTGCCGCAACCGGCCACTGGTATAGCTCCGTCGCTGGCACGGGTAGTCAAGCAACTGGATGATACACTCTGGTTGGGTACCGATCATGGTCTGTTCCGGCTAATGCCGGATCAGCAATGGCAGCCGTTTGCGCTGCCGGTACCACGCCAGCCGCATATCAGCGCCATTTATCGTGATTCCCGCCAGCGTATCTGGCTGGCCAGCCGCACAGATGGCGTTTTTGTGATGGATAACCACTGGCAATTGCTGGCGCATTTTCATCCGGAAAACCCGGCATATACACTGCCTTTTCATGTGGTAACGGTACTGTATGAAGACCAGTTTGGTGATATCTGGCTAGGTTCTGTCGATCAGGGCTTAGCGCGTATCTCAGCCTCTTTCGATACTATTCAGCACTGGCATCAGGCCATGCCGGCAGGCCAGGGCCCGGTTTACAACGGGGTGCAGGCCCTGCTGGAAGAAAATGGCCATTTATTTGTCCGCGCCGGCAACCTTAATCACCGGGTATTGCGCCACCCGACACAGCCGCAGCGGATCCTGGGCTTTAAAGCGTACCGCGGTGCTGAAGACACGGATAGCGAATTGCAACAGGCAACAGCCTTTAATCTGATGTACCGTTTTGTCTGGTCGGCGGCGAATCAGGGCTTTATACAACTGTCGGCCGGCCATGGCGTGCAGGAAGCGACCTGGATTGCTGCCAGTGCGGTTGCATTTGATAATGTGTATCGCGGCGGGCGGCAAGGCCTGGATATATACCCTTTACAGTTGGCCAGGCATCAGCTGCCACCACCGGCATTAATGTTGTATCAACTGAGTATGTTTAATCAACCGGTGTTGCCCGGCCCCGACAGCCTGTTATCCCAGGCGCTAAGCCAAACTAAGCAGCTGACATTTAACCATTTGCAGGACATGTTCAGTTTACATTTTTCCGCACCGGATTTTTTGCAGCCGCAGCAATTAGAATATCGTTACCGCTTAGAAGGTTTCGACCGGGATTGGCTGGGGATCAGTGCAAACAACCGGGTGGCAACCTACACCCGGTTGCCGGCCGGTAACTATCAGTTTCAGCTAAGTGCCCGTTATCTTGGCGGCGTCTGGCAGCCGCCGCTTACGTTGCAGGTGTCGGTACTCCCCCCCTGGTGGCTAAGTTGGTGGTTTCTTAGTTTGTCAGTTGCGCTGACCCTGGCCGCCGTGGGTGGCGTTATTTTCTGGCGTTTTGATAATGAACGTTGTCACCGCCAGCAACTGGAGCGCGAAGTGCTGGCTCGTACCGAAGAAATTAAAACCCAGCACCAGGCATTACAAGACTCATACGCCGAGCTGAAAACGGCACAACAGCAATTGGTTACGCAAGAAAAAATGGCGTCGCTCGGTGCCTTAGTTGCCGGTGTAGCGCACGAAATTAATACCCCGCTTGGGATCTGCGTTACCGCGACCAGCCATTTACACAATGAACTTGAGTTACTCAACAGCAGTTATCAGCAGGGGGGCATTCAAAAAAGCCAGTTTGAACGCTTTTTACAGCAATTTTCCGACGGTCTGAAAATTTTGCACAGCAATACCCACCGTGCCGCCGATCTGGTGCAAAGCTTTAAGCAAGTGTCGGTCGATCAGTCCAGTGACAGTGTACGCGACATCGAGCTGGTGGCTTATCTGCGGGACGTATTGCTGTCGCTGCAACCCAAGCTGCGCCAAATCGGTTGTAGTGTCGAGCTGGACACACCCGACACGCTCACTATGCATACCGACGCCGGTGCTATTGCGCAAATTATTACTAATCTGGTGGTAAACAGCTTGCATCATGGCTTGCAGGCAACCGCCGCGCCAAAAATTTCGATTGTATTACATCTGGTTGAGGGCCAACTGCAATTACTGTTTTACGACAACGGCTGCGGTATGAATGAGGCTGATTTGGCACGGCTATTCGATCCGTTTTTTACCACCAAACGGCATCAGGGCGGTACCGGGCTGGGCAGCCATATAGTTTATAATCTGGTCACAGTGCGGTTAAAAGGCCAGATTACTGTCAGCAGCCCACCGGGTTTAGGTTTACAGTACTTTATACGTTTGCCGCTAAATATTTATGCTGATCGCAACAGCTAACTTGCAAAAATAACAAACAACGTTAAAATAACTTTCGAAACGAAACTTAAGCGGAAGTTATGAATAAACGTAACACTCAACAACGACGGCATTTAATTGTGAGTCAGCTACAGCAGCAGGGCGAACTGTCGGTAGAGCAACTGGCCGAGCAATTTAATACCTCAGAAGTCACTATCCGCAAAGATTTGACGGTGCTGGAGCAAGCAGGTTTATTGCTGCGCCGTTACGGTGGCGCTGTACCGGTACCGCAAGATTTTGTCAGCGATTCAAGCCTGGAAAAAGTTTCAAAGCGAAAGTTAGCCATTGCCAAAGCCGCTGCCGGCCTGATCAAAGATCACTACCGCATTATTATCGACAGCGGCCGCACTACCGCCGCGCTATTGCCGGAGCTTGCGACTAAGCGCGGCCTGGTGGTAATGACTAACTCACTGGCGATAGCCAATACGTTGCGTGAGCTGGAAAACGAGCCGACTTTATTGATGACCGGTGGCACCTGGGATCCGCAGTCTGAAGCCTTTCAGGGCCAGCTGGCCGAGCAGATGCTACGCAACTACGACTTTGATCAGCTGTTTATCGGTGCCGACGGTATCGACTTAACCCGCGGCACTACCACCTATAATGAACTGTACAGTTTAAGCCGGGTGATGGCCGAAGTGGCGCGTGAAGTTATCGTCATGCTGGAATCTGACAAGCTGGGACGCAAAATACATAACCTTGAGCTGCCCTGGGCCATGGTAAAGGTACTGATTACCGATGAAGGTTTAGCCGCGGCCGATGCCGCACAGATTGAACAACAGGGTGTGAAGGTGATCCGCGTTGCCGGATAACTTAGCGGCCTTTGACATAAATACATACTGATAACGGACTATTTGGAGAGAGCTTATGTGTGGCATAGTTGGCGCAGTAGCGCAGCGTGATGTAGTAGATATTCTGGTAGAAGGCCTGCGTCGCCTCGAGTACCGCGGTTATGACTCAGCCGGTGTGGCCGTGGTTACCGAGGCGGGCAACCTTACCCGTTTGCGCCGTTTAGGCAAAGTAAAAGAACTCAGCGACGCGGTAGCAGCAAGCCCGGTTGTCGGCGGTACCGGTATTGCTCATACCCGTTGGGCCACCCATGGCGAGCCAAGCGAGCGCAACGCTCACCCGCATGTGTCCAGCAATATTACTGTGGTGCATAACGGCATTATCGAAAACCACGCGCCATTGCGTGAGGCATTAAAAGCCAAAGGCTATGTGTTTACCTCGGACACCGATACCGAAGTTATCGCCCATTTAGTCGAAGAAGAGTTAAAAGCTGCCGGTTCACTGTTAGCGGCGGTGCAAGCCACGGTTAAGCAGTTACATGGCGCTTACGGTACGGTATTGCTGGATAAAACCGACAGCAGCCGCGTGGTAGTGGCCCGTTCAGGCAGCCCGCTGGTTATCGGTTTAGGTATTGGTGAAAACTTTATCGCCTCAGATCAACTGGCACTGCTGCCGGTAACGCGCCGTTTTATCTTCTTAGAAGAAGGCGACGTGGCCGAAATTACCCGCCACAGCGTGGCCATTTTCGATAAAGACGGCAAGCCGGTAGAGCGTGAAGTACACGAATCGAATGTCAGCTACGACGCCGGCGACAAAGGCCAGTACCGCCACTTTATGCTAAAAGAAATCTACGAGCAGCCGCATGCCATTAACAACACGCTGGAGGGCCGCTTAAGTGCCGATTCCGTACTGGACGAAACCTTTGGTAACGGCGCGGCAGAGTTATTTAAACAAGTAAAACATGTGCAAATCGTCGCCTGTGGTACCAGCTATCACTCTGGTATGGTGGCACGCTACTGGTTAGAGTCGTTAGGCGGCATTTCCTGTAACGTCGAAATCGCCTCAGAATTCCGTTACCGCAAATCCTTTGTGCAGCCAAACAGCCTGCTGGTCAGCATTTCGCAATCCGGCGAAACGGCCGACACCCTGGCCGCGCTGCGTCTGGCCAAAGATGCTGGTTACTTAGGCAGCTTAACCATCTGTAACGTGGCTGGCTCATCCCTGGTACGTGAGTCAGACCTCGCCTTTATGACCCGTGCCGGTGCTGAAATCGGTGTCGCCTCAACCAAAGCCTTTACTACGCAGTTGGTCGGCCTGGCCATGCTGACCATGGCGATTGGTAAGTACAACGGTTTAACCGCCACCCAGCAGCGCGAGCTGACCGATGCGTTAAAGAGCCTGCCGGCAAAACTGGAGCAAACCTTAAGCCTGGCGCCACAAATTGAAGCGTTGGCAGAAGAATTTGCCGATAAAAATCACGCCTTGTTCTTAGGCCGTGGCGATCAGTACCCCATCGCAATGGAAGGCGCATTAAAGCTAAAAGAAATCTCGTACATTCACGCTGAAGCCTATGCCGCAGGCGAGTTAAAGCACGGCCCGCTGGCACTGATTGACGCAGAAATGCCGATTATCGTGGTAGCGCCAAATAACGAGCTGTTAGAAAAACTGCAATCGAACGTCGAAGAAGTACGCGCCCGTGGCGGTATTCTGTACGTCTTTGCCGACACCGAGGCCCGCTTCCAGTCTGACGCCACCATGCGGGTAATTAACGTGCCACACGTCGCCGACATCCTGGCACCTATCGTCTACACCCTGCCACTGCAGCTGCTTAGCTACTACGTTGCTATTATCAAAGGCACCGACGTAGACCAGCCACGTAACTTGGCTAAGTCAGTGACGGTTGAGTAGCTCCGAACTCTCAAGCATTTACTTTGTGTGAGAGAGTAAGTTCTATACTTATATATGATTGAAAGGTCAGCACTTTTACTGGCCTTTCTCTTGTGGTGTAATGCACGTTGCACTCAGGTCTTGAAAGGCAGCTTTGGTCAATTAAAAGACTTAGAGCTTGCTTGGTAAGAAGGTGCTATCGATATGAAGTTTGCTGGTTGAGGTATACGTAATTCAGAGAATAAACTTTTAGTTCTATCAATCACGAGTTTTGATATCGTTAAATCATCTTGTGCAATAACTATGTAATCTTTTGTCTGCTCAAAATTCGGTACTTTAATACTTTGAAGATTATTACTGATCAGGACTCGATCTATAGAGTCGATACTGTTATCGATAGCACTTACCAATTCACTAACCTTTGGCTCTAAAAGCTCCTTATATATCGCGCGGGCGCACAGAGAAAAAGACCTCATTAAATCTATCCTACCTTTATCGTCACATAGGGCATCTCTCATTGGGGACAGTATTTTTACCTTACCCGATCGAGCTGATTTTTTTAAAAATTTATCAAAGTTTATGAAGTAACCGAACGAAAATAGTCCGATCTCGCTGCCATCAAAGTTCGAAATTCCAGTATTTATCGTGAGATCTACGTTTGAGTGTACTATTGAGTTTCTCAATTCACATAAAAATGCATAGTTACTAGTGGGGTCATCATATAGAGCAGATTTTTTTTCAATCGCCAACTTTTTCTCGTGAGTTGATCTAAGCATCCTCGATAAGTGCGATGGTAGCAACTCCGGAAGCTTCATAAAAGTAGCCAGATGCGAAATCACGGTGTGATCGGCTCGAGCAAAAACCTCGTTACTAACCATGTACTGATCATTATTATATTGTTTAAAATCAATAGCATGATAAAAAACGTCGCGTTCAAGTGAATTTAAGTTTTTTATAAATACAGAGTAATGATGTAGGAAGCTAGACGTTGCCTTTATTTGCTGATTGGAAAGTTTTAGATTATTGAATTCATTGTCGCTAATCTCAATACTTTTACGGGTAGCTGAATTTATAACTTGGATCTTGTGCATGTGATATCCAAAAGCAATCGTTTGGAATCCAAAGTTAGCTTATTTTGCCGAAAAATATAAGTCCGTGTACCTACTCAAAACTATCCAACAAATCAGCTTCGAACTGCAGTCCACCAAGTTTGTACTTTTCGCACAGCAGCCTGAACTTCTCACTGGCATAAAGCGCGGTGCAACCTTGCAACTTTGAACGAAATACACAGCGGTTATTGTTGGCAATATCAATAATTGAGGTCAGGTAAAATTAATGCTAGCTCAACCTAATCAAAGCGCTTGTTTCGACACGTCCAGCCACATAATGACCAGTACTGTTGCTGGCAGTGTGGCAATCGATTGATTGATAAAGCTTTATGGTAAAGCCGCGCCAGCGCCTGCTGGTGCTGTGTTGGCAGCGCCGATTCTAGGCTTTTTTGTCTGATTTTCGTTCAATTTTTTGCAGTGTTCATTTTTTATGAACAATTAAGATAAATGAACGCCTAATCAAAACGTCGAAACCTAACTAAGTATTTTTACAACGTATATGTTGTAAATGATAAATACATCAAATATGTTGTAAAGCATACTTGTGGACCGAATATAGGGTCGTAAAATTGGTTACTCCAACCTCACCAAAGCGCTTGCTTCGACACGGCCAGCCACATAATTACCAACACGGTGGCTGGTAGGGTAATAAGCGCCAGATTGGTAAAGCTTTTATGGTAAAACTGCACCAGTACCTGCTGGCGCGCTGTTAAGGTGTTACCTGCACTGCGCGCTGCGATTAGCCGGTTTACCTTCCAATTACCCAGCCAGATATCGACAATTTCCAGCGGTACTATGATTAACAGCACCAGCCAGAGCTTTTGCTGCAACCATGGCATGCTGATAAAGCCAAACATAAAGGCCATAGTAGCGCCGCTTAGCAGCAGGGTGACTAAAGCGATATGTTCCAGTGTTAAGGTCCAGAAAAACACCCGGTACACGTTGGCGGTGGCGGGCGATAGCTCGCCTTCTTGCTGCTGCATATAACGCAGTACCAGCCAGGAGCCGAGCGCCGGGCCTAACCACATTACCAGCGAGCCAAGATGAATAACCTTAAGTGCGGCGTACATATTTTGTACCCCACAATTTCCAGGCTATTAGCACAAACCAGCCGGTACTTAACACCATACTGGCAGCGGTAAAATATTCCGCCAGTTTTAGCTGCTGCAGCGCAATAGCGACCGATAACCCCAAACCGAGCAGCCAGGCGGCAAGGCCAGGATATAACCACAGTTTTAATGCCGGCTGTTGCTTTAACAGCGCCAGCGTCAGCAGCATACCGCCGATATTGTATAAGCCGTTGCCCAAAAAGCCGGTAAGGTGCATGGCAAGTAAATCGATAAACTGCAGCAAGGCCAGTTGTTCAACAGCGATATGCGGCATGACAAAGGCATACAGGGTTTCGGCCATCAGATCGGGTGCCATACCCAGTGCTACCAACAACACACCATACTGGCGGGCAACGCCCGGTTGCAGTTCGGTGGACAGCATCACCGCAAACGCCAGTAAACTCAAGGCTGCGGCCATCCAGCTTAGCCAACCCAGCTGCCATAGCATCAGGTTGTTATTGATGTAATTAAGCCTTGTAGTAAGGTCATCACCTACCGGTAAGCCTGGTCGCATCGGGCCGTTCATCATCAGGCAGGCGATAAATATCAGCAGTGCAATTAAAAGCGTGGCGTAAAAGTAATGTGGTTTAGTCATAACGGGCAGTCTATAGCAACAAGGTGGCTATCTTAACGTTTAGTGCGCGCTAGGAAAACGCTTAATGCTGCAGGCACAGCTTGCATGGTGATTAATAAAATCATTTCAGCTTTTAAACCTTTTGCCCCTTAACCGCGACAAACCTGGTTGTGTTGTTACTTACTAAGGAACGGTTATGCGATTGTTCACTGTGCTATTGTGTTTACTCTGTGTTTGGTGTGCTGTTCCTGCCGCTGCGGCGCAGCCGGTTAAAAAGGTGCTGATTGTAGCGTCGAACAAGCTTGATATGGGCGATGCTGAAAAGCATGAAGCGCGTAACGACTTGTTTGAGTTTGCCCCGCCGTACCATTTATTTTTAAGTCATGGCTATGAGGTTGATTTTGTCTCACCGCAGGGCGGCGAGGTACCCTTTATGCGTGAACCTTTGGGCATTGCCAGCTATACCATCAAGTATGAAAACTTTCAGCAAAAAGCCAGTAATTCACTGACACCCGCACAGGTGGAGCCAGAGCAGTATTGGGCCGTTTTTAGCGGTGGTGGCTATGGCGTGATGTTTGATGTGGCTCAGAATGTTGAGATCCAGGCCATTATCGCCAAAGTGTACGAAGCTGGTGGTATTGTCGGTGTGGGCGGTCACGGTGCGGCCAGTATCGCCAATGTAAAGCTGTCGGGTGGCGACTATTTAGTGAAAGGTAAAAAGGTAGCGGGTTTTCCTGATTCAACCGAACTGGAGAAGCCCTGGGCGAAACATGGCACCTTGCTGCCGTTTTTAATTGAAAGCCGCCTGCGGAAAAATGGCGCTTTGGCACAAAACAAAGATACGCTGGCCGATAAACACGATGTGGTGATTGATCAGCGTATCGTATCGACGATGTTTTTGCCGTCAGCTGCACTGGTCGCAAAAGAAATGATTTTGCTGCAGCAGCAAAACAAGTAGCAGTTAACGCCCATCACATGCAACAGCGCCTGCAGGCGCTGTTAGTCATCTCTGGTCAGCACTTCCAGCAGTTCAATTTCAAAAATCAGATTGCTGTTTGGAGGGATCATAGTGCCAATCTGGCGTTCGCCATAGGCCAGTTCGGCTGGTACCCAGAGCTTGCGTTTGCCGCCGGTTTTCATGCCTTTTAGGCCTAAAATCCAGCCCTGAATCACGCGGTTATTACTGAGCACAATTTGAAATGGCTCGCCGCGCTTGTAGGAAGAGTCAAACTCGGTGCCATCTTCTAACCAGCCGCGGTAATGGGCAGTAATCAGTGCGCCACGCTCGGCAGCTTTGCCGGTGCCTTCGATAAGATCTTTAATTTTTACTTCAGCAGTCATAATGCTTACGGCGTTTGTTTATTTTGCCGCAGTATAACGTCTAGGTAGGGCGATTTGTTAGTAAAAAAGCCGGGAAAAAGGACGGTAATATCAGTGTGCTGTGGCAGAAACAACAAGGGCGTAATCTTTTGAATTACGCCCTTTGCGGTTGTATGAGCCTTTGCCTTTCTTCGCCTTTACCACTCTGGTTTGAAACAACTTGCTGGTGACTAAGGCCTTTATCGCATTATCGCGGATCTCGCCGCGGCCATGCTCGGCTACTGCCGGTTTACTCATCGTGCTACTCCTGTTGAAAAAACGCGCAAAGTGTAACTGCACGGTTAGGTTAGTGCAAGTGCATTAAGTTCCATTAAAGTTAACAGGTTAGCTACCTTTATAGCTGGCTTCTAATTCCAGTCGTTGTGGTTTACGCGCAGCGCCCCAGCGATAGCCGCCTGGGGCTGCTATCTGGCCATGGCGCCGGCTGTAATATCTGCAGCCTTTGTTTGGTATTTGATAACACCTGCATAGGTATAGGCGTGCCTTAGTGTTGTAAATAAGTTAACTTGGACCGTCATTATTATAAACGTTGCGCCAATTGCCCGGCTTGCTTAAGCCAGCGTTGGCGCTGCACGGCTGTGGAGCTAATTACCGGCCCCAGCATCAGGCTCTTCAGCGGTTTAATACCGCAAAAGGCTAAAGTGGTGCGGCTGATTTGTTGCAAACCCGGTGCGCGGTATATCCAGCGAAAGTACCAGGGAGGGGTGTCCATGGTCAGCAGCAAATGCGCAGTTTTGCCAACCAATAACGGCTGCGGATACTTTTCACCTTGCTGATATTTAAAGGCAAAGCCAGGCAGTAACACCCTATCGAGAAAGCCTTTCAGCAATGCCGGTACGCTGCCCCACCAAATGGGATACACCAGGCTAATATGCTCTGCCCACAGCAGATCAGCCTGCGCCGCCTGTAAATCCGGTTCCAGCGCCGTCGTTTTAGCATAGCCAGAAAACACCGGGTTAAAATTCAGCTTGTCCAGTTGCAGCCATCTTACATTATGGCCTGCCGCCGTTGCGGCATCAGCATAGGCAGCTGCTAACCCCAGGCCCAGCCGTTCGGCGTCACTGTGCACACTGATAACTAATACCTTTTTACTGCTCATGTTGCTGCTCCGTTAGGCTAAGTTGTACCTGTCCGAAGTGCAGCATACAGTCTGCCCTTTAGGGCAGAGTCAAGCGCAGGCTGTTAGCGGTGGCTGTGGCACCAGGCTGGCGCACTGCATTATGTCCTGCATAGCCAGTTGCAGTTGCTGCTCTAACTGCTGCAGGCGCGTAATTTCCATCTGCACTGCTGTCTGTTTGTTTGCCAGATGCTGCAATAACGCCGGCCAATTGGGGGCTGTGGCATCCGGGCCTAACACCTGGTTTAATTCGGCCAGACGAAACCCCAACTGCTGTGCCTGACGGATGAGTATAATTTGGTTTAGCTGGCTGGCACTGTAATAGCGATACACGCCTTTACGCTCTACCTTACCCAGTAAGCCTAAGGCCTCATATAATCGCACCGCTTTTGCCGACGCGCCGGTTTGTTGTGTTACTACGCCAATATACAATTGCTGTCCTTATTCTGTGGTATGCCGCTGCGCGGTATTAATTATCCCGCGTGAGTACTTCCAACAGCTCAATTTTAATCAGTTGATTACTCGTGCTGTGGCACCTTGTTATTGGGTAGCTCATACCACAACTCTTGCCGTTGCAAGGGTACATCGGCGGGTAGCAACGGATTTTGCAGGTTAAACACGCGGCGCTGCTTAACATTAAGTTGCTGCAATAAGCCGCCGTAGTAGCGTTCAAACTGTTGGCTTAGTGAGCCATCGTTTTGGGCTTGCTCCAGCCCGCATAATAAAGCTTCGGCCAGCCCGGAGTTGTCTTTGGCGACGTAATAATAGGTTGCTGTCGGGTAATACAGCAGGATGTGCGGGTCAATCTGCAAATTAAGCTCTGCATGTTCGGCCTGGTTTTGCAGCACTTCCAACACCGAACGCGGGAAATAATCAAGGCGGCCCAGCGCCAGCATCTTGTACAAACCCTCTACGTCGCTGACCGGTTCAACATTAAAGCGGTTGGCCTGTAAAATGGCGGTGTCGCTCCAGCTGATATATTGGCCGACTCTGAGTTTCGCCAAGGCTGCGACACTATGGATCTGTGACAGTTTGCTTTTATCACTAACCAGCGCAATTCGAAGGCCCATTAAGCCGCGCAAAATCGGAAAAGGCACCGCCTGATAGTGTTCCAGCCGTTCGGCGCTGGCACTGCCGTACATAATATCAATGCCTGCTTTGGCATTCATCAGATCAAAGGCGCGCTTTTTTGGTAAATCCAAGCCAGATGCCTGCAATTGATATTGTGCTGCGCAGGGGTAGCTAAGAGCCAGTTGCAACAGTTCAACATAGTAATCCTGCCTTGGATGGCCAGGATAATAAACCGGTGTAGTGGCCTGAGGCTCTGTCGCAGCTGCCGTTTTCAGCACAGCAACGGCCAGCAATAGCAGGCAAATCAGCAGCTGTTGAATTAATGGGGTTCGCAGTGGCACAAGCTCATACAAATTATCCATCAGGCTGTTTAGTATGCACCATTTGCGGCATAGGCGCTATTCTGCCCGCAGGGCATCTATCGGGTTCATTTGCGCGGCTTGCCGGGCCGGGGTAATGCCGGCAGCCAGACCGATGGCAATAGATAACAGCAACGCCAGGCTTAAATAGAACAGGCTCAACTGCAACGGCAGTGCCGGTAACACTGCGGCAAGACCAAGCACAAGGGCTATTGCCACACCGATACCGGCAATACCTCCGGCCAGTGACAAGGCCACCGCTTCGCCTAAAAACAGCAGCAGTACCTGGCGCTGATTGCAGCCGAGCGCGGTTAACAGGCCAATTTCACTGGTGCGCTCGCGCACGGCGGTGCTCATAATGGTAACAATGCCCACTGCACCCACCAGTAACGAAATAGCCCCCAGCGCTGCCACTGCTGCGGTCAGCACCTGCAAAATATTATCCAGACTTTGCAGCATATCGTCTTGCGAAATCAGGCTGAAATCTTCAGCACCATGGCGGGCGATTAGTTGCTTACGGATACTGGCCAGTAGCTGATCGGTGCTGGCGCTATCACTAAACACTACGTCAATTTCCATCAGGCCGTTGCGGTTAAACAGCATCAGCGCTTTATCCACCGGAATAAACACCATATCGTCTAAATCAAAACCCAGCATCTGGCCTTTGGCGGCCATTACCCCGACGATGCGAAAGCGCATACCGCCAACGCGGATACTTTGCCCCAGCGGGTTTTGCCCGCCAAACAGCTCCTGCTGCAGCTTATGACCCAGCACCGCAAAGCTGCGGCTGCGGCCGCTTTCGTCTTCAGGTAAGCCGCGGCCTAAGGCAATATTAAACTGCCAGGCACTGTGGATGGCATGGTTAGCGCCAATAATGTCGGTGCTGCGTGCACGGCCGCCGGCTTCAATAGTGCCGCTGCCCTGCACCAGAGGTACAACGTGCGTTACGTGCGGCAGCCGTGCTAACGCCTGGGCATCGTACAGTGTCAGCGGCCGGTCGGTTTGTAGCATGCCGCCCATGCCGCCGGTCAGGGTTTTTCCGGGGTTAATGGCAATAATGCGGGTACCAAACTGGGAAAAATTGCTTAGCACATAGTGTCGTACGCCTTCGCCTAACGAGGTTAGTAAGGTTACCGCACAAATACCCACCGCAATGCCCAGCGCGGTCAGGCTACTGCGCATTTTCGCTGCCGTCAGGCTGCGCAGGATCAGTTTGATAAAATCGGCCGTGCGCATCAGTTTACCTTGCCCTGCAGCGCACTGATCGGCGACATCCTGGCGGCGCGCCGTGCTGGCCCCCAGGCAAACAGTAATGAAGTGGCAAGGGCGATGCTAAGTGCCAATAACCTGGCCCACCAGGGCGTGTGAAAAGCTAAATCGCTAAAGCGTAACCGCATCGCTAAGAGGCCGAGTTCGCTTAGCAGCATACCGGCAATAGCGCCTAGCAACGCCATCAACAGTGCTTCGCTTAAAAACAGGGTTTGAATATCACTATCGGCCGCGCCTATGGCTTTTAACAGGCCGATTTCAGCGGTGCGCTGGCTGACCGAAATCAAGGTGACGTTCATGATCAAAATACCGGCCACCAGCAAGCTGATGGCGGCAATGCCGCTAATCGCCAGATTCAGCGTGGTTAATATATTGCCAAAGGCACTGAGAATGGCATCCTGGCTGATTAGCGTAATGTCGGCCACGCCATTCTGGCGCCGTTGCATTAGCAGCTCTACCCGTTGCTTCACGGCAGGCAGGGAGTCGCTGTTGTTACTTTCAATTAATAGCCGGAATAAACCGGGCTGGTTAAACAATACCTGAGCACTGGCGACCGGGATCAGCATAAGATCGTTCATATCCATGCCCATGGCCTGGCCTTTGCTACTGAGGATACCAATAATACGAAAGCGGCGGTCACCGGCTTTAAGCCATTGCCCCAGCGCCGGCGCATTGCCAAACAACTCGCGTTTAACAGTGCTGCCAATTACCGCGACCGGGCTGGCAGTGTCCAGCGCCATTGCTGGCAGTGGCTGGCCTTGCTGCACATTCAGTTGACGAATGCTGAAATAGTCACTGCTGGTGCCGGCTATTACTACCTCGCGCTGCCGCCCGGCAAAGCGCACTTCTGCGATGCCAACCAGCAAAGGGGCAACCGCCGTCACACCGGGTAAGCGGCTGATGGCGGTTGCGTCGTTCAGCGTAATATCGCGGGGTGACTCACCGGTCAGCGGTGGCAGGCCGCCACTGGTTTCTTTTTTGCCCGGCAGCATGATCAGGGTTTTGTTACCCAATAGCGAAAACTGATTCAGCACATAGGCCCTGGCGCCTTCGCCCAGGCCGGTAAGCAGGTTGACCGCCGCCACGCCAATGGCCAGCGCCAGCAAGATCATCAGGCTGCGAAAGCGGTGGCGTAGCAGCAGTTGCAGGTTAAAGCGCAGCAAATCGGCGCTACGCATGGCTGTCAGCCTCAGACGCTATGATGCCAGCTAGCTCGTCAGCGACAATACGGCCGTCCACCATGCGGATGCGCCGCCGCGCCCGCTGGCCCAGAGCGTTATCATGTGTCACCACTAATAGCGTAATACCCTGCTGGTTCAGTTGTTCCAGTATGGCGACCACATCCAGGCCGGATTGCGTATCCAGGTTGCCGGTGGGTTCATCGGCCAGCAGCAAGCGTGGCTGCATAACAATAGCGCGGCCGATAGCAACCCGCTGGCGCTGGCCGCCGGAGAGCTGGTTGGGTAAATGACCGGCGCGTTCCGTTAAACCCAGCTGAGCCAATATTGCTGCAACTTTTTTCTGGCGATCATGCGGTGCTATGCCAGCCAGTACTAAGGGCAGCTCAATGTTTTCCCGCGCCGTTAGCCTGGGCACCAGATGATAGGATTGAAACACAAAGCCGATATGTTCGCGCCGGTAGCGGGCGCGTTCGGTTTCGCTGAGCAAGGTAGTATCGGTGCCCTGCAGCAGATAGTGGCCGCTGTCAGGCACATCCAACAGCCCCAGCACGTTTAGCAGGGTAGATTTGCCTGAGCCGGATGGCCCCATTACCGAAATGTAGTCGCCGGGGCTAATGTTAAGGTTAATATTATTCAGCGCGTGCACCGCCTGATCACCCAGCATAAAGGTGCGGCACAGCTGTGAAAGCTTAATCATGGTTTGCTGTTTTCGTAACGGTGACAGTTGCGCCCGCAACTGCCCCCGGTGTATCCAGGCTTAGCAACACCTGTTCACCCTCGGCCAGGCCGCTGCTGATTTCCGTCCAGCGCCAGTTGCTGATGCCGGTGTTGATGCTGCGTTGCTCCAGTCGCATATCTTTGCTGATAACCAATACCTGATTTTGCGAAAAAATCGCTTCTGTTGGCAGGCGCAGCGTGTCGTTTTTTTGCTCAAGCACAATTTCGATATCGGCACTGTAGCCAATCAACAGCAAAACGTCATCGGGCAGCTGGCTAAAGCGGGCTTCAACATCAACAGTGCGCGCTTGTTTTTCATAATCCTGCACATAGGGCGCGATGCGACTGACCGTGCCGGCAAACTGGCGTCCACGGTAGGCGTCCAGCGTGATGTTTACCGGCATACCCACCCGGATGCCGGCGGCATCTACCTCATCAATGGGGGCGCGCACATACAGGCAACTATCATCGATTAAATCGACAGCTGGCGGTGTTGGGATACCCGGCGGCGACGGGGTAACAAATTCGCCAACTTCGCCGTTAATTTCGGCCACTACACCGGCAAAGGGCGCCAGTAACTGCGTCTGGCTTAGCAAGGCTTGTTGCAGCGCCCGTTGCGCCTTGGCGACGCTGATTTCGGCAGCGGCACGCTGACAGCTATGCCGGCTAAGTTCTGCGTTGGTCAAAGCCTGATCCAGGGCTTCATCGGATAACAACTTTTGCTTGGCAAGGCTTTGCGCCCGTTTCGCTTCGCGCGCGGCACGTTCGCTGGCATCACAGCGCTCGGCTTTGCTAAGTGTGGCTACGTCAAGCTGAGCTTCGGCCTGCAATAGCCGGGCTTGTTGATCCTGATCCCACATTGACATCAGCAATTGGCCTTGCGTTACCCGGTCACCATTTTGTACATGCAACGCGGCAACGGTGCCGCCACTGGTGAGTGACAATTTGGAACGCTGACAAGCCCGTACTGTCCCGGCGCGGGTATTCGCCACCAGCATAGCTACCGTGCCACGACTGACCGCGGTGGTACTCACGGCAATTGCAGCATTGGGTTTAAGTTGCCACCAGGCGATGGCCGCACCGGTGGCCAGCAGCATTAACACTGGCAGTTTTTTCATGCCGTATCCTTACTTAGCAGCGCAAAATCGCAGTTTTGTTGCTTAGTCTAGCCCCTGTAGCAGGGAAGGATATAAATACAGATCAACAACGGCTGAAAAAGAGTCAGGCCGTGGTTAAAAATGTCTGATAGCTGCGGTTATGGCTAACCTGCTGATACTGATAACCCAGTTTATCCAGATAAGCCGCTATATCGTTATGGCTGGCGGCTTCAAAACCGGCCAGCACATCGCCGGTGGCCGCGCCGTGGTTACGATAATGAAACAGCGTAATATTGCAGTGTTCACCCAAGGTATTTAGGAAATTCATCAAAGCGCCTGGGTATTCCGGAAAGTTAAACTGATACACCTGCTCTTGTAACTGGCGCGGAGGCATACCACCCACCATATGCCGCACGTGCAGTTTGGCCAGCTCGTCGTCGGACAGATCCTGATAATCGTAGCCGGCTTTGCTGAGTAGCTCTTTTACCGTGTTTAGCTCCTGCTGGCCATGGCGCAACTTAATGCCGACAAAGATATGGGCTTTATTATCACTGGCGTAGCGGTAGTTAAACTCGGTGATAGCCCGGCCGCCCAGGGTTTGGCAAAAACGACGGAAACTGCCTTTTTCTTCCGGAATTGTCACCGCGAACACTGCTTCTTTTTTCTCGCCCAGCTCACAGCGCTCAGACACATAGCGCAGCGTATCAAAGTTTAAATTGGCGCCGCTTAGCACGGCGGCTAACTGTTGAGGTTTACTGAGTGTGCTGTTTTTCAGCTGCTGGCTGTATTTTTTCAATCCCGCTAACGCCAAGGCGCCGGCCGGCTCGGCCACGGCACGCAAATCGTCAAAGATATCTTTAATGGCCGCGCAGATTTCATCGCTGCTAACCGTAATAACTTCATCGCAAAAGCGTCTGGCCAGATTGAAATTCTCTGTGCCGATACGTTTAACCGCTACACCATCGGCAAACAAGCCGACGCGCTCCAGTGTTACCGGCTGGCCGGCATCCAGCGCGGCTTTTAAACAGGCGGCATCTTCCGGCTCTACACCTATTACTTTGACATTCGGCTGTATGGCCTTGATATACACCGCCATACCGGCCAGTAAGCCACCGCCGCCAACCGGTATAAACACCGTGTTAAGCTGGTTATGCTGGCTAAGCAGCTCTTTGGCAACCGTGCCCTGGCCGGCGATGACGTCGCTATCGTCAAACGGCGGAATATAGATAGCACCTTCAGTACTTGCCAGGTTAATGGCGTAGCTGTTGGCTTCATCAAAGGCGGTGCCATGCAGCACCACATTACCGCCCAAAGCTTTTACTGCCGCGACTTTTATTTCCGGTGTAGTAATGGGCATAACGATAGTGGCATTAAGGCCTAATTTGCTGGCCGATAACGCCACACCCTGGGCATGGTTGCCCGCTGAAGCGCACACCACTCGGGCATTGGGGTTTTGTTGCTGTACTTTATGCAGTTTATGAAAGGCTCCGCGCAGTTTAAACGAATACACCGGCTGTTTGTCTTCACGTTTTAGCAGCACAGTGTGGCCAAGGCGCTGGCTGAGTTTTGCCATGGCATCCAGCGGGGTTTCTACCGCAGCCTGATATACCGGCGACAGCAAAATCTCACGCAGATACTGCTGCATTAACTCGGTATCTGTCTGTGTTGTTTGTACTGTTGCCAGGTTACTCATTGTTGCTCCACTGCTGTTAATTCATCAAACGCGTCAGGTTCAAACTCAGTGACAAGGAAATACTTTCTTCGCCGCCTTCAACAGCACGTCCCTGTGCTGTCTCAGCCTGCGCGGCATCCCTGCCGCTGCTACGAAAGTACACCTTGTCCCTTCGTCTCAAGTTATGCTGCTTGTGCCATCCGTATAGCTAAAGTCGATAGCGAAGACCATAAACTGCTAAACAAGGCGTCTCCAGCATGGATGCTGGAGAGACAAATTCGTCAGGAACGAATTTGAACTGCGCCAGCAGCCCTTCGGGCAAGCTCCATGGAAGGATCTTGTAACTCTATAGGGACATATTTACGGCGTCCCCGCGTGTTGTTGCCTGTTGTAGCCTACAAATCCAGTTCAAACTCACGGCAAGGAAATGCTCTTTTCGCCGCCTTCAACAGCACGTCCCTGTGCTGTCTCAGCCTGCGCGGCATCCCTGCCGCTGCTGCAAGAGCACACCTTGCCCATCGCCTAAAGTCTTGCTGTTTATTCTTCCAGCTTGCTTAAATCCCGCACAGCACCTTTGTCAGCACTACTTGCCAGCAGGGCATAGGCTTTTAATGCCGAGCTGACAACGCGTTGGCGACTTTCTGGCTTCCAGCCCTGCTTGCCTTTGGCATCCATCGCTGCACGCCGCTGCGCCAGCTCGTCATCGCTGATGGCAATACCAATTTTGCGGTTAGGGATATCAATCTCAATTTTGTCGCCTTCCTGCACCAACGCGATAGCGCCGCCGCTGGCGGCTTCCGGCGACACATGGCCAATCGATAAGCCCGAAGTACCGCCAGAAAAGCGGCCATCGGTGATTAAGGCACAGGCTTTACCTAAGCCCATCGATTTTAAATAACTGGTGGGGTACAGCATTTCCTGCATACCCGGCCCGCCTTTGGGGCCCTCATAACGAATAATTACTGCATCGCCAGCCACGACTTTGCCTTTTAAGATGGCCTCAACCGCATCGTCCTGGCTTTCAAATACCCGGGCGCGGCCGCTAAATACCAGGTTTTCCGGCTCTACCCCGGCGGTTTTTACAATACAGCCTTGCGGTGCCAGGTTGCCAAACAACACAGCTAAACCGCCGTCTTGCGAATAGGCATGTTCTTTACTGCGGATACAGCCTTCTACCCGGTCATCGTCGACGCTGGGGTAGCGGCAGTTTTGTGAAAAGGCCTGCGTGGTACGGATACCGGCCGGGCCAGCGGCGTAAAACTGCTGCACGTCGGTAGACGGATTGGTTTTCAGATCCCATTGCTCCAGCACGGCTGCCAGCGAGCTGCCAGACACATGCGGCGTATTGGGGTTTAATAAACCGGCACGGTTTAGCTCAGCTAAAATGCCGATCACGCCACCGGCACGGTGCACATCTTCCATATGGTATTTTTGCGTTGACGGCGCCACCTTACACAAATGCGGCACTATGCGCGATAAGCGGTCGATATCGGCCATGGTAAAGTCGACATTGGCTTCCTGCGCCGCGGCCAATAAATGCAGCACGGTATTGGTTGAACCACCCATGGCAATATCCAGCATCATGGCGTTTTCAAAGGCGGTTTTATTGCCGATACTGCGCGGTAAGGCGCTGGCATCATCGTGTTTGTACCAGCGGTTGCACAGCTCCATTATTCTGAAACCGGCCTGGACAAACAGTTCTTTCCGATCGGCATGGGTTGCCAATAACGAGCCATTACCGGGTTGGCCTAAACCTAAGGCCTCAACCAAACAGTTCATTGAGTTGGCGGTAAACATACCCGAGCAGCTGCCGCAGGTGGGGCAGGCGCTGCGTTCAATTTGCTCGCTGTCGCTGTCGGTGACTTTAGGATCGGCGGCTGACACCATGGCATCGACCAGGTCCAGCTTGATAATTTGATCCGACAGCTTGGTTTTACCTGCTTCCATCGGCCCACCCGAGACAAAAATGGCCGGCACATTTAAGCGCATGGCGGCCATTAACATACCCGGCGTGATCTTGTCGCAGTTGGATATACACACCATGGCATCGGCGCAGTGGGCATTGACCATATATTCTACCGAGTCGGCGATTAGCTCACGCGATGGCAGACTGTACAACATGCCGCCATGGCCCATGGCAATACCGTCATCTACCGCTATGGTATTAAACTCTTTGGCTATGCCACCGGCCTCTTCAATGCTTTTAGCTACCAGCTTGCCTAAGTCCCGCAGGTGCACGTGGCCGGGTACAAACTCGCAGAAGGAATTCACCACGGCAATAATCGGCTTGCCAAAATCGGTGTCTTTAACGCCGGTGGCACGCCACAGTGCGCGGGCGCCCGCCATATTGCGGCCTTCGGTAACGGTGGCGGATCTTAACTTTGGCATTGCGGTACTCCGTGTATTCGGTAAATAAAAAGTATAGGGTTAGCTGCTGTAAATATCGGGCGTCAGGCGCTTAGTGCCGCCCGCTCGCTGCCAGCCAGTTCCAGTTGCTGAATATCGTACAGTTTGTGCAACTGGCTGGTTAATAAATGAATAGGTTTATCGCTACGCACGGTTAAGGTAATAGTTAAACTTTGCGCATCATGTCGTGGTGTCAGCTGTAAGCCGGCTAATTCATAACCGCGATAGCGGGTAACCTGTAACAAACGCTCTACTACAGCCGGGGTGTTAGTGGCGGTGATATTCAGTACGTGGTTCATGCTTTTAGCTCCGTGATCATCTCTTCATTAGCAGCACCCGGCGGTACTAATGGCCAGACGTTGTCTTTATCGTCAATACATACATGCAGTAAATAAGGGCCGGGCCAGGTAAACATGGCTTCCAGCGCGCTTTCTACTTCGTCTTTGCGGGTAATGCAGTGGCCGGGTATAGCAAAGGCAGCGGCCAGGGCGACAAAATCCGGGTTGTCGGATAAATCGGTTTCGCTATAGCGCTCGTTAAAAAACAACTGCTGCCACTGTTTCACCATGCCTAAACGCTGGTTATCGACAATGACAATTTTCACCGGCAGGCGAAAGCGCTTAATGGTGGCTAGTTCTTGCACGTTCATCATAAAAGAGCCATCGCCGGATACCGTGATTACCGTATCCTGCGGCCGGGCTAACTTAGCGCCAATCGCTGCCGGCAAGCCAAAGCCCATAGTGCCCAGGCCGCCACTGGATAAATGATTACGCGGGCTGCTAAAGCGCATATGTTGGGCCACCCACATCTGGTGCTGGCCAACGTCACAGCACACTACGCTGTTATCCGGCATGCGCTCGCTTAATTGCTTTAACATCAAAGGTGCATAAATGCGCTCACCGGGGTGATCATAACGCCAGCCATGTTGCTGTTTTAACTGCGCACAGTGTGCCAGCCAGTCGGTACAATCTGTGCCCACTGTCATTGCCGGTAAGATTTGTTTCATATCACCCAGTAGCGCGACATTAGCAAAGCGCACCTTGTTAATTTCGGCCGGGTCAATATCGACGTGGATTACCTTGGCCAGCGGGGCGAACTTTTGCAGGTTACCGGTTACCCGGTCATCAAAACGGGCACCTAAACAGATCAGTAAATCACACTGTTGCACGGCTAAATTTGCCGCCTGCGTGCCGTGCATACCCAGCATACCCAGGTAGTGCGCGTTATCTTTTGCCACCGAGCCCATAGCTTTTAAGGTGGTAACCGACGGCATAGGGTTAGCGGCTAGAAACTGTTGTAGCTGCGGCATCGCGCCGGCCATATGCACGCCACCGCCGATATATGCTATTGGCTTTTTTGCTGCCGCTATTAACGCGCGCGCTTTGCCGGCATTGGCCAGCGAGGTATAAATTGGCGCTGCTGGCCGCGCGGCGTTACATTCTGCCTGGTAATCAATATCGGCCAGCTGCACATCTTTAGGTATATCGACTAACACCGGGCCCGGCCGGCCGCTTTGGGCAATAGCAAAAGCCTCATTTAATGTTGCCGCCAACTCGTCGACACTGCGTACCATAAAACTGTGTTTAGTAGCGGCCAGGCTTAAACCCAGTACATCAATTTCCTGAAACGCATCGGTCCCCATTACGGCTTGAGACACCTGACCGGTGATTGCCACTACCGGTACCGAGTCCAGCATGGCATCGGCCAGTGAGGTGATCAAGTTAGTTGCGCCAGGGCCGGAGGTGGCCATACACACCCCCACTTTACCTGAGGCGCGGGCATAGCCGATGGCCGAAAAAGCGCCACCTTGCTCATGCCGGCACAGGTAGTGTTTTACCTCACTTTGATACAGTGCATCGTAAATCGGCATAATGGCACCGCCGGGGTAGCCGAAAATAGTATCGACCCCGTGTTGTTGCAGCACCTTAAGTACCAATTCTGCGCCTTTCATGTTGTATCCTCTGTATGCTAAACCGCTTTTTGCCAGGCCCGGAAACGACAAAACCCCCGGTCCTTGCGGAGCGGGGGTTTTGTTGGAATTCGCTTTTTACGCTACTTTTTTTCCAAAACACCGCCCCCGCGGAGATTAATAATCACCACGACCACGAGGACAATAATGTTCAGAACAGCAGCTAAACGCATAATTTTATTCTTACTTATTTGCTTGGTTGAAATCTGTATTTGTTATGTAGCGCTGTTTAACAGCGCAATTAGCTAATAGAAATAGCCGTCTATCAGTCTGAAGTCAACAGGTTTTTGTGATTTGCTAAAAAATAGTCGGTTTGCACCTATAGTGATAGGCAACGTACACTTAAATTATTCATCAACCAGTGTGGTGGCCTGTGGATCAGTTAGAGCTGTTTGACCTGCCCAACCCTTGTATCGGTGTTTGCCAAAGCAACAGCCGCGGTTACTGTATTGGCTGCTTACGCTCCCGCGAGGAACGCTTTAACTGGCATGGCAAACCCGTTGCCGAACGCGCGCATATTTTAAAACTGCTAACCCAGCGCCGTGCCAGATTAACGGCTAAAACAAAAAAGGATAACGACTCACCTCAAAGCGGCGAGTCGCTGGAGTTGTTTTAAGTTAGGCTTTTTTTATCAAGCCGATTAAAAACAACAGCACTACAGCACCGACGGTAGCGGTAACTAAAGAACCAATAAAACCATAGGATGCTAGGCCAATAGCGCGGAACAGCAAGCCGCCAACGAAAGCCCCTACAATGCCTACCACCATATTTCCCAATAAGCCAAAACCGCGGCCTTTCATTATTTTACCCGCCAGCCAGCCGGCAATGGCACCTATGATTAAAAACAGAATAAAGTTCATCGCTTATCCTCAGTTATGGTAAGTACAGCATCGGCGTGCTGATAAACTAAGCAAAGCATATAACCGTTTAATGGCAAGTGGTATTGCGGGATATCGTCCGGCAGGCTGTGGTGAAGTAATTGTAAAAGCGGCTCTCCGCTGTACTTGCTATAGGCTTCGGCCGCGGTCCAGCGTCGATAAAACCCGGTTGAGTCAACGGCGCCTGCCAAAGCACGGTATTCAGCAGTAAAATCGGCAATATTGCGCGGTTTAAGTTGCTCAATATCCAGCCCAAGTTTGTTTGTATTACTGATAGCCACGGCAATAGCGTGCGCCGAGTGGCTGATGGATAAGTGCCAGCGCACAGCGGCAACAGTTAAAACCGGTGCCGAATCTGATGGTAAACTGATGCTGATATCGGCTGTTAGTGCAGCATGATGTTGCTGTAGCAGCCGGCGTGTCAGGGCCCGGCCGTTGCAAAACTGGCGGCTGCGTTTTGGGCTCATAGTCTTTGCTAAGTGCCATTCTGCATCGGTCAGGTTCTGCCGGCATTGCTCTTCAGGCCATAATTGCAAGCGGTAACCAAGCCAAATCATCTGCAACTCTCTTTTGCACTGCTCTGGAAACGCCACAGCATACTGTGAAGTGGTTAGCTTGTCACACGCTAGCCAGCAGTGACAATGGTCAGCCGCTGCGGTAGACTTCCGGCTTTTGTTTTGCAGGGCAGCAGACCCAGTGGATCGTATTGCTATAGAACAGTTATTACCTCATCGCGGCGCGGCGTTATGGCTGGATACGGTCACCCATCTGGATGCAGGTAGTATTACCGGTCGCAGCGTGTCAAATTGCCTGTCACTATGTAATGGCCGAAGCAATAGCCATCTGTTGTATGAGGCGGCTGCCCAATTATGTGCAGTGCACGGTGCCAACATGGGGGGAAGTGCAAAACGCGCCTTTGTTGCCAAAGTTCAACAGTTGCAAATACATCAGGATTACACCGACAGTGCTCCGGTTACCGTGTGTTGCCAATTACTTAGCCAAAATCCGGCTGGGGCACTGTACCAGTTTAGCCTGAGTCAGGGCGCGCAGTTGTTGATTAGTGGCAAACTATTAGTGGTAATTGAACATGCTTAATCTGTCCGCAGTCTGTTATCGCTATCCGGGGGCCGACACCGATGCCCTGTGTAGTATAAATCTGTCGTTGCAAGCTGGTGATATAGTGGGTTTACTCGGGCCGAACGGTGCCGGTAAAACGACGCTGTTTTCCGTGCTAAGTGGTTTAACCCAACCCAGTCAGGGCCAAATACAATGGCAGCACAAGGCGTTACGGGTTGGCTTGATACCACAACATCTGGCTTTTTACGGTCAGCTTAGCATTGCGGAAAACCTGGCCTTTTTTGCTGACATCTATCAATTAAAAGGACAGGTACGTCAGCAGCAACTGCAGCAGGTAATTGCGGCCTGTGATTTGGGCAGCCGCCTGCAACAGCGTGCGGCCACGCTATCGGGTGGCTGGCAGCGGCGGTTGAATTTTGCTATTGGCATATTGCGGCCGGCAGAATTATACCTGTTTGACGAAGCCACAGTCGGTGTTGATGCCCAGTCGCGTCAACAGCTACTGACTGCAGTGCAGCAATTGGCAGCGGTGGGGAAAACCCTGATTTATACCAGCCACTACCTACAGGAAACCGAACAAATTGCCAACCGGATACTGGTGCTGCAACAAGGTGCGCTGGTACTGGATCTGCCAGTAAGTCAGTTGGCCGTTAACAGTCGCCAATTGATGCTGCAATGGCCACAGCAGGCACCAGCCGGCTGGACCTCACTTTTAACTCGGCTGGGGCTGGAAGCCACTAAGCTGGCAGCCGGTGAGCTGATCCCGCTACAAAACGAGCAACAATGGCAGCAGCTCAATCAGTTTATTCAGGCACAAGCTGTGCAACCCTTGTTGCTACGTTATGGTAAGCCGTCATTGGAGCAACTGTATCTGCATGCCAGCGGAGGTCAGTTATGAGGTTGTCGGCACTACTGACCAAAGAATGGCGCTTACTGCGACGTGATCTGCATGCGCTGGCGGTGCTGTTTCTCATGCCTCTGACCTTTGTGTTGCTAATGGCGTTTGCTTTATCAGATTTAAACGCCGGGGTACCGGCACGCGCCAGCGTTGTGCTGCAGCAACATGCTGATGATCACGACAGCCGGTTTTTTGCTGCTGCATTGGCGCAGCAACTGACTGTGCTACCTGAAACAGACACCGCTAACATCAGTGTAATTACCAGTGCCGATTTTAGTGAGTTACTGCAGCAAGACAGTGATACTCCGACGCCGCAGTTACAATTGCTGTTTGCCGCCAATACACCGCCAGTGCTGCGCCAGCAAGTGCGCTCTGCAATAACTCTGGCATTAGCACAAAGCCGTTTGCAGGCGTTTTTGCGTGCCAATGATATGTTATCTGACGAGCAAAGCCTGACAGAGCAGCTGAGCTTAGTACGCCGGCAAACCGACAGCACGCTGAGTGAACAAGACATCGGTAGTCAGGGCCAGTTGTTGCACCAGGCTAACGCCAGCCAGCACAGTGTGCCGGCCTGGCTGATTTTTGGTATGTTTTTCGTTATGCTGCCAATGGCCAATACGCTGTTGGCAGAGCAGCACAGTGGCACTTTATTGCGACTAAAAGCCGCCGGTTTGCCGCCACTTACACTGGCACTGGGCAAATGCCTGCCTTACTTTGTAATTAATGTACTTCAATTTACCTTATTGCTTGCTGTGAGCTATTGGCTGTTACCGCAACTGGGATTAGCCCCTTTGCAGTTGAATGGCAGCCCGTTAGCCTATTTATTACTGGCGTGCAGCATAGCGCTGTGTAGCAGCAGCTTTGGTTTTTTCATTGCCAGCCTGGTGCGTAGCAATGAACAGGCGTTAATGCTAAGTGGCGGCTGCAATATTATACTGGCGGCGGTTGGCGGTATCATGGTGCCTAAAGCGGTCATGCCTGAAGCTATGCAACAGGTGGCGGCGTTGTCCCCAATGAGCTGGGCACTGGATGGCTTTCTGGTTTTATTAACCGGCCATGGTGGCATAGCGGATGTTGCACCGTCAGTGGTAAAACTATTGCTGTTTGCCAGTGTCAGCTTTGCGCTGGCGTACTTTATTTTTCAATATAAACTGAGCCGGATAAAATGGACCGCACTTTATTAAGCGAACAATTAAAACAATTGCTGGTAACCGAATGTGATAAGGAAGACGAGCTGGATTGGCAGGACATTCGCAACAACGAAGCCTTGTTTGGCAGTAACAGCCGGCTGGATTTAGACAGCCTGGATGCGCTGCAATTGAGTCTGGCTGTACAAAAACGGTATGGCGTACGTATTGAAGGTGCCAGCCAGGGCCGTAAGGTGCTGCATTGCATTGATAGTCTGGCTGATCACATTCTGGCCTCAACATGACACCAGTCTACCTGAATCAGGTGCACTTGCAGTGTGCGTTAGGTAACAAGCTGAGTGACGCTGCTGCTTGCTACAGGCTAGGTGAAACACCACAGCTGCAGCCGGGCAGCGATGCAGTGCCTGCCGGCTTTTTCGCTGTACCGGGTACTGCGCCTGCCTTAGATTTCCGGCTGCACCAGCTGTTACGCAACACCTTACAGGCAGCCGGATTAAATGCTGCTGATTGTTTGCTGCTAGTGGCTTCGACTGCACTGAATGTGAGCTTGCTGGAGCAGCGGCTGCAACAGGGCGAAAAGTTAACTATCGATATATTGCCGGCTTTCGATGATTTTGCTGCTGATATCAATGCTGAATTTAATTTTGCAGCTATCCGTATTATTAACACTGCCTGCACCAGTGCGGCTAATGCCCTGTTATACGGGCAGCGCATGGTGCACGCAGGCCTGTATCAGCACGTGTTGGTATTAGCCTTTGAGCCACCGGGCGAGATTACCCGTGCTGGCTTTAGCGCTCTGGAGCTGTCTAGCCAAAGCGGTCTTTACCGGCCATTTCATCCGCAACGCGATGGTTTAATCCTCGGCGAAGCCTACGCCACGGCCATACTAAGCCGCACTGCAGATAAAACTACACTGGCAGTACTGTTGGGTGGGTACAGCGCCTGTGACACCCATAACATCACCACAACGGCTGAAGATGGCAGCCATATTGCTACAGTAATGCTGCAGGCACTGCAACAAGCGGCGTTGCAAAGTAGCGATGTTGCGTTGTTGAAATTACACGGTACCGCAACTGCTGCCAATGATAGTGCTGAACACAACGGCGTCATGCAGATTTTTGGTCAGGCACTCCCAGCGTTAACGGTGCTAAAGCCGTATCTTGGCCATACATTAGGGGCTTGCGGCTTGGCCGAACTGGCGTTGCTATTTAGTAGTCTGCAACAGGGCGCGCTTCCGGCGTTGCCTTATGCTGACAATGCCAGTTTACCTTTTAGCGGTAGTGAGCAGGCTGTAGCACCACAGGCCGTGGTAATGGCTAATTTTTTTGGTTTTGGTGGCAACAACGCCAGTTTATTGCTGAGGCGATGCTGATGTTCAGAGTTATTGCACAACATCAATTGCAGCTGGATGCCAGCAGTACGGATAAAGCGCTTAAGCAGCTCCTAAGCCAGCAGATACCGCAATTGCCACGCCGGATGGATCGTTTGGCATTACTCACCTTGTTGTTGGCCGCACCCTTTCGTGGCCAGCTCAAGCCAGATTGTGGCATTTATCTGGCGGCTGATTATCCGTCACTGGCGAATATGTATGCTTTGCTCGATACCGTAGTG
The DNA here is from genome assembly GCA_018826295.1 of Gammaproteobacteria bacterium. Taxonomy (GTDB): domain Bacteria; phylum Pseudomonadota; class Gammaproteobacteria; order Enterobacterales; family Alteromonadaceae; genus Alishewanella. Next base: position 71,047 of record JAHJZX010000035.1, read on the forward strand.
GTACAGCAACAACTACCGAAGCCGTTTGAGTTTGTTAATAGTGTCAGCAATGCCGCCTGTTTTTATGCTGCGCAAATACTACAATTGGATGGGCCGAACGTATTTATTGGCGCAGGACATGCGCCCTGGCAAGCACTGGCAGAATTTGCCTATGCCGATTTGCATTGCCATATCGTGTCTGAAGCATTATTGATCCGCTGTTGGCAAGGCGACAATCAGTTAGGCGGCCAGGTGCTACAGCTAGCCGCCGGCAACTGGCAGCCACAACAGTGGCTATTCAGTGAATTTGTGGCGGCAATGTAAACGCTGCCAAATAAACCGGCCAGACTAGCTTCGGGTTTTGCTCCAGATGGCCAATTGTTGCATCAACTGGCGCTCTTGCGCTGCCAGTGTACGTAAAGATGCGGCCAGAGGAGCAAAATCAGTATTGGTCTGTCTGGCTTTGCAGTACTGCACCAGTTGCGACGCAAAGCCACGCCAGCCATCACCTATGGCTGTCATGTCGTTGGCCGCAGTGTGCAATAAGGGTTCATTTAGTTTATCTGCCGCTTCCTGTAAAAACGAGGCGTACATAAAGCGAAAGCCTGCTCCACCGGTGCCTATTTCTTCCTGCATCCGCACAATGTGAGTCAGATACAACCGGTTATATTTCACAGCCGCCGGGTCCAGCTTGGCAATTTTATTCGCCAGATGCAAAATACCGCGCACGCCAATCCAGGGTAATGGCAAGCCGTCCAGTATACGGCTGGTAGCCTTAATACTTTGGCGGATCAACTGTGGCCAGTTTGGCTCGGCAGGTGTTTTGCCTAAGGTATACATTAGGCCTTTTGGGGCCAGCGCGCCTCTGGCAAAACGCGCTTTAGTTAATGCAGCCGCGTCGCACTGCACCACGTCTTCAAACACAGGATCACTGATCAAGTAGTTGTCCTGTGCTTTGCCATATACCAGCAGGTTATGCGCATTAAAATGAAACCGCATCTCAGAGGGAAAATAAGGTAACCAGAATACGCTGGTTTGCAGCCCTACCGCCTGTTGCTTAGCTAACGCCTGATCAAGCGCCTGTTGGCCTGCTTCGGCACTACCGAAACGCTGACTTTGTATCGCCAGCCCCAGCCGCTTATTCAGGGTATTTATAATATGTTTTGGTGGCATACGATAGGCAATCAACGGCATACCATTGAGCTTTACAATCGGCAGATAAGCAAACGCCAGCGCCGATGACAAGCCAAACACCATCGGCTCGCTAATAGCAAAGCCAGCATTTGTCAGCAAACTGGACATGACACCGCTTTCGCAATGCGCACTTTGATGATGGATAAAAGTCATAGTATTCCTGTAGCTATGCGCTTTGCTGATAGGCTTGAAGTTGCGCCAGCGGCACGGCCAATGCGTCGCTGTAACGTTGTAATATTTGCACTGACAAGCGCCGATAACGGCCCGGCTTAAAATGCCGCCGTATGCGCCAGCGCCAGAAGCCGCTGATCTGGCTTAAACCGGCTTCATCCAGCCGCGCCTGATACATCAAAAATGGCAGTGGTGACAATAGGCCCTGCTGCCATTGCTGATAGGCCTGCTCAGCTTGCTGCTGTAAGGTCTGAACCGCCAGGTTGGTTGCAAAGGCTTCCGTATCCCAGCCACTGCTTTGGCCCGGGGTATAGCGGCCATCATCGGTGGTAACATACAACAATTTTTTGTGGCCACCATAGCTGCTACTGTCGTGTTGCGGCATCTCATTAAGTTTCATGGCTAACCACTTCTAACAACATAAAGGCGCTGGAGAAACGGCCGCTTTCCGGGATATAACACAAGATTTGTTCTCCAGGTTGTAAACGACCGCTGTGAAATAGTTCTTCCAGCATAATAAAAATGGACGCTGAGCCGGTGTTACCTTTAGTGGTCAGGTTAGTAAACCACTTGCTTTGCGGAATTACGAAGTCAATATTCTGCAGACCTTGCAGCAACCGATCGCGAAAGTATTCTGAGGAGTAGTGTGGTAAAAAATGATCAATCTGTTCACTTTGCAGAGGATGCTTTTGCAGTACCCGACGCAGTGCCTGCTCCACCGTTACCGGTACTATATTATCGTTCAGCAGTTTTACATCCTGCTTTACCGCCATTACTGATTGCGCCGCCCGGCTGTCAGCGTCAAAACGGGTCCAGCCTTGCAGGCCACTGTTGGTTTGCTCCGCCCCGGCGTACATACAGGCAGGCAATTGGTTAGCAAACGACATCACTTCTATCCAGTGCACGCGCAGGCTCAGGCCGTCGCTGGCCGGCTCATTTTGCAACCAGACCGCGCCGGCACCGTCAGACAGCATCCAGCGTAAGAAGTCTTTTTCAAACGCCAGTTCTGGCTGCTTACCAAGTTGCTCTAACTTCGCTTCTGCTTCGGCACTAAAGTTGCGGGCATGCATCATATTAGACGCCACTTCAGAGCCGCAGGCTACCGCATTACGGCTGTTACCGCTGGCGACACTCATCCAGGCGTACTTCAAAGCGGTAATACCACAAAGACAGATACCCGCAGTGGCGACTACTTCACATGGTGGGTTGCCCAATTCACCATGCACCATAACCGCATGGTTAGGCATCAGTTGGTCTGGCGCTGAACTGCTGGCCGCTAAGCACTCAATACTGTTTAATTGCTCTGGCGTCCGACATAGCTTGCGAATCGCCGCCGCCGCCAGTTGAGCGTTATTTATAGCAGGTTCGCCACTGGCAGGATCAATAACATAATGACGCTGCTTAATACCATTACTTCGCAGTATCAACCGTCTGGCGCGGGAAGGCTTGTCACCTACCAGACCCAGACGGTTTTCCATCTGCTCATTAGACACCGCATCAAATGGCAGCTCTGCTGCAATACGACTGATATAAACCGGGTGTGTCGACATTAAATTCCCTTCAACTCAAATTTTTACTCGGGTTTACTACATTGTTACCCTAAACGCTCTTACTCACCGGAGGGGGCTGCAAAGTACCGCTTTTGCGCGGCAATGCGCCTTTTAGTCAGTGGCGCCAGCAATTTTTTTACCAGTGCTGTAACCGGTACAACCGTGACAATCAGCGTCAGTAAAAAACAGACATACAGCATTAAACCGGCTTTTCGCCGCCGGCTATGCTCTGGTCCCAGCTTGTGCAACAAGCGCGCCCAGATGCTGAAGCTATGATTACCGACCCGTTCGCTGGCAATTAACTTTTCATTGATTGTTACGGCCTGCAAGCCCTGCAACATCGTTGCGGTAATGGCCCTGTTATCGGCCTGCAAACGCTGTTTAATCCGCTCACCAAACCGGCTGGCATCGACAATGTCCTGCTCGCTGATACCAGCTTTAGGTAGCCAGCGTTTTGCCTGTTGCTTGCCGGTAAACATCCACATTGGTGTAGCAAGAAAACTGGCCGCGCTGCCGCATTTATCAACCAGCGCAATATTATCAACTAAGCGTGCCTGCAGCCGTTGTAAATGCGCCTTTACTTTTTCTTGTGCCATCAGCCACATGTTGCGACAGCCTATCAGTGTTACGACCGGTGTATCAGCAAACAACTGTGTGGCCAGAGGGCTTTGCAAAAAGCTGCTTACCGGTAAAGACGGCGCTAAAAACCAAACCTGATAGGCCAGAATGATTAGGTCGTATTTATCTGCCAGTGGCGTACCAGGGGCTTGCAGCGGTTGTGGGATCTGCAAAACGGTTTCCGGGAACACGGTGAAAAATCGCACAAACGGCCAGGGAAACGGATAAGGCGTCGCAGGTTGCAGCGCCAGAAAGTCCAACTGAATATCTGCTTGCTGCTGCAAAGGCGCGCAGACGGACGCTACCAGCCGATTAAGCTGACCGGTTTGTGAGTAATGAATGACCAATACTTTGCGCATGAGATCACAGCCTGCGTGATATTTTTAAACAGCGGATTTTGCACGCTAACGCCAGTAAGGGTCAATCAAATAAAACAGTAGGTTTTTTTATTTTACTTTGGCCCGGCTCTTTATATATGATACGCCGTTTTTAGTGGCGAAATTCGTAACCTGCCGGGTAGTAACTTGTGATGGAATTTTTCTTAACCGACTGGGCGGTATGGACGCCGGAATTAACCCTGGACGACGCAAGTTTGATCGCTGCGCCCGAGCTGACTCAGGTGCCGGCAATGACCCGCCGCCGTTTAAGTAAGCTGACTAAGCTAACCTTTGACGTCGCTTTGCAACTGCAAGCGTCTGACAATACGCCTGCAGCGCAACAACAGCTAAGTACTATCTTTGCATCCCGCCACGGCGATCTGCATAAAACTCTGGGCTTGCTGCAACAGGTAGCACAACAGGAAGAATTGTCACCAACGCAATTTGCTTTGTCAGTGCACAATGCCATTATTGGTCAGTTAAGTTTATTCAGCCAAAACCGCGCTGACAGCAACGCTATTGCCGCCGGAGCTGACAGCCTGCACTATGCGGTGCTGGAAGCGGCCGCACGGCTGCAAACCGAAGCCGACCTCGATCAGGTGCTGGTGCTGTATGCAGACGAACCGGTACCGCAAGTGTATCAGCCATTTTGCCGCGATCCGGCACAGCCGGTAGCGCTGGCGTTGTTGCTTAGCCGCAGTCAGGGCGAAAAAGTCTGCTTTAGCCGCCACAGTGCACCGGCGCAGCAGGCGTCTGAGCAACAGACGCTGCAATTGCTACCCTGGCTGCAGCAGCAGTGCCACGCTGTGAGTATTGCAGGTCGTCAATGCCAGTGGCAGTGGCAACGGGGCTGATAAATGCAAACACTGAATCACTGGTATCGCATTTTGGCCACCGGCTTTTGTTTTATTGCCTTTGGTGTCGGCGGCATCATCCTGTCGCTCACCGTCTTGCCATTGCAGCGCTGCATTATCCGTGATGCTGAACAGCGCAAACGTCGCGCCCGCCATACGGTGCATGTCACTTTTCGCAGCTTTATCAAGTTGATGCAGTGGGTACAGATCTTTAATTTTGATTTTACTGCTCAGCAAACGCTGCGCCAGGCGCGAGGTCAGATTATTATTGCTAACCACCCCAGTCTGATTGATGTGGTGGCCTTAATCGCCATGACGCCTAACGCCGATTGCGTGGTAAAAGCGCAGCTGTTTCGCAACCCCTTTATGCGCGGTGTGATCAGCAGTACCGGCTATATCAGCAATGCTGATCCGGACCAGCTGCTGGATGATTGCGCGGCGTCACTGGCCCGGGGCAACAACCTGATTATTTTTCCGGAAGGCACACGTAGCAAGCCCGGCCAGCCGCTGCAGTTTCAGCGCGGCGCAGCCAATATAGCGCTGCGTTCGGGCTGTGATTATCTGGCACTGCGCATCAGTTGCCAGCCCAGCACCCTGACCAAAGAAGAACACTGGTATAATGTGCCTAAGCGTAAGCCAACTTTGGCTATTCACTATATTAAACCGATAGCGGTGCATAGCTACCGTAATCTGTCGTCCCCTTCGCTGGCTGCCAGACAGCTGACAAGGGATTTGCAAAGTTTTTATCAGCAGGTATTGAGTTAACTATGGACGCTTTAAAACACGAATTAAAACAACTGATCATCGAAACGCTGGAGCTGGAAGATATTACCGCCGCAGATATAGAAGATGATGCCCCCTTGTTTGGTGACGGCCTCGGGCTGGATTCAATCGATGCCTTAGAACTGGGTCAGGCGTTAAAGAAAAAATACCAGATTAAACCAGACGCCAACGCCGAACAGAATAAGCAGCACTTCGCCAGCATCAGCAATCTGGCGCTTTATGTGCAGCAACAGCAGCAGTAACCGGAGCTATAACAATGAAAACAAAACAAGACATCTTTGCCGTTTTACAACAACTGATGGTAAAGGAATTTGAACTGGATCCCGAGCAGGTACAGCTTGATGCCCACCTGTACGAAGATCTGGATCTGGACAGCATTGATGCCGTTGATCTGGTTGTAAAACTGCGTGAATTGACCGGCAAAAAAATTGAGCCGGATGCCTTTAAAGCCGTACGCACAGTGGCAAACGTGGTAGACGAAGTATACGCCCTGATCGACGCCTGATGCTGCAGCATCGATTGGTTAAAGTGCTGTTGCAACTTGCACTGCTGGCTTACCCATTTTATATCTGGTGGGCGGTCAGTCACTGGCATCCGGCAGCAGCCTTAACGCCGCTGGCGCTGATAGCACTGGTGAAGGCGATATTTGGCCAAAGCCCGTGGTCACAGCGCGGCTTCTTTTTGCTTAGCGCGGTAATACTGTTGGCTGCCAGTGTGTTGGGTAAAGCCGAGCAAGCCATGTTGTATTACCCGGTATGGGTAAATGGCGGCATGTTAGCGCTGTTTGGCTGGTCGTTGTGTTATCCGCCGACGGTAGTCGAGCGGCTGGCGCGTTTGGTAGAAGGTGAGCTGGACGCCAAAGGCGTGGCTTATACCCGTAAAGTAACTCAGGTCTGGTGCGGTTTTTTTCTGTTAAACGGCGCCATAGCAGCACTCACTGCCTGGTGGGGCGACTGGGATCTGTGGGTGTTATACAACGGCTTTATTGCCTATCTGCTGATGGGCTTATTAATGGCAGCAGAATGGCTGGTACGACGTCGTGTTAGAGCTACGTAATAACGTTTGGCAGCTTAGCTGGACATCGGCTGAGCAAACTATAGCGCTGGATAACCTCGGCCAACATTATAGCTATCAGAGCTGGTATCACAGTGTGCAACAGTGTTATCAGCACATCCTGCAGCAGGATGGTGACAATGTGTTGCTATACCAGCCAGACGGCCTGCAATTTAGTATCTGGCTGGTGGCACTGGCAATGGCCGGCAAGCATATAGTGCTGTCTGCCGATGGCCAACCGGCAACACTGGCACTGGCAACACATCATTGTGACTGGCAGGCCCGGCAAACATTTAGCGGCGTTGCAGACATAACAACAGCCCCGGCAAAGTTGCAGTTGCAATTAAGCGTGCAGTGCCGGTTGAGTTTTTTTACCTCGGGCTCCAGTGGCGCACCTAAGTTGATCAGCAAAAGTCTGTCACAGCTGCTGCGCGAAGTGCAGACACTGCAACAGCAGTTTGCTAGCCAGCTACAACAGGCGACACTGGTTGCCGGCACCGTGTCAATGCAGCACATCTACGGCTTGTTGTTTCGCTTGTTGTGGCCACTGTGCGATAACCGGCCATTTTACGCTGAGCAGCTTAGTTATCTGGAACAATGGCAGGCGTTATTACAGCACCAGCAGCTGGTTTTTATCGCCAGCCCGGCGCATCTGGCCCGCTTTGATGATATCGCCACATTGGCAGCGCAAGCTGACAAAATCAGCGCGATTTTCAGCTCTGGTGGTGCTTTAGCCGATGCGGTGCCACTGCGCTACCAACAGGCACTGGGGCTGGTACCGACAGAAGTGTTCGGTAGTACTGAAACCGGTGGTATTGGTTTTCGCCAGCGTCTGCATAGTGACGGCCGGTGGCAGGCTTTTAACGGTGTCAGGCTGGACTGCGACGAGCGAGGTGCCTTAGTGCTGCAATCTCCGCATCTGCCGGATAGCAGTCCCTACCAGACCGAGGACAAAGTGCAGTTACTGCCGGACAACGGCTTTATGTTACAAGGCCGGCTGGATCGCATAGTTAAACTGGAAGAAAAGCGCTTATCGCTGCCGGAACTGGAGCAGTTTTGTCAGCACAGTGAACTGGTTAGCGCAGCTGCGGCGCTGTTGTTGCAACAACCTAAGGTTCAGTTAGCCCTGGTCGTGGTGTTGTCAGCAGCTGGTCAGGCCGTATTACAGACGCAGGGCAAGCTGGCACTGAATCAGCTGTTAAAGCAGCACCTGCTGCAACGCTTTGAGCGGGTGTTACTGCCAAAGCGGTTTCGTTATTTAACGGCGCTGCCGTACAATGCGCAGGGTAAATTACCGCGCGCGCAACTGGAGGCACTGTTTTTGCCATGACAAAGTTATTACCAACGCTGACGGTGCTTAGCCAAACAGAGCAGCAGATTAGCTTATTGCTGGATATCAGTGCTGATATTCACTGGTTTGCCGGTCATTTTCCTGACGCGCCGGTACTGCCGGGCGTAGCCCAACTAGACTGGGCGGTGCACTTCAGCCGGCAGTACTTTGCTCCGTTGCAGCAGCTACAGGCGGTTGAAGTGCTGAAGTTTCAGCAGATGATCAGACCGGGGCAGCAACTGCTGTTAACGCTGGAACATACTGCAGAACACACATCCTTGTTCAGTTACAGCCGTAATGATGAAAAGGTGGCGTCTGGCCGTTTAAAATGGAGCCTGACAAGCGATGCGTAACTGCTTTTTGATACCAATTTACAACCATCATGAAACCATAGCGGCAACGGTGGCGGCCTTGTTACCTTATCAATTACCGCTGATTATTGTCGATGACGGCTCGGATACCGCCACCAAACAAGTGCTGGCGCAACTGGCACAGCAGTACCCGTCAGTGCAGTTGCTAACGCTGGCCGAAAATGGCGGCAAAGGCGCGGCCGTAAGCGCCGGCTTGCGGCATGCTCTGGCAGCCGGCTTTAGCCATGCGCTGCAAATTGACGCCGATGGTCAGCACGACACTCAGGATATACCCGCATTTTGGCAGTTATCAGCACAACAGCCACTGGCGCTGATCAGCGGCGCGCCGTTATATGACGACTCTATGCCGCGCAGCCGTCGTATTGGCCGGCATATAACGCATTTTTGGGTACATATTGAAACCCTGTCCCGTGATATCAAAGATTCTATGCTGGGCTTGCGGGTGTATCCGCTGGCCGCTACTGTCGCCCTGTTGGACAGGGTAAAACTGGGACAGCGAATGGATTTTGATATTGAAATTATGGTGCGGTTGTACTGGCAAGCTGTGCCGGTGCAGTTTATTCCAACCAAAGTGGTGTACCCACAAGGTGGCCGCTCGCACTTTAATCTGCTGCGTGACAACTGGTTGATCAGCAAAATGCACACCCGGCTGTTTTTTGGCATGTTATGGCGCGCACCCGTACTGCTGTGGCGTAAATGGCAACGAATATGAACACGCCTCAGGCCAGCCACTGGGCAAAAAAGCAGGAAAACGGCAGCTATTTCGCGATCTGGCTATTGTTACGGCTTTATCGGTTTGGTGGCAAATACGTCATCTTAGTCGTGTTGGCACCGGTCTTGGCCTATTTTTTTCTGAAAGACCGCAGCGCCAGAACCGCATCGTTGCAATTTTTACAACAGGTGCATAGCTACAAAGGTACTCAGAGCCCATTCAGAAAGCGCCCGGGTTATTGGCACTGCTACCGGCATTTTTGGCAATTTGCCATGGCAGCGTTAGCGAAAATAGACGGCTGGCTTGGCCGTATTCCTGCTGGCAGTGTCAGCTATGAAGGTAGTGTCAGTTTTGACAATATCATTCAAACCGGCAAGGGCGCGCTATTAATAGGTAGTCATTTGGGTAATCAAGAAGTCTGCCGGGCCTTAGTTCGCAGCAAATACCCAGTCAAGATCAATGTATTAGCGCACACTCAGCATACTGCGGCATTCAACCGCATACTGAAAGAAAGTAACAGCGAGGTTGATCTCAATCTTATTGAGGTGACAGAGTTAACACCGGCGGTCAGTGTTATGCTGAGCGAATGTATTGAGCGCGGTGAGCTGGTGGTAATAGTTGGTGATCGCATTTCGGCGCAGGCACCAGAGCGGGCAGTCTGGGCTGATTTCTTGGGTAAGCCGGCCCCTTTTGCTATTGGGCCCTGGGTGCTGGCAAGCGTATTGCACTGCCCGGTATATCTGATGTTTTGTATGCGACAGGATAAGGGCTACAACCTGATATTTACCCCTTTTGCCGAGCAGTTGCAGCTGCCACGTAAAGACCGGCAGCAAGCGTTACAAACCACAATACAATGTTATGCACAACATTTGGAACGGGTTGCTTGTCGCTATCCGTTGCAATGGTTTAATTTTTACGACTTCTGGCAATTGCCAGCGTCCAGCAAACAGAAGGAAGCGCCAGGTGACAGCAGTACTTGAAGCCGGTTTATCGCAACCAGCCCAGACAGATAAACCCGCCATTAGCTTTGGCAAAGGCCGTATCAGCATTGAGCAGATCAATGCCATAGCCTGTCAGGCAGTTCCGGTTGGCCTCAGCGACGACGCACACTTTGCAGAAAAAATTAATGCCGGCGTGGCTTTTCTCGACAAACTGCTGCAGGAAGATGGCGTAATATACGGTGTCACCACCGGCTATGGCGACAGTGTTACGGTAAAGGTGCCGTTATCACAGGTGTATGAGTTGCCCATTCATCTTACCCGCTTTCATGGCTGTGGCCTGGGTGAAAACTTTACGCCTGAACAGGGCCGGGCCATTCTGGCTACCCGCTTATGCTCACTCAGTCAGGGCTATTCCGGTGTTAGTTTTGAACTGCTTAACCTGCTGGTGGCGTTTTTAAATCACGATATTGTGCCCTGTATTCCACAGGAAGGCAGTGTCGGCGCCAGTGGTGATTTAACGCCGTTGTCTTATGTTGCCGGCGCCTTAATTGGCGAGCGTGACGTTTATCATCAGGGCCAAATCCGCCCGGCAGCCGAAGTGATGGCAGCTTATGGTCTGAACCCGGTGACGTTAAGGCCAAAAGAAGGCCTGGCCATTATGAACGGCACTGCGGTGATGACTGCATTGGCCTGTCAGGCCTATCAACGTGCTGAATATTTAACCCGTATGTCAAGCCGAATTACGGCTTTGGCCAGTCTGGCCCTACAAGGCAATAGTCATCACTTTGATGATATTTTGTTCAGCGTTAAGCCGCACCAGGGGCAAAACGAAGTGGCAGGCTGGATCCGCCACGATTTAAACCACTATGAGCACCCGCGCAATTCCGATCGCTTGCAAGACCGCTACTCTATTCGTTGTGCGCCACATATTATTGGCGTGCTGCGCGATGCGCTGCCCTGGTTTAAGCAAACTATCGAAAATGAACTGAACAGCGCTAACGACAATCCTATTATCGATGGTATCGGTGAGCATGTGCTGCACGGCGGCCATTTTTATGGCGGTCATATCGCCATGGTAATGGACAGCATGAAAACGGCGGTGGCCAACCTGGCCGATTTGCACGACCGTCAGATGGCATTGCTGATGGACACTAAGTTTAACAATGGTTTGCCATCAAACTTATCCGCTGCAGCGCCGCAGCGCCGCTATATCAATCACGGTTTTAAAGCGGTGCAAATTGGCTGCAGTGCCTGGACTGCCGAAGCGCTGAAGCTGACCATGCCAGCCAGCGTGTTCTCGCGCTCGACCGAATGCCATAACCAGGACAAAGTTAGTATGGGCACTATAGCGGCGCGCGATTGTCTGCGGGTACTGCAGTTAACTGAGCAGGTGGTAGCAGCGTCACTATTGGCGGTACAGCAAGCCGTGCAGCTGCGTATTGCGCAGGGCGAGCTGTGTTTTAGCAGTTTAACCACTGAACTACAGCAAATGCTGCAAAGTCTGCAGCAACAACATCAGCTGGTGAGCGAAGACCGGCCGCTGGAGGCTGAGCTGCGTCAGCTGGTAGCCCAGTTACAGCAGCAACACTGGCCGCTATATCCGGAGACTTCTGATGCGCAGTGCTGAAATCATTATTGATGTGCCGTTTTTTGATGTTGATGCGATGCAGGTGGTATGGCACGGCCACTATGTGAAATATCTGGAAGTTGCCCGCTGCGAGCTATTGCGCAGCTTTAATTACGATTACACCGATATGTCGGCGTCGGGCTATATGTGGCCTATAGTTGATATGCAGATTAAGTATGTCGGTTCGGCGTTATTCGCTCACAAGATCAAGGTCAAAGCAACGCTGAAAGAATGGCAAAACCGGCTGAAAATAGACTACCTGATCACCGATTTGGCCAGCGGTAAAAAGCTGACCAAAGCCAGTACCATCCAGGTGGCTATCGATATAAGCAGCAAAGAAATGTGCTTTGAAAGCCCGGCGATACTGTTTGAAAAACTTGGGCTGCCGCAGCCATGATGCGGCTTGGTGTAAGCTTGCTGCTAAGTCTGCTGCTGATACCGGCGCAGGCGGCCGACAGCCCGCAACTGCGCTTTAAGCCGTTGCAGGGCCAGTTGGCGTTCAAGCAGACCAAGCAATTGCAGGGCTTGCCGGTAGCACTGAAAAGTAGCGGTTATATTCAGCTTGCCGCCGAACAACTGCTCTGGCATACCACTACGCCGGTAGACAGCAAATTGCAGGTTAGCCCGGCCGGCGTCAGCCAGTGGCAGCAACAACAGTATGTGGCGGTGTCGGGCAGTGAATTTGTCGGCCAGTTAATGCTGGCTATACTGCAACAGCAGCATCAGTTTATCCGCAGCCACTTTGCCCTCAGCGATGACGACGGCTGTCAGTTATTGCAACCGTTACAAGCACCGCTGAATACGTTGTTTGTGCAGATCCGCCTGTGTGGTGACAGTACCTTGCAGCAAATTGTGCTGCACGAAACCAACGGTAACAGCACCACTATAGATTTGCTGCACGAGGCCAGCCTTGACTAAGCCGGCCAGACTGGCGGCGTGCGGTTGGCTGGTGTTGGTGCTGTGCCTGCTGGCTTACTTGATGCTGCAGTTACCACAGCGGCAGTGGAGCAGCAGCATAACCGCCTTGTTACCCGCGGCTGCCGAACCCTGGCAACAACAATTGCTGTCACAGGTGAATAGCAGCCGGCAGCTGACTCTTAAGTTATCCGGCTTGCCGCTGCCACAACTGCGCGACGCTGCCACTGCGTTACTGCAGCACAACATCAGTGGCCTGAGCTGGTATCAGCCGGGCGCCATGCTGACACAGCTACAGCAGCAGTATCAGCAGCATCAGTCTTTACTGCTATCAGCACAAGCCAGCGACTTGCTGCAACAGGGCCGGTACCAGCCCTTGGTTGACGCCGCCTGGCAGCGGTTGTACAGCCCGGCGCCCTTGCTAAGCAACGCCCTGAGTCAGGACCCGTTGTTGTTGACGCAACAGTTTATGGAGCAGCAAAGCGCGGGCAGCCTGACATTGCAACAGCACTGGTTTGAAACGCGACAGGGCGATGCCATAGTGTTGTACGGCGAAACCGCAGCTGATCCGTTCGACCGCGTACCTGCCAGCGCCTTACAGCAGGCGCTGCAACAGCAACTTGCTACGCTTGGCAACCAATGGCCGGCGTTGCAGATAGCGCGCAGCGGCGTTTTGTTTCACGCGGTGCATGCGGCGGATAATGCCAGTTTTGAAATGCAGTTTTATGGCAGTATGTCGTTGTTAGCGATTTTGCTGTTGTTAGTGCTGAGTTTTCGCAGTGCCCGGCCGCTGTTGCTGGCCAGTCTGGTGCTGTTGCCTGCGGTAATTGCCGGCCTGGCCGCACTGTTACTGGCGTTTGAGCAACCGCATGTGCTGGCATTGGTTTTTGCTACCACCCTGATCGGCATCGCGATCGATTACTCTTTCCACGGTATGTTAGCCGCTAATCAGGGCAAAGCGGCCTTTAGCGCCATGTTACCAAGCCTGGCATTGGGCCTGGTCACAACCTTGCTCGGCTATCTGGCGTTACTGTGGCTGCCATTTGGATTGCTGCAACAGGTCGCACTCTTTATGCTCGCCGGTCTGTTGGCGGCCTTTATCAGCGTCTGGCTGCTGTTACCGCTGTTGCTGGCACCACAACAGTTACGCAACAGCCAGTGGTTGCAGCAGGGCTGCCGGCGAATTAATCAGGGTTATCAGGGTTTACCGGCCAAACCGATCTGGCTGGCTGGCCTTGGCATTAGCGCAGTCATGCTGGCGCTATTGCTGCTGCAGGGCCGTTTTACTGACGATGTACGCTTGTTTAGCCAAAGCCCGGCCAGTTTACTGCAGCAGGAAGCTGAAGTGCGCACCCTTGGGGCTCAGCAGTGGGACAGCCGTTTTCTGGTGATATTGGCCGACAGTCCGCAGCAGGCGCTGCAACAGGAGCAGGCGCTGCAGGCTCAGTTGGCGCAGTGGCAACAACAGGGTTGGTTTTTGCAGTGGCAAGGCTTAAGCCAGCAGCTGGCGTCGCAACAACTACAGGCACTGCACCAACAGTTATTGCAGCAGGCTTATCAAAGCGCACCGGTACAGGCTTACCTGACACAGTTGCAGTTAGCCGTGCCGGCAGTGCGTAGTGACTATTTAACACCCGCTAACTTTAGCTCGCCGCTGCTAAAACAGCATTTTAGTATTGGCCGCCAAACCGCCGCTGTCGTGCTGCTGCGTGATGTCAGCGCCGCAGATTTATTGCAACAGGCGGTAGCGCAGTTGCCGGCGGTTTACCTGCTGGATCCGATAGCCGACACCAACAGCAGCCTGCAGCATCTGCGGGCTCAGCTGTTAATCTGGCTGGCATTGGCACTGCTGCTAAGTATTGTAGTGCTAAGCTGGCGCCGCGGTATTCAGGCTGCACTGGCCAGCGCCCTGCTGCTAACGCTGGCGATAGGGGCTGCGCTGTGTTTCAGTTTATGGCGGCAACAGCAGCTAAATGTGTTTAATTTGGTCGCGGCAATTTTAGTGCTGGCGCTGGCACTGGACTACGCCGTGTTTTATACCTCTACCCTGCGCAAAACCGAAGTGCTGCAAGCTGTGACGTTATCAGCGGCCACCAGTTGCATGGCCTTTGGTATGTTAAGTTTCAGCCAGACGCCGGCAGTTGCCAGCTTTGGTTTTACGGTATTTTCCGGCGTGGCGCTATCGGCATTATTAGCGCCATTATTAACCCTGTTAAGCCACAAGGAGTCTGGTTCTGGTGGAACACTTTGATGTCGTGATAATTGGTGCCGGGCCTGCCGGTGCCTGTGCCGGTGCCATGTTAAGTAAGGCCGGTAAAACAGTGTTGTGTGTCGAAAAACAGCATTTTCCGCGTTTTAGTATCGGTGAAAGCCTGTTACCGCATTGCATGCAGTTTCTGGCAGACGCCGGGCTGGAAACCGCACTGCAACAACAGGCGGCTGCGCATGGCTTTCAGTTTAAAAACGGTGCCGCCTTTTTAAAGCATGATTTTCGTACAGCCTTTGATTTTACTGATAAATTCAGCCCTGGCCCCGGTACTACTTTTCAGGTAAAACGGGCTGCCTTTGATAAAATACTGGCCGATGCTGCAGCTGAACAAGGCCTGCAAATTCGCTACGGTGTGACGGTAGAGCAGGTGGATGTATCCGGCGCGGCGCAGGCTTTGCTGAATGTCAGCGATGATAACGGCCGGCAGTATCAGCTTAGTGCCGGTTTTGTGCTGGACGCTAGCGGCTTTGGTCGTGTGTTACCAAAACTGTTGCAACTGGAGCAAGCCTCCGATTTTCCGGTGCGGCAGGCCAGCTTTTGTCACATCCGCGACAACATCACTGATCCGCGCTTTGATCGCAATAAAATTCTGATCACCGTGCATTCCAGTCTGGCGGATGTCTGGTTTTGGTTGATCCCATTTAGCGATGGCACAGCCAGCCTGGGCGTAGTGGGTAAACAACAGCGCTTTGATGCCAGCCAAAGTGCGGCGGACAACTTGTGGCAACATGTGCAGCAAACACCAGAGTTGGCACAGTTGCTGGCACAGGCTGAACCGATTAACGAGGCGCAAAGTTTAACTGGCTATGCCGCCAATGTACGTACTTTGTACGGTAATCGCTTTGCCTTATTGGGCAATGCCGGCGAATTTCTTGACCCGGTGTTTTCATCCGGTGTCACTATAGCACTGCGCTCAGCGGCGATGGCGGTACCGCTGGTGCTGCGTCAGCTTAACGGTGAGCAGCCAGACTGGGAAACCGAGTACAGCAAGCCCCTGCGCCGGGGCATCGACACCTTCCGGATTTTTGTCACTGCCTGGTATGACGGCCGCTTTCAGGATGTGATTTTTAGCCGCCAGCGCCAGGCCAAAGTCACGGCGATGATCAGCTCAATACTGGCCGGTTATGCCTGGGATCAGGCCAACCCTTATGTGGCAGAGCCGGAGCGGCGCTTAAATGTGTTAAGGGAATTATGTCTGGACGCAGAGTAATACTGGCAATTTGCCTGTTGCTGCTAAGTGGTTGCCAGCAATGGCGCTTGCCGCCAGCGGCGGGCTGGGTGGCGCTGGATGCGGGTCATTTTCAGTTACTGGACAGCTGGCCTGGTGCGCCCCAGCAACTGGTGCAACAGCTGCACTGGCAAGACGGCGAGCGGCAGCAGCAATTTTTACTGACGGTGTTGCTACAGGCCGATGGTTACCTACTGGTGGCTTTGTCGCCGTTGGGGCATGAAATATGGCGTTTGCAGTATAGCCGCGGCCATCAGCTAAACGTAACGGGTATGCCGCCGTTTAATCAGCCGCAGTTTGCCCGCCGTTTGCTGGCTGAAATGCAGCTGGCCCTGCTGCAGCCGTCATTTCTGGTAGGCCGTTTGCAGCAGCTTAGCCTGAGCCAGCAAGACGGTGTACGTAGGTTGTTACGTAGCGATGGCTCGGTATTGCTGAGCATAACGCAGGCTGGCCTATTGCAGCCGGGCAGTCAGATCGGGCTTAGCAGCACTGGCTATCAGTTACAGATCACCACATTACAGCAGGAACTGTTATGACCACTTTTAGCAGCTTAACTGCGCTTGGCCTATGCTGCGCTTTAGGCAACAGCAAAAGCGAAGTTTGGCACAATACCGTCGCCGCCAGTCGCGCCGGTATGCAACCGCGCACAGATTTACTGGCCGCAGGCCAGAGTGTCATTGTCGGTGAGGTCAGGGCAGCACTACCGGATACCAGCAGCTGGCCTGCGCAGTATCGCAGCCGTAACAATCAGCTGGCTGCTTTAGCCTTTAATCAGATTGCCAGTGAGGTCGCCGCTTTGCAAAGCCAATTCGGTGCTGAGCGTATTGGCGTTATTATTGGCAGTAGCACTTCAGGTATTGCTGAAGGTGAGCAAGCGCTGGCGGTGCAGATGCAACAACAACAGTTTGCTGCGGGCTTTGATTATCAGATGCAGGAGATGGTGGCACCGGCCGAGTTTATCAGCTGGCTGGCCGGTGTCAGCGGGCCGGCCTATGCTATTTCCACTGCCTGCTCGTCCAGTGCCCGGGCGCTGCTTAGTGCACATAGCCTGCTGCAAGCCGGCCTGGCAGATGCAGTGATCGTGGGGGGTGTAGACTCACTATGTCAGCTGACGCTGCGTGGTTTTTCGGCACTGGAAGCGGTATCTGCCGGCTTGTGTCAGCCCTTTAGCGCCAATCGCGATGGCATCAATATTGGCGAAGCGGCCGCCTTATTTGTTATGCAACGTGGTAATAGTGGCATTGCTTTGCTCGGCGGTGGTGCCAGCAGCGATGCTCACCATATGTCGGCACCACAGCCGCAGGGGCTGGGGGCGATAGCGGCCATTAATCAGGCCTGCCACAGCGCCGGTATTAACCCGCAGCAGCTGGACTATATTAATTTGCATGGCACAGCGACAGCGCTTAACGACAGCATGGAAAGTACCGCTGTGGCGACGCTGGGCTTGCAGCAGGTGGCCGCCAGTTCCAGCAAGGGTATGACCGGCCACACACTAGGTGCCGCCGGCGCACTTGAAGCGGCGCTTTGCTGGCTGATGCTGTCAGACTATAATCCACAACATTATTTGATCCCGCATTGTTGGGATAACGCAGCTGACCCGCAGCTACCACAACTTAAGCTGGTGCAACAGGGGCAGCAACAACAGGTACGTTATTGTTTATCCAGCTCTTTCGCCTTTGGTGGTAATAACGTTGCAGTAATTTTAGGGACCACAGCATGATAACGGGTTATCCGATAGAGCAGGTATTGCCGCATGCGCAGCCGATGATCCTGCTTGATGAGTTTATCGAAGCCGGTGCCGAGCATGCCGTATGCAAAGTTAATATCGGTGCCGACAGCGCATTTTTTGATGCTGCCAGCCGTTCAGTACCGGCCTATGTCGGTATTGAGTACATGGCGCAAACCGTTGCCGCCTATGCCGGAGCACACAAGCTGGCGGCAGGTGACAGCGTGCGGCTGGGGTTTTTGCTTGGCTGCCGTAAATATCAGCCGCAAGTGCCGGCCTTTGCTGAAGGGGCCGAGCTTAGTATCAGCGCCACTAAGGTGGTGATGGATGAATCAGGCCTAAGCGTTTTTGATTGCCAGATTGCGCAGCGCGGCGAGGTGCTGGTAAACGCCAAACTTAATGTATTTGAACCGGAAGATTACCGGATCTGGTTAACGGAGTAACGATGAAACGAGTATTAGTCACCGGTTCTGGCCGTGGTATTGGTAAAGCGATAGCGTTGCAACTGGCCAAAGATGGCTTTGCTATTGCTGTGCATTGCCGCAGTGATCGCAGCAGCGCTGAGGCGGTTGTGGCTGAGATCCAGGCTCTGGGCTGTCATGCCAGCCTGTTACAGTTTGACGTGGCTGATCGCGCGGCTGCGCGGGCGGCATTGGAGCAGGATATCGCCAGCCATGGTGCTTATTATGGTGCGGTATGTAATGCCGGCATCACCCGTGACGGTGCTTTTCCGGCACTGACAGAAGACGATTGGGACAGCGTGATCCACACTAATCTGGACGGCTTTTACAATGTATTGCAACCGCTGGTAATGCCGATGATCCAGCTGCGCGGCGGCGGTCGCATTGTCACTATTGCCTCAGTATCGGGCATTGCCGGCAACCGCGGCCAGGTGAATTACAGTGCGTCCAAAGCCGGTTTAATTGGTGCCACCAAAGCGCTGGCACTGGAACTGGCGAAACGCAAAATTACCGTTAACTGCGTGGCGCCGGGGTTAATTGATACCGATATGCTGCAAGACGTGGCGCAGGAAGAGCTGCTAAAAATGATCCCGCTACGCCGCGCCGGTAGCGCAGCAGAAGTGGCTGCCACCGTGGCATTTTTATGTTCCGAACCGGCTGGCTACATTACGCGCCAGGTTATCTCGGTCAATGGCGGGTTAGTCTGATGCAGCGGGTCGTTGTAACCGGCATGTCAGTTGTTACCGCACTGGGCGATAACTGGCCTCAGTTTAAGCAGGCACTGCAGCAGGGCCAAAATGCGGTAACGGTGATGCCAGAGTGGGATCTGTACAGCAACATGAGTACCCGGCTGGCGGCACCGGTAATTGATTTTGTTAAGCCGGCACACTATCCGCGCAAGTTAATCCGGTCAATGGGCCGGGTGTCTTTAATGGCTACCCGCGCCACAGAACTGGCCTTGCAGGACGCCGGTTTGCTGGGGCATCCGGCGCTGACAGACGGCCGCTGCGGTATTGCTTATGGCTCGTCTACCGGCAGCACTGAGCCGGTACTGGCGTTTGGCCGTATGATGGCTACCGGTGATATGACCGGCGTTACCGCCACCAGTTATATCCAGATGATGGGCCACACTACGGCCGTCAATGTCGGGGTATTTTTTGGCATTAAAGGCCGGGTGCATACCACCAGTTCAGCCTGCACTTCTGGCTCACAAGGTATTGGTTATGCGTACGAAGCGATAAAGTATGGTAAGCAAGTGCTGATGGTGGCCGGCGGCGCCGAAGAGCTGTGCCCCACCGAGGCAGCAGTATTCGACACCCTGTACGCCACCAGCACGAAAAACAGCACGCCAAAGCTGACGCCAAGACCTTTTGACGCCAACCGCGATGGTTTGGTTATCGGCGAAGGTGCCGGCACATTAATTCTGGAACAGCTGGAACACGCCTTGGCACGTGGCGCCACTATTTACGCCGAAGTCGTTGGCTATGGTACTAACTCTGATGGTGTACATGTCACTCAACCGACCGACAGCACAATGGAAACCGCAATGCGGCTGGCACTGCAGGATGCTGACTTAGCGGCATCCGCTATTGGTTATGTCAATGCTCATGGTACCTCAACCGACCGTGGCGATATCGCCGAAAGCCAGGCAACGGCGCGGGTGTTTGGCAGCAAACAGCCTATCAGCTCGTTAAAAAGCTATCTGGGCCATACGCTGGGTGCCTGTGGCGCTATTGAAAGCTGGGCCAGCATTATGATGCAACGCGATAACTGGTTTGCCCCGACGCTAAATCTGCAGCAAATCGACCCAGCCTGCGCTGAACTGGACTATATCCGTGACAATGGCCGTGAGCTGGATACCGACTATGTGATGAGTAACAACTTTGCTTTTGGTGGCATTAATACTTCACTGATCTTTAAACGGTGGCGCGGCTAAATGCGTTGCTTGGGCATTATAGTGGTGTGTTTTATGCTGGCACCCTGGCAGGCCAATGCAGAGGACGCAGCCTGGCAATTGGGTGTTGGTTTGGCTTACAGCCAATTGCCAGATTATCCCGGCGCTGCCGGGCAGCAACACTATTTGTTACCATTCCCTTACTTTACCTATCGCAGTGACAAGGTTAAATTAACCCGTTCCGAAGCGTTGGGCCAGTTATTCAGCGCTGGTAAGCTGTCGCTCAATTTAAGCCTGGCTGCGGCATTGCCGGTAAACAGTGACGACAACCAGGCCCGTCGGGATATGCCGGATCTGCTGTGGCTCACCGAAATTGGCCCGACGGCGGATTATCAGCTGTTAAACAATGACCGGCAGCAGTTATTGCTGCGCCTGCCACTGCGTAAAGCCATCGCCACTGATCTGCGGCAATGGCACGATGTCGGCTGGCGGCTGGAACCACAACTGCATTGGCGGCAAAAGCTAGCCAACAGTCTGCAGTGGACCAGTCAGTTAGCGTTAAACTGGAGCGATAAAGAATACCATCAGTACTTATATGGCGTAGCGCCGGCATATGCTACGGCGACACGGCAAGAGTACAGGGCGCAGGCCGGTTATGCTGGCTGGCGCTGGTCCAATGGCATTAGCTGGCAGCACAAACGCTGGTGGCTGGGGGCTTTTGTCCGTTACGACAACCTGCAGGGCGTCAGTTTTGCCGATAGCCCTTTACTACAACGCCAGCATAACGCCAGCTTTGGCGTGGCACTGGCATGGATTTTTAACCAACAAGGATATTTCGATGAATAAAATGATCACCCTACTGGCGCTATCTGCCGCAGTAATCAGTGGTGCCGCTCAGGCCCGTAACGACGTGCTGACACTACCACTGGAAAGTATTATCGGTACCGACAAAGCCAAACAGGCATTACTTGATGTGCCGTTTTATTTTGCCGGCCAAAGCCATGCTAAGGTAACGAGTAACTGGGGCGAGATTGGCACTAATAAAAAAACCAACGCTGTTGGTAAATCAGACGATGAAGCCTGTCAGTGGGTGCTGCTGTCAGCAATAAAAGCATTGCAGGAAGCGGCAAAAAAGCGCGGCTATGATGCTGTGGTAAATATCCGCTCTAACTACAAAAACAACGAGTTCAGCAGTGCTACTGAGTATCAGTGTGGTGCCGGTAATATTATGGCTGGTGTGGCGCTGAAGGGCGATTTGGTTAAATTTTAACTAGCACGCTGTTACAGAAAAAAATCCAATAAAGCCGGCGCTGTGATGCCGGCTTTGTTTAAGTAAACGGCGTAATTACACTAAGCCCGGATAGGATTGCGGATACATCGGCAATACCTGCTGTAACTGCAGAAAGGTTTTAAATAAAGATTTTAAAGCCACCTTATCACCAATAAAGTGTGGCAGTTTACCGGCCGCATCGGCCTGGCCCTGGTACTCAATCTTCATCCGACCATCTGGTAACGGCGTCAAGGTCCACCTTGCCTGCACCTGCTGCATGCGCACATAGCCTTTTACCGCCGGGAAATGCTGGCCCATATCGCTAACCACCATAGTTAACACACCGCTGCTGGCATCTTGCTGCCATACTGACTGCGTTACCATATCCCGCTTCGACACCGGCCACATCGCGCTGAAATAAGTGTGTACTAAGTGCGTTTTGGCTTCCGGCTGGCCCAGCAACTCAGCTTTTTCGGTATTGGCTGCCCAGTTGGTAATATTGGCGGTATCTTCCAGCAGGTGTAAAAATGCGCCTGCCGTAGCCTTAACTTCGGTCTGGGCTTTAACTTGCAGCAGCTTATCGGCATTGTGACGATATTCTACCTGGGTTTCAGCAACTGCTTTATATAGCCGCCATGGCTTTTCCTCTGCAGCTATTGCCACACTGAACAACATCAGACACGTGAGTAAAAGACGCATTGCCGTCAGCCTTTTAGCAGGGCTAATTGTGCCGGCGTTAACAGGCGGTATTCGCCTTCGGCTAAATCATCCGGCAATTGCAGGCCGCCGATTTTTTCGCGGTGCAGCCGCTCTACCTTGTTACCAATGGCGGCAAACATGCGTTTTACCTGATGATAACGGCCTTCATGGATCGTCAGCAAAGCCTCGGTGTCACTGATGATTTCCAGTTCTGCCGGTAAGGTAGCGTTTTTTTCATTGCGCAGCATAATGCCATCCGCAAATTGCGCGATAGCCGCATGTGGGATCGGATCGGCGGTCCAGACGCGGTAGGTTTTGGCGACATGATGCTTCGGGCTGCTAATGCGGTGTGACCATTGGCCATCGTCGGTTATCAGCACTAAGCCTGTGGTGTCTAAATCGAGCCGGCCCACAGTGTGCAGCCGTTCAATTAGCGGCTCGTCCATTAGGGTAAACACTGTCGGGTGATCCGGGTCGTCAGTCGAGCAAATATAACCGTCCGGCTTGTGCAGCATAAAGTAGCGCAGGCCAACCAGCTGCAGTTGCTCGTCGTCCAGGCATACCACATCGCTGTCTTTTACCTGCAGAGCAGCTTGTTTTACCGGGTCGCCATTTAGCGTTACCAGGCCCTGGCGCACCAGTTTTCCGGCCTGGCTACGGGTCAGGCCGGTACAGTCACATATAAATTTATCTAAACGCATAATTCACCTACTTTTGTTGCGTTTAGTGTAACCAAATTTGCCCGGTTAGTCGCTAACTCAGTGGCGTTTTACGGCGTTAGCGCAGACACGATAAAGTTGGGGTTGCGCAGGTTTTCGCGCTGATACACCTGGCTGGCGATACCGTCAAAGCTTACCGTGGCACCGGCTTCTGTGGCGATAATATGACCGGCACCGGTGTCCCACTGCATGGTTGGGCCAAAGCGCGGATAGACATCAGCGCTGCCTTCAGCCACCAGGCAAAATTTCAGTGAACTGCCTACCGGCACCATTTCGTGTTGGGCAAATTGCGCCAGATAACCGGCCAGATCCGGGCTGGGGTGGCTGCGGCTGCCGACTACGCGAATTGTCGCGCCGGGTTTAGCCACCTGAATGGCGTGTGTTTGGCCGGTGGCTTTGACAAAGGCACCTGCACCTTTGGCAGCAGAGTATGTTTTGCCCAGCACCGGCGCATGGATAACGCCCAGCACCGGCTCACCGTTATCAATCAGCGCGATATTCACGGTAAATTCACCGTTGCGTTTAATAAACTCCTTGGTGCCATCCAGCGGGTCTACCAGCCAGTACCGTTGCCACTGCTGGCGAATATGCCAGCTGATATCCGCCGCCTCTTCAGACAGTATCGGTAGCTCCGGTGTCAGTGCCGTTAACGCCTGAACAATTAACTTGTGTGCCGCTAAATCGGCAGCTGTCAGCGGTGAATCATCAGCTTTGCCGGTGATATTAAAGGCCGCGTTGTCTTGCTGATATACCGCCAGGATGGCCTGACCGGCTTGTTCGGCGATATCGATAATGGCCGGCAAATAATTCATGCAGATGTCCTTTTATTTTATTTGATGTTACACCGGTATCCCAAGCGAAGACAGCTAACAGCTAAGCGGGGCGTCTCCAGCATGGATGCTGGAGAGGAGTTTACATGGATGTATTTACAACGTCCCCGTGTGCTGTTGGCTGTCGTAGTTTTCAGCCAGGTGTAAACTCAGCGACAAGGCAATACTTTCTTCGCCGCCTTCAAGGAGCACATCCCTGTGCCCTCTCAGCCTGCGCGGCATCCCTGCCGCTGCTGCGAAAGTACACCTTGTCGCTGCGTTGCCGTATTAGCTAATAATCTGCCTTTTTTTCAGCAAGGCCAGCAATTGCTGCACGCTATCTTGCAGCGACATGACTGAGGTATCCAGAACTAAATCGGCGTGCTCCGGCGCTTCGTACGGATCAGAAATACCGGTAAACTGGCTGATTTGGCCGGCACGGGCTTTTTTGTACAGGCCTTTAACATCACGCTGCTCGCACACTTCCAGCGGAGTGGCGATATGCACTTCAATAAATTTGCCCGGTGCAATAAAGCTTTTTACCAGCTCGCGCTGATTACGGTACGGCGAAATGAAGGCGCTTAATACCAGCAAACCGGCGTCTACCATCAGGCCTGCCACAGCGCCTACCCGGCGCAGATTTTCTGTTCTGTCCTCGGCACTAAAACCTAAATCGGCGCACAAGCCATGGCGCACATTGTCACCATCCAGCAAGTATGTATGCTTGCCTTGCGCAACCAGCGCCTGCTCCAATGCATTGGCAACAGTCGACTTGCCCGAGCCGGATAAACCGGTAAACCAGATCACCGCACTTTGGTGGCCAAATAAGGCTTCGCGCTGCGCAGCGTTTACGTCGTGCTGTTGCCACTTAATATCGTTATGGGTCATTAGTCTGCTTCACTTAAAACGGATAAATCAACG
This sequence comes from Gammaproteobacteria bacterium, assembly GCA_018826295.1. Lineage (GTDB taxonomy): Bacteria > Pseudomonadota > Gammaproteobacteria > Enterobacterales > Alteromonadaceae > Alishewanella. Next base: position 95,518 of record JAHJZX010000035.1, read on the forward strand.
GTAAAAATACCAACACTACGGATGAATATACCAGCGCCATAGGCACACCGAGGCGAATATAGTCGCGCAACTGGTAATTGCCGGCCGAATACACCATCAGGTTAGTTTGATAACCAAAGGGCGAAATAAAGCTGGCCGAAGCGCCAAAGGCCACCGCCATAAAAAACGGTACCGGATCGACGCCCAGATTTTGTGCTATGGCATAGGCGATAGGAAAGGTTAACGCGGCCGCGGCATTGTTGGTTACCAGCTCGGTAAACAGCCAGGTCGCGACAAAAACCGCGATTAAAGCGCCATAAGCGCCGCTGCCATCAACCAGCAGGATCAGGCCATCGGCAATCTGGCCGGCTACGCCAGTTTCGATCATCAGTTGGGCTAAACCTATAGCCGAACCGACAATTAACCACAATTCCAGCGGGAAGCGGTTTTTAATTTCATTTACCGTCACGGCGCCGGCAGCGACATAGGCCAGCAACAATAACGGCAGGCTTTTAATCAGTGGGGCTATGTCGGCAATCGACAGGGCCAGTGCGGTAGCAAAGCCGAGTAATACCCAATGGCTGCGGTTTTTTGCCAGTGGCGTAGAAATAGCCAAACCATTAACGTAGATAAACTCCTGGCTAAGCTGATGCTGGCCGGGGAAATGCTTACCTACCGATAAAATCAGCACATCGCCGGCGTGTAGTATCAAGTCACCCAGGCCACCCTGCAGGCGTTCATGGCCGCGGCGTACGGCAATAACTACCGCATCGTATTCATGGCGAAAGCGCAGTTGTTTTAAACTTTTGCCCACCAGACGCGAGCTGTAACTGATCACCGCTTCCAGCAGTTCGCCCTGTTGCTGATCCTGACGCAGCAGCTCTAAGCCAGGAAATTGCTGCAGCCGTGACACTGCTTCCAAATCGCCGACAAAGCGTAGTTCGTCACCGGCTTTAATCAGCGTATCCGGCGTGACCGGGCAAATATGCTCGCTACCGCGCTGAATTTCAGCCAAAAACAGCGCTTGTAGCTCGCGCAGTTGGTTTTGTTCGACCGTTTTACCAATTAACTGGCTGTCGTCGCGAACATGGGCGGTTAAATAATAGGGCGTGCTTTGGCCGGCGTCTTTGCTATTGTCTGGCAACCATCGGCTGCCAATGATCAACACGACTATGCCGGCTGTTAGCACCAGCGCACCCAGCAAGGTAAAGTCAAAGAACCCCAGCAGCGGTTCACCGCTTTGTTCGACAAAACCATTCACAATAAGGTTGGTTGAGGTGCCGATTAACGTTAGCATGCCGCCTAAAATAGCGCTGTACGACAACGGCAACAGCAACTTAGACGCAGCAAAATGGTTGTGATGCCTGAGCGACGACATCAGCGTAGATACCACTGCCGTGTTGTTAATAAAAGCCGACATCAGCGCGCTGGACAAGCTTAGGCGGGTGATTACTGAACCCAGATGTTTGCCCTGAAAGCCGCGGCTTAACCAGCTAACCAGTTGCGATTTTTCAATGCCAATGGATACCAATAGCAGCAGTAATAGCGTAATAAGCGACGGATTGGCGAAGTTTTGCAAGGCGCGCTCAAGCGGCAGCCAACCAATCAGATAGCTGAGCAACAGGGCACCGCCAAACCATAGCGCTGGCGAGCGTTTGCTGAAAATCAGCCCCGCCACCAGCGCCAGTAACAGCGCCACTACGCCATACTGCTGATACAGCATTACTGCGCAGCCTTAACCATTTCGGTGTTAAACAGTTCGGCGTTAAACAGCTCGCGCACATCGCGCGCGCCCCAGTGCGGAAAATGCTTACGGATCAGCGCATTTAATTCCAGTTCAAAGGCACTGATATCGCCGCTGGCGGCTTTTTCTTCAGCCAAAACATTCTGAATTAAACCGGCAGCAACAGTGGCGTTGGTTAAGCGGTCGATCAACACAAAGTTACCGGTACCAGGCTGGTTGCGGAAGGTATCCAGCGGCAGTGTCTCGGTCAGTTCCAGCTCGACCAGGGCAATATCATTCATTGCCACCTGCTCAGCCGTTTCCTGCGCCAGGGTATTCACATTAACTTTGTGGTTCAGCCGGTTAATGCTGACACTGCTTTTGCGCGTCGCCAGTTTTAAATCGTACAAGCGGCCGGTTTGCAGTGGCTGATCGTTAAACCACACCACATAAGCCAGTGCCCGGTTAGTCAGGTTTACGCTGTCTTCTGACGGCACCAGCCAGTCGCCACGGCTGATATCGATTTCATCATTCAGCGTCAGCGTTATGGCTTCACCGGCTACAGCAGATGGCTGCTCGCCGGCAAAGGTAACAATTTGCTTAATAGTACTTTTTTTACCGGACGGATAAGCCGTTACCGCCTGACCTACCGCTAAACGGCCGCTCACCAGGGTGCCGGCAAAACCGCGAAAATCCAGATCTGGCCGGTTTACATACTGCACCGGAAAACGCGTCGCTGCGCCGCCACGTTGTGGTATTGGCAGGGTTTCCAGTCGTGGTAGCAAGGCGGTGCCGCTGTACCAGGGCATATTGGCCGACAAGGTTAAAATGTTTTCGCCTTTTAAGGCGCTGATCGGTATCACATCTACCGTTGGCACCTGCAATTGTGCCATCAGCGCCTGCACGTCCTGTACTATGGCGTTGTAGGTTTGCTGGCTGTAGCCGACAATATCCATCTTATTTACAGCAACAATTAAGTGCTTAATACCCAGCAAAGCACAGATAAAGCTGTGACGGCGGGTTTGGGTTTGCACGCCATAGCGGGCGTCAATCAGCAGTATCGCCACATCTGAGGTAGAAGCACCGGTGGCCATATTACGGGTGTATTGCTCGTGGCCCGGTGTATCGGCCAGAATAAACTTGCGCTCGGTAGTCGAAAAATAGCGGTATGCCACATCAATGGTAATACCCTGCTCGCGCTCGGCCTGTAAGCCGTCAACCAGCATTGCCAGCTCTAACTCGCCTTCGCTGTTACGGCCTTTATGGTCGCGTTTTAGCGCATCCAGCTGATCATCATACAGTTGTTGGCTGTCGTGCAGCAGGCGGCCGATTAAGGTGCTTTTGCCATCATCCACGCTGCCGCAGGTCAGAACCCGCAGCAGGCCTTTGTCCTGATGCTGCTGCAAGTAACCACGAATACCCAGACTGTTTAACTGCTCGTTTAACGAGGTAACAGAGGCTAAATTTACTACAGACATCAGAAGTACCCCTCGCGTTTTTTCAATTCCATACCGGATTGGTCCTGGTCAATCACCCGGCCCTGCCGTTCCGACGTGCGGGCGCGCAGCATCTCTTCCACTATGCCTTCCAGCGTGTCGGCGCTGGATTCAATGGCACCGGTTAGCGGGTAACAGCCCAGTGTTCTGAAACGTACCGATTTCATTTGCGGTACTTCGCCCGGCTCCAGTGGCATACGCTCATCATCTACCATTATCAGGGTGCCGCTGCGCTCAACAACCGGGCGTGGCTTGGCCAGGTACAGTGGCACTATGTCGATATTTTCCTGCAGGATGTAAAGCCAGATATCCAGCTCGGTCCAGTTTGACAGCGGAAACACCCGGATGCTTTCGCCCTCATTAATGGCACCGTTGTAAATATTCCACAGCTCGGGGCGCTGGTTTTTCGGATCCCAGCGGTGGTGCTTATCGCGAAACGAATACACCCGCTCTTTGGCGCGCGATTTCTCTTCATCACGGCGGGCGCCACCAAAGGCAGCATCAAAGCCGTACTTATTCAGCGCCTGTTTTAAGCCCTGGGTTTTCATCACATCAGTGTGCTTGGCACTGCCATGTACAAAGGGGTTTATATTCATCGCTAAGCCTTCCGGGTTTTTATGCACCAGCAGCTCAAAGTTGTACTCTTTGGCTAAGCGGTCACGAAACTCGATCATCTCGCGGAATTTCCAGTCGGTATCAACATGCAACAGCGGAAACGGGATTTTACCCGGCGCGAAGGCTTTACGCGCCAGATGCAGCAGTACCGACGAGTCTTTGCCAATCGAATACAGCATTACCGGCTTTTTAAATTCGGCCGCTACTTCACGGAAAATATGGATGCTCTCGGCTTCCAACTGCTGTAAGTGCGACAAGGCACCTGCTAACTCAGACATTTCTTGTTCCTCATGCCATCCGGGTCAGAGTCTGGCCAAATACCGCCGCTTGCGGCTTTTGACCAAACCAATGTAAATCTTGTTGAAGTGCTACCACTTCGCCTATCACCAGCAAGGCCGGTGAGCTGATTTGCTGTTGTGCCACCAAATCGGCCAGTTGTTGCAAGCTGCCACTGACAATGCGCTGCTCTGGCCGGGTGCCGTTTTCAATAATGGCCACTGGCGTGTTTGCACTGCGTCCGGCGGCCAGCAACTGTTGCTGAATATGGCCGGCTTTCATCAGGCCCATATAAATGACCAGTGTCTGGTTGGCTCTGCTCATGCTGTGCCAATCGGGCTCGACGCCATCCGGCCGGCAATGCCCGGTAACAAACTGCACACTCTGAGCATAGTCACGGTGTGTCAGCGGTATGCCGGCATAGGCCGCACAACCGGCTGCAGCGGTCACGCCAGGCACCACCTGAAACGCAATGTCATGCGGTAACAGTGCCTGAATTTCCTCGCCGCCGCGGCCAAAAATAAACGGGTCACCGCCTTTTAAGCGGCAAACTTTCTTGCCGGCCAGCGCTAAATCAATCAGTAACTGGTTGGTGTCCTGCTGTGGTACCGAGTGGTCGCCGGCTTTTTTACCCACGCAAATGCGCTCGGCGTCACGGCGCACTAACTCCATAATCGGTGCTGACACCAGGTAGTCATACACCACCACATCGGCTTGTTGCATCAGCTGCAGCGCTTTTAACGTCAACAGCTCCGGATCGCCGGGGCCGGCACCCACCACATAAACTTCACCGGCTTGTGTCTGCGGCTGGTCCAGTAACTGCGCCAGGCGCTGTTCTGCCTGCGGTAACTGATTCGCCTGCACGTCACGCACGACGTCTGAATCAAACACTTTTTCCCAAAACTGGCGCCGCGCCGCAAAGCCGCTTATTTTCGCTTTTACCTGGCTGCGAAAGCGGCCGACTAATTCGGCCAAAGGCCCCAAATGCTGCGGCAATAAGGCTTCGAGCTTTTCGCGTAAGCGCCTTGCCAGCACCGGCGCAGTACCAAAGCTGGATATGGCAATTAAAATCGGGCTGCGATCGATTATCGACGGGAAAATAAAACCGCATTTAGGCTGATCATCTACCGTGTTCACCAGCATATTGCGTGCTGTGGCTGCTGTATAAACTGCGGTGTTAACTTCATCATCGTCGGTGGCGGCAATGACCAGTAACTTGCCATCCAGTAGCGCAGGGCTAAAGTAGCCAGTAATTAATTCGGCCTTACCTTGTTGCTGCCACTGCACAAACTCAGCGGCAAACTCGGGCGCCACTACTGTTAATTTGGCACCGGCGCTTAGCAGAGTACCGGCTTTGCGCAGTGCTACCGAGCCGCCGCCGACAATCAGCACCGCTTTATCGGTTAACTTTACAAATAAAGGTAAATACTGCACACCAGCTCCGGCTATCAGGTTGCTACAAAGATTTCAGGTTGGCAGAATAGCCGTCTGCATGGCTTTTATAAAATAGTTAATTACGCTCACATATAACTAAAAGGAATTAATGCGCCAGCTTATATGCTTATGCGCTGGTTGCATTAGAGCAATAGTCTGGCCGCCTGTTGTCAGCCGCAGTTATTTACACTAAAGTACTGCGCAGCGCTAAGTGCGCACCGCATAACGGAATAACAATATTATTAAGCAGAGACGGAGTCGCTATGTCAGGTTTAAGCAAGTTTATTGAAGAATTAGCCACCAATCCTAAGTTACAGCAGGAATACGCGACCGCGCCGGCGCAAGCGCTGCAAAACTACGGCCTGCAAAAACACGAAGTAGAAGCGGTGTTATCAGGTGATAAAGCTCAGGTAGAAAAGCTAACGGGTAAAGCAGTTAGCCCGGTGATGTTTTACTTCCCAGTAAAATAGTCTGCCGTGACAGGCTTTGGAAAGAGCCTTTTTGTAGCATGCGCACTGCTTTCTGGTGCGTATGCACATTCCACAACTACAGCCGATGTAGATCAAATTTTGCGGTCAGCAGAATTGCTCCGGACCAGCGATCCTACAAATGCCCGTCAAACCTTGGATAAGTTAGAAAATATAACGCTAACTTTGAAGCAAGAACATCAGTATATTTTCATTAAAGCATATCTGTATGCTATTCAAGGCAGGCTCAGCGATGCTATTAGCTTGGCTGAATCAATTAAAAGTAGTCCTTTTATTGACAGTAATACGAAAGCAAACCTATTGCTTGCCAATATGCATGAGTCAATCAAGCAGTTTGGTAAAGCTTATAGTTTTTTGTACGAAGCCATAAAAAGTGTTGGAGACATTAACGACAGTACTCTTCGTGCCAATGTTTATACTGTTGCTGCTCAACTTCATATCAGTGCTGGTGTGTACGATAAAGCGCTTAACTACGCTAAATTAATTGCTGAAGCTTCAAAAACAGATCGTGAACTCTGTATCAGTGCCGTGTTGCAAACACATGCTTTAGTGCGGTTACGTCAATCTTACCCTGTTGATCTGACAACTAATGCGAAAAATCTATGCGAAAAGGCTATGGAGCCTTTAATGGCACACACCCTGCAGCAATTTAAAGCGGAAGTGGATATTAATACCGACCCGGCGGCGGTTAAAGCCAGTATGCAAGCCATGTTGCCCGAGCTGGAGCAAATCGGCTTTCCTTATGCCATCTTACGCAGCCGCTACTTTTTAGGTTATGCCCAGTTGCAGCTGAATGAATTGCCAGCTGCATTGGCAGAACTGCAGCAGGTACAACAACTGGCCGCTAAGTTGCGCGACAGCCGCACAGAAAACCAAGCCCTGTTATTGCTAGCCCAACTGCATGAAAAACAGGGCGATACAGTGGCGGCTGCCCAGGCCTATAAGCAACATATTAGCGCGCTAAATGCCTATATCGACGAATATAAACAGCGCAGCGTGGCCTATTATCTGGCGCAGGCTGATTTTATGGAAAGCGAAAACAAACTGGCATTGCTGCAAAGCCAAAACGAGCTGCTGCAACTGGAAAGTAAACTGCAGCGCGATGAGAAGGTACGCACCGGGCTTATTTCTGTGGCTTTGCTTACCTTGCTGCTGCTGGTTATTTATGTGCTAAACAGCAAGCGGGTGGCACTAAACCGCCTGGCTACTACCGACTTTTTAACCCGTTTGTTTAACCGGCGCTATTTTAACCAAACCGTAAGCCGTCAGTTGCAAAACCGCCGCCAGCAAGACCAGCACAGCCTGGTGGTGTTTGATATTGATTTATTTAAACAAATTAACGACCAATACGGCCACGCCACCGGCGATAAAGTGCTGCAGGCCATAGCACAGCGCTGCCAGCAGCACATTCGCAAACAAGACATACTGGCACGGATGGGCGGTGAAGAATTTGCACTGTTTTTACCCGGCTGCGACCTGGCGCATGCCAAACATATTGCCGAGCTTTGCCGCAGCAGTATAGCCGCCACGCCGGTGCAACTGGACGAGCTGCACGTGATGGTGAGCGCCAGCTTTGGCATTGCCAGTAGCAGCAACGCTGATTTTGATAAGCTGCTGCAACAGGCCGATGCTGCCTTGTATCGCGCCAAAGCGGCGGGGCGTAATTGTGTCGAAGTGGCGCACTCGGGCGGCCAGACTGACAATGTCTGAAGCTGGCCGCTTAACCTGCATTGGCCTGGGTATTACGCTGGGCAGCCAGTTAACTGAGCTGGCGCGTAATCAGCTGGCGGCGGCAGATGTGGTGTTTTTTCATAGCAATACCCATTACCTGGCCGGTTTTTTACAGCAAATAAACCCCAAGCTGGTCGATTTGCAGCCGTTTTACCAACCGGGCCAACCGCGTAGCCACAGTTATCAGGCCATGCTGGATGCCGTAATTGCCGCAGTCACCGCTGGCCAGAACGTGGTGTGGGCCTGTTATGGCCACCCGGGTGTGGCCAGCTGGCCGCCGCATGAAGCGATACGCCAGCTAACGGCACAGGGTTATAGCGCGAAAATGCAGGCGGGAATTGCTGCTGACGCTTGCTTGTATGCCGATTTAGGCATAGACCCGTTAGCTGAAGGCTGCCAGCAGTTTGAAGCCAGCCAGTTTTTGTTTTATCAGCGCACAGTAGATGTGTCGGCTTATCTGATTTTATGGCAGGTGGCGATAGCCGGTGATTTTAGCCTGGCACGGCTGCAAAGCGACAGTAGTTACATTGACATCCTGTGTCAGCATTTGCAGCAGTGGTACCCGCCAGGCCATCAGGTTATCTTGTATGAAGCCGCCGACTTAGCCATTTGGCAGCACCGGGCCGAGCCTATCCCGTTATCGGCACTGGCACAGGCCCGGCTAAATCAAATTACTACGCTGGTGATCCCGCCGCTGCGACCAAAAAGCATTAACCGGCAAATGCTGGATAAACTCGGCGTACCGGCAGATCACCCGCTACGGCAGGTATAAAAAAGCGGCAACCGAAGTTGCCGCAAAACAGAGAGTGGAGATGAAACGAAAAGCTATTAACCGTTAGCGCTTTAGTTGCGGATCATATAGTCAAAGGCACCCAGCGCCGCTGTCGCACCCGAGCCCATGGCGATAATAATTTGTTTGTACGGTGCTGTAGTCGCATCACCGGCCGCAAATACGCCAGGTATTGAGGTTTGGCCGCGCTCGTCGACGATAATTTCACCACGTGGCGATAACTCTACTACACCGCGTAACCATTCGGTATTTGGCACCAGGCCTATCTGCACAAAGATACCAGCCAGCTCGATATGATGCTTATCACCGGTTTTGCGGTCGGTGTAGTTAATGCCGTTTACTTTGCTGCCGTCGCCGGTCACTTCGGTCGACTGCGCTTCAGTGATAATAGTGATATTGCCCATTGACTTGGCTTTCTTCACCAGTACCGCATCAGCACGCAGCTCAGCGGCAAATTCCAGCACGGTAACGTGCTCAACAATACCGGCTAAGTCGATAGCCGCTTCGATGCCAGAGTTACCGCCACCAATTACTGCCACCTTTTTACCTTTAAACAGCGGGCCATCGCAGTGCGGGCAGTAGGCGACGCCTTTACCACGGTATTCCTGCTCGCCGGGCACGTTCATTTCTCTCCAGCGTGCGCCCGGGCTTAAAATCAGCGTTTTGCTGTTAAGCACGGCACCGTTTTGCAGCTCCAGCTGTACCTTGCCGTCTTTACGCAACGCAACCGCGCGTTGGTTATTCATAATATCGACGTTATATTCACGCACATGGGCTTCTAAGCTGTTAACCAGTTTTGGCCCCTCGGTGTATTGCACCGAGATAAAGTTTTCAATGCCGACGGTATCGGCTACCTGTCCACCAAAGCGCTCGGCTACGATACCGGTGTTTAAACCTTTACGGGCAGCGTAAATAGAAGCTGCAGCACCGGCCGGACCACCGCCAACCACTAACACATCAAAATCGGCTTTGTTTTTCAGTGCTTCGGCCTGGCGTTTTTCCGCGTTTACATCCAGTTTTTGGATGATTTTTTCCAGCGTAATGGCGCCCTGAGAAAACAGCTCGCCGTTTAAGTACACCGATGGCACGGCCATAATGTTTTTCTCGGCCACTTCTTGCTGGAACATAGCGCCATCGATCATCACGTTGGTAATGCCCGGGTTAATGGCCGACATGATATTCAGCGCCTGCACTACTTCCGGGCAGGTTTGGCAGCTCAACGACACATAAGTCTCAAAGGCGAAGCTGCCTTGTAACTGGCGGATTTGCTCTATGGTGTCAGCTTCCACTTTAATCGGGTGGCCACCACTATGCAGCAGTGCCAGTACCAGTGAGGTAAATTCATGGCCCAGCGGCACACCGGCAAAAGTAATGTGGGTGTCGTTAGCGACTGAGCGCACCAGCATGGCCGGTTTACGGCTCAGGGCATTGTCATCGCGGCGCAATGACACTAAATCAGACAGTTCGGCAATGTCGCTTGCCAGAGCGTTTACTTCTGCGGCCTTGGCGCTATCGTCTAAAGATACCACCAGTTCAACCTGCGTTTTCAGGTTCTGCAGATAGGTTTTTAATTGTTGCTTCAGGTTAGTATCTAACATAATGACTCCGGTTTAGATAATTCAGATAGTGCGAAAAAAAGTCAGCCGCTAAGGTCGGGCTGGTGCAATACCAGCCCGTGCAAACAAGGGTGTTAGCAGTGGGGAAGCTGGAAACAGCTTCTTAACAGAGGAGCTGTTTGCCGCTTCCGGCACTGCAGTTGCCTGCAGTTTGTAGCAAAGTTAGATTTTACCAACCAGGTCCAGTGAAGGAGCCAGAGTGGCTTCACCCGGAGTCCACTTAGCTGGACATACTTCGCCGTCGTGGTTAGCTACATACTGTGCAGCTTGTACTTTACGGAACAGTTCTGCTGCAGAGCGGCCGATACCTAAGTCGTGAATTTCAGCGACTTTGATTTCGCCTTCTGGGTTAATTACGAAAGTACCGCGCAGTGCTAAACCTTCTTCTTCAATCATTACACCGAAGTTACGCGTGATAGTACCTGTTGGGTCACCGATCATTGGGTAGTTGATTTTCTTGATGGTTTCAGACGCATCGTGCCAGGCTTTGTGGGTGAAGTGAGTGTCAGTAGATACTGAGTACACTTCAACACCGATTTCCTGGAATTTAGCGTAGAAATCAGCCAGATCGCCCAGTTCAGTTGGACATACGAAAGTGAAGTCAGCTGGGTAAAATACCACTACAGACCACTTGCCAGCTAAATCCTGATCAGAAACAGGAACAAACTTACCCTGATGAAAAGCAGTGGCTTTAAATGGTTTGATTTTAGTGTTGATAATAGAAGACATAGTCTTGCTCCTTTCGGTTAGTTAACAGTTCTTGTTTCAACGCCTGCAGTTTAACGCGCTACACCTTATTGTCAAAACGAATAAAACAAATTGGTTTAATCAATTTTTACGATTGATATTAACCTGACGCAGCCTGGCTATAGATAGGGGCGGCTTACGGGTTTCTCAACGGGGCTGGCGTTAATGCTTGGTGTTGCTTTGCAGATATTCGGCGGCCAGTTGCCGGTACTCTGCGCTGGCGTACAACTGATCTAAGGCCTGCTGTAATTTTTGCACAACGCTATCGGGCACGGCCGGGTTTAACGCCAGATAATTGGCGCCGACTACCGATAAATCCAGTACCGGCTCTACACTATCAAGGCCGTGTTGATACTGCGCCAGCCACACAGGCAAAATAAGTTCGGACGCGATCAGCAAATCAACTTTATGTTGTAAAAACAATGCGACTGCATCAGATTTAGCCGCCAGGCCCAGCAGGTTTACCCCATGCTCAAAACCCTGGCTTTGCAAGTACATTTCGTAGACATCACCACGTGCCACAGCGATAACATATTGTTTGGCATCGTCCAGTGTAGCGGGGTTTATCTCGGGCCGGCTTTTTAAGCGGTACATACTGGCTTTAGAATGGGCCAGCGGCCCGACCCATTTAAACAGCGGTTCGCGTAAGGCGTTGCGCGAGGTGGAATATAAGGCGCCTTGGGGATCTTTGGTCGCCGCCTCATATGCACGTAACCAGGGGTACAGCCGAAATTGGCATTTTAGACCGGCGGTTTCACAACTGCGCCGCACCAGTTCGGTATTGAGCCCGGTGATACTGTCGGCTTCAATATAGCTGTAAGGCGGAAAGTGCTCAGTGTAGAGGTTCAGATGCTCGGCAACGACAGAAGTCACCAGACATAAACAGCCGATTATTATGCTGGTGCCAATTATCTTCATAGCGTCACCACTCTGCGTCAGTCTCTCACTTCTACAGCAAACTATGGCAGAGGGCGGGCAAAAGTGACAAGGTTTTTTCCATCCCCCGGATTAGATACCATCACCGTCCATATGCAGGCCGCATTCACGGCCAAAGCCGTTAAAGCGGGTGTCTTCTTCGCTCATACCCAGTTCCAGTTTACGCGTGGAGTGGGTGTCACCGACAGAGACATAGCCTTGCTCCCATAGCGGGTGGTAGCTTAAGCCGTGTTCTTTTAAGTAATAAAACACGTCTTTATTGCTCCAGTCGATAATTGGCTGAATTTTTACCACGCCGCGGCTAATCTCAAGGATGGCTTTGTCGGCGCGGCTGCTGCTTTGGCTGCGGCGCAAGCCGGTAAACCAGCTGCCGACATTCAGCTCCCGCAAGGCCCGTTGCATTGGCTCAACTTTATTTAACTGGTTGTACTGTTTAGTACCTTCAGCCGTTTGCCACAATTGGCCAAAACGCGCTTCCTGCCAGGCCGGGCTGAGCTCGGCGCGGTATACTTGCAGGTTCAGCTGCAACTGCGCTGTCAGCTGGTCAATAAACTGATAGGTTTCCGGGAATAAATAACCGGTGTCGGTTAATACCACCGGAATATCCGGCTGCTGCTGCGTCACCAGATGCAGCATCACCGCTGCCTGAATACCGAAACTGGAACTTAGCATCGGGCTTGACGGCAGGTTATCCAGCGCCCAGCGCACGCGTTCTGCTGCGCTAAGTGGGGTCAGAATATGATTAGCCTCATCCAGCCAGGCTTGCTGGGTGGTATTATCCTGCTGCAATATAGTGCGAAACTTGCTGCTATCCGCCACTACAGCGACTTGTTTAGCTATGGAAGTCATCTTTTGGCACCACTACCGGTGCTATTACACCGGCCCTTATCACGAAATCACCAAAGCCTTCGCTGCTGCTATTACGCTCAAGCGCCCAGCGGCCAATTAAGCCATCCAGTGTAGCTAAAATGTCTGCTTCGCCGACGTTATCCAGCAGCAGGCGCGGAATACGGGTACCTTCACGGTTACCGCCCAGATACAGGTTGTATTTACCCGGGCCACGGCCCACCAGACCCACCTCGGCCAGCATGGCGCGGCCACAACCATTCGGGCAGCCGGTAACGCGCAATACGATATGTTCGTCGGCAACGTTGTGTTTGCCCAGTAAGGCTTCTACCTTAGTAACCAACTCTGGCAAATAGCGCTCGGCCTCGGCCATCGCCAGCGGGCAGGTTGGAAACGACACACAGGCCATCGAGTTTTTACGCTGTTCGCTGTGGCCGTCATCAATTAAGCCGTGGCTGCGGGCAAGAGCCTCAATTTCGGCTTTCTGCGTGGTCGGCACGCCGGCAATAATCAGGTTTTGGTTGGCGGTCATGCGCAAATCGCCCTGATGGACAGCAGCAATTTTCGCCAAACCGGTTTTTAAGGGTTTGCCGGGGAAATCCAGCACCCGGCCATTTTCAATAAACAACGTTAAGTGGTGCTTGCCGTCTATACCTTCAACCCAGCCAATACGATCGCCGCGGCTGGTAAAGCTGTATGGCACCACTGGCGCAAAAGCCACACCGGTGCGCGCTTCTACTTCAGCACGAAAAGCGTCCAGGCCGATGCGGTCAATAGTGTATTTGGTCTTGGCATTTTTACGGTTTGAGCGGTTGCCGTAATCACGCTGTACCGTTACCACATGCTCGGCCACTTTTAACGTATGTTCCAGCGTAACATAGCCCAGATCATCCGCCATGCGCGGGTAAGTGGCGTTATCGCCAAAGGTCATGGCTAAACCGCCGCCGACTAATACGTTAAAGCCGACCAACTGGCCTTTTTCGGCTACCGCGACAAAGGTTAAATCGTTGGCGTGAACGTCAATATCGTTATGTGGCGGAATAACCACCGCAGTTTTAAATTTACGCGGCAGGTAGTTATCACCGAGGATAGGTTCGACTTCGGTGGTTTCAACTTTTTCTTCATCCAGCCAGATCTCAGCATAGGCGCGGGTTTTCGGCAGTAAATGCTCGCTAATTTTCGCTGCCCATTGATACGCTTGCTGATGTAACTCAGACTCGACCGGGTTAGAGGTACACAGCACGTTACGGTTAACATCACCGGCGGTGGCGATGGAATCAATGCCAATGCTGTGTAAAAACTGATGCATCGGCTTAATGTGCGGCTTTAACACACCGTGAAACTGAAAGGTTTGCCGTGTGGTTAAACGGATACTGCCGTACATGGTGTTGTCGCCGGCAAATTTATCAATCGCTAACCACTGCTGCGGCGTAATAATGCCGCCCGGCATACGGGCACGCAGCATGACATTGTGCAGCGGCTCAAGTTTTTGCGCGGTGCGCTCGGCACGAATATCGCGATCATCCTGCTGATACATGCCGTGAAAGCGGATCAGCATAAAGTTATCACCGTTAAAACCACCGGTGATCTCATCTTTCAAATCAGCTTCGATGCTACCGCGTAAATGCTGACTTTCGGCTTTTAAGCGCTCGTTATCAGACAGTGCACCCGGTGCCACTAAATCTGGATTAATTGGATACTGGCTCATTAATACACGTCCTTCTGATAACGTTTTGCGACACGTAATTCGTCTAAGTAAGCTTGCGCTTGTTCAGCGCTTTTAGCGCCATATTGTTGCACTATATCCAGCAAGGCTTGCTGCACATCTTTGGCCATCCGGTTGGCATCACCACAAATATACAGGTGGGCGCCTTGCTCCAGCCATTGCCACACTTCGCTGCCGTGTTGGCGCAGCTTGTCCTGCACATACACCTTAGCTGCCTGATCACGGCTAAAGGCCACATCCAGTTTAGTTAACAGGCCACGCTTGAGGTAACTTTGCAGCTCCAGCTGGTATAAAAAGTCCTGGGTAAAATGCGGGTTACCAAAAAACAACCAGTTTTTACCGCTGGCACCGTTGGCATCACGCTGTTGTAAAAAGGCGCGAAACGGCGCTATACCGGTGCCGGGGCCAATCATGATCACCGGCGTATCGTCACTGGCCGGTAAGCGGAAATTATTATTCTGTTCAATAAAGACCTTAACGTTATCGCCTTCATTTAAGCGCTCGGCTAAAAAGCCCGATGCACCACCTAAATGCGGCTGGCCGTAAGCGTCATAGCGTACTACGCCAACGGTTAAATGTACTTCGTCTTCCACTTCGGCCTGAGCTGAAGCTATGGAATACAGCCGCGGTTGCTGCTTACGCAGCGCATCAACTAACTGCTGGGCGCTCAGTAGCCCGGGATGGTCGCGGACTATATCGATAATCTGCCGCTCGTTAATGTAAGCGCGCAGTGCAGTTTTGTCGGCAGCCAGCGCGGCTAATGCGGCATTGTTGGTGGCGGCGGCATATTTCTCGACAAAGGCCGGGTACGACTGTGTCAGCTCAAGCTGTTCGGTTAACGCCTGCTCTACCGTCAGGCTGTCGCTGCCAAGGGTCACCGGGGTATCGCGCGCTATGGCGGTTAATAACAACAGCTCGCGTACCAGCGCCGGATCATTTAAGAAGTACACCCCCAGCGCATCACCCGGCTGGTAAGTTAAACCACTGCCGGCTAATGAAATTTCAATATGACGCACATCTTTAGTAGAGTCGCGGCCGGTAATTTTCTGGTTGGTGTACAGCTCGGCAGCGAACGGCTGTTGCTTGTTGTACTGGCTTACCGCACCTGCCGTAGCATCACTACCCGGCGAATCCACGCGGGGCCAGGCAATAACCTGTGCCGAAGGACCGGCAGCAGCGGTTAATTCCGGTTCCAGCTTAGCAACCAATTCGTTGCTCCAGCTGTCAGCCTGGGCCTGATAATCGACGTCTAAATCGCTGCGCGCCAGTACCGAAGTCGCGCCCAGTTCAGCTAAACGCTGATCAAAGTCTTGTGCGGTCTTGCAGAAAAATTCATAGCTGGTGTCGCCCAGGCCCAGCACGGCATATTTCAGGCCAGCTAATTTCGGTGCTTTTTTGCTAAACAAGAAATTGTGCAGGCCAATAGCATTTTCCGGCGGTTCACCTTCGCCATAGGTGGAGGTCACAATCACCAGGTACTGCTCATTCTTCAGCTGAGTGGTTTTGTAATCGGCCATATCCACTACTTTCGCCACCAGGCCTTTACCCTGTGCCTGTTTAGCTAAGGCTTCGGCAACATGACGGGCATTACCGGTTTGCGAGCCAAATAAAATAGTCAGGCTGGCGCTGGCCTGCGCCACTGCGGGTGCGGCCTGGCCAGCAACTTGCCCCGCTAGCTGGGCACTGGCTGCCAGATAGCCGCTGACCCAGGCTTGCTGGATAGGGTTTAACTGGCTGACTAAGCCCTGCAACTGATTAACTTGCTGCTCGGACAGCGGACTGGCCTGCGCCACTAACGAAGATAAAAGCATAAAACACCCTGCACACCATAATTGCAGGCATTTTAGCCGTCTATATGTATGCCGGTAAAAGAATGGATCTCTCTTCTTTATTCCAATAAGTAATTAAAAACCGGTAACACTGTTGCGCTACCGTACTGATAAACAGACTAAAAAGTAGTGAAAATTACTAAGTTAAGCCGGAAGCTTAAAGTGATTTTAAAAATATATCGTTAAATAACAGCTAGTTAAAAATTGGCATTATCTTTGTAATAGCTTGAACGTAATCAACAGCGGCCAAAAGCCTAAAGGACAACAGCAATGAAAAGCTTACTTATCGCCAGTGGTTTTGTATTAACCAGTTTAAGCAGCGCCGTCATGGCGCATGACAATACCAGCTGTAATGTCAACTTTGATAAAGATTTAGCCATCAGCAGCGCCCATGTCAGCATGAAAGATGCCGGCGCTGAGTTGTGGCGCATTAACGATAATGGTGAATTATGGCTGCAAGGCAAAGCGGTAAAAACCGATAGCAGCACCCGTGTGTTGTTGCGCGATTATCAAGCCGGAATCCGTACCCAAACATTGGAAACAGTCGCCTTGGTAGAAGATGCGCTGGTGCTGGCTGCTGATGCGGTTAACTCAGTACTGACTGAATTAACCGGCGACACGCTGGAGCAACACCCGGCACTGCAAAATGCCATGGATAAAATTCGAGCTTCTGCCGCCGGCGTGGTTAAACGAGATGGCGACGATATTTTTATTTATGGTAGTCGTTTTGACAGTATTGATGAGGCCTTTGGCCCAGAGTTTGAGCAGGCGATAGAGCAGGCGGTAACGCAATCGATGGGCAGCATTTTTATTATTATCGGCAAGGCCATGGCCAGTGGCGAAGGCACCTTTGAGCAGCGGATGGAAGCTTTTGGTGAGCGCATGGAGCGCTTTGGTGAAGATTTAGAAGCTCGGATGCAAAGCAAAAGCCAGTTGCTGGAACAGCGTGGCGATGCCATGTGCGCCAACCTGCAACAGCTGGATGCACTGGAAACGCAAATTCAGCAACTGTTACCACAGATGCAGCAGTACGATTTAATTGAGGTGGGCAGCAGCAAAACCACTGCCTTTTATCTGTTTAACTAACCATAGCTTGAGTTAACAAGGTTTCGTGTTCTATCCCAACCACGACTTTGGCGCGCTGCTCTCATCCTGACAGCGCGTCTTTTTTAACAACAAGCTGCTTTGACTGCTCCGACTGGTTATCTGCTGTGCTTCAGGTTAGCCTGTTCGCTACCAAAAGAAGGAGTAAGCAATGACGATACAACGTATTTTACCTGCCGCCCGCTATTCAGAGGCAGTGATAGTAAATGGTTTAATTTTTTGTGCCGGTATGGTGCCGGATACGCACAGCAGTGATGCTACATTGCAAACCGAGGATGTGCTGGCGCAAATTGATAGCTTGCTGGCCCAATGTGGCAGTGATAAAAGCAAACTGGTCGATGCCACTATTTATTTAGCTGACATGGCCGACTACGCCGCGATGAATCTGGCCTGGGACAACTGGGTGGCACCGGGTAATGCGCCGGCCCGCGCCACAGTTGCAGCCAAACTGGCTGATCCGCGCTGGAAAGTGGAGATTAAAATCGTCGCCGCTCAATAAGCCCTGTTAAGGAAGTTGTTATGTCTAACCCGTTAATGTTATTGCAACACTGTTGGTTGTATGCTGGTTTTGAATTGCGCCGGTTATGGCAAACCCGTCCCGGCCTGATGACGCTGGCGGCTACTGCCGTGATCTGGGCGCTGTTGTTTCGCTACGCCATAGTGCCGGCAGCCGATTTAATTGCCTCACGCGGCTTTGTAAATCTTATCAGCAGCTTGTTTGGTAACGCCGGGTTACAACAGTTAAGCAGTTGGCCCACGCCGGAACTGGCAGTGTATTGGTTTTTCAGTCTGCTGTTATTGCCGTTGTTCAGCCTGTTTTTTACCGCTAATCAATTATGCAGTGATTTAGAGCGCGGCACTTTGCGTTTTCTCAGCTTGCGCAGCAGCCGCAGTAGCATAGTATTGGGCCGCTTTGCCGGCCAGATGTTGGTACAAGCCAGCCTGATCCTACTGACATTGCTGGCAACCTTAGTATTGTCGGCCTGGCGTGCCGGTGGTTTGTCGGCAGATATGCTAAATGCCATGGCTGTCATTTTTGTTAATCTGTTACTGGTGTTACTGCCCTTTACCGCGCTGATGAGTGTATTTTCAGCCCTGGTACGCACGGCTAAACTGGCTGTCAGTCTGGCAATAGTCAGTCTTGGCCTGTGTTTTGGCCTGCTAAGCTGGTTTATCTTTTACTTTCCTGATTTCCTGTTTTTACTTGGCTACCTGCCTGGCACCCAGGTTATACAACTGTTAGCGCTGCACGGCTGGCAAACACTGCAACATGCCGCACTGCCGCTGGGGCAAAGTGTGGTGTTACTTGCCCTGGCCACTTTAGCGGTTAAGCGGAGAGCATTATGAGTAGTTTAATTCGTTGTGACGGCCTGACTAAGCAATTTGGCAGCAAAACGGCATTGCAGCAGGTTAGCTTTGAGCTACAACAAGGTGATACCGCAGCACTGATTGGCCCAAACGGGGCCGGTAAAACCACGTTATTTAGTATTCTATGCGGCTATTTACCTGCTACTGGCGGCCAGGCACAACTGCTGGGCCACCGGGCCGGCAGCAGTGCTTTGTTTGGTCGCATTGGCGCCTTACCGCAGGATGCGCAGTTCGATCCGGGTTTCAGTATTGGTGAGCAGCTGCAGTTTTATGGCCGGTTACAAGGGTTAAGTTCTAAAGCGGCAGTGGCTGAAACCGCAAGGGTGTTGACGTTGGTGGGGCTGGCTGCTGAGGCCGGGCACAAAGCGGCTGCGTTAAGTCATGGTATGCGTAAGCGTGCTGCGATAGCACAAGCTTTTATTGGCCGGCCAGAGCTGGTGTTGCTGGATGAACCCACTGCCGGGCTGGATCCGGCCAATGCCCTGGCTATCCGGCAGTTAATTAGCCAGCTTAGCGGTCAGGTTAGTTTTTTGATTAGCTCGCACAATATTTTTGAGCTGGAGCAATTGTGCAACAAGGTGCTGTATCTGGATAAAGGCCTATTGCAGGCCAGTGAAACTGCAGCCGTGCAGTCTGACGCGCCACACTACCTGACCTTACAACTGGAGCAGGAAAGCAGCGACAGCTTACTGCAGGCAATAAAACTGCTGCCGGGTTTAATCAGCGTACAGCAACCGCAGAAAAAACAATTGGTTTTGCGCGTGCAGCGTGACCTGGCAGACAGTTTTGATATCAGTTTGCTGCAATGTCTGGCGGCGCACGGCTGGCGTTACCGCAGCTTGACACAAGGCCAGACACTGGAGCAGAAACTGTTTGATATTGCCTAAAAATTACACTGCTGGTTTAGTGAACTGATATCGCTGCGGCTAAGCTCGCTATTGGCCGGATTAAAGATGTCAGACATGATGGATGCACTATTGCTGTTATGGCCCAGCCCCAGCGCGTGGCCAAACTGATGAGCAATGGTCTGGATCAGGCTGGCATTAGTTTTATAAGCGAAAATGGTCATAGTACGCTGGCCATTTTCTATCTGCATTTCGCCAAATTCTATGGCTGGCGTGCTATCAGGCTTTGACTGACGGACATGGTTGTCGCGACTCATGCTGTTGCGGTAGTCGCGTTCCTGCGACAGTTGATCACTCAGCTGATCTATCGCTTCTTCTTCGTACTCAAGGCGTTGTTGTCTTTGTTGCAAGGATGCCTGCTGTTGCTGGTAGGCCGCGCTGCCCCATGTACCGGAATCTCTGCTTCGCATTTCCAGCACGGCCATATCGCGGTCCAGCTGGGCTTTATCATTGTGGTAGGCTGTTGAGCGCTGGTTTAGCCGGCTTTGCTGCTGTTGCAGGGTTTCGTCACGTATATCACTGCGGTTGCTGGTTTGATACTGCCGGCTTTTTTGTAATGCCAGCTGCAGTAATTGTTGTTGCTGGCTGTCATAGCGAAAATGTATTGCAAAGCCATCCAGGCTGTCGTAGCGGAACAGCTCAGTGCTAAAAGCTTTATTCCATAATTGTGCCGCTTCGTGTGCCGCTTGTTCGGCCTGGTCTGCGGTTAAACCAAAGTTGGGGTCTAACTCGCCAAGGCGCCATAATACCGGTGCCTGGCACAGTTCCTTTTGCATTCTGCTGTCTGCCGCTTGATTAAGCAGCATTGGCATAGCGCGGTTTATGCTCATCGGCGTAACAAACAATATATTTAAAGCTGCTATTAACGCGACGCCGAACAAAATTTTTATTGCTAACTTCATTACTCTTCCTGATCAAATGATGTTGTCTCAACCTAGCCAAACTGATTGACCGCTTTGTATGGCTTACGTTAATGTGCAGCATATCAAGTGTTAAGGAGTAAGGTAAATGGATATAGCAACCTTATGGATCATTATTGGTATTGTATTAATACTCACTGAGCTATTAGCCACCAGTATAGTGGCGGTGTTTTTTGGCATTGCCGCCATAGTGGTGGGTTTGTTACTGCATTTTGGCCTGATTGAAAGCTATGGTAACCAATTTTTGTTGTTTGGCGTGCTGTCGCTGGCGTTATTACTGGGGGTGCGCGGCCATTTTAAACGTTGGTTTGTCGGTTATACCGCCGACAGTAATGAGCAACCCAGCCAGTTTAGCCAGGACCTGGGCAGCCGGGTAAGTGTGCACAGCGACTTCGTTAATGGGGCCGGCCGGGTGGTACTAAATGGCGTACAGTGGGATGCCGAATCGAGCGACGCGTTAAAGGCCGGTGACGTCGCCTGGGTCGTGGCAAACCAGGGTATTAAACTGACAGTGTCGGCCAATAAACCTGTATAACTTTTTTATAAACCATCTGTTTTAAGGAGTAAAAGTGATGGCAGCTTTAGATATAAATACTATTTTAATGGCCGGTTTTGCGCTGGCCGTTATTATTACCATTGTTAAAACCGCGCGGGTCGTGCCGCAAAAAAGTAACTTTGTTATTGAACGCTTAGGTAAATATTCACGTACGCTCGATTCTGGCTTTCATATTCTGATCCCATTCATCGATAAAGTAGCTTATGTGCACAGCTTAAAAGAAGAAGTGATCGATGTGCAGCGGCAAACCTGTGTTACCCGCGACAATATTCAGGTTGGTATAGATGGCATTTTATATCTGCAGGTTATTGACCCGCATAAAGCCAGTTATGGAATTAACGACTACCGTTATGCCTCTGCCCAGCTGGCACAAACCACCATGCGTTCGGTTATCGGCCAAACCGACTTAGACAAAACCTTTGAAGAGCGCGCCAAAATCAACGAAGAAGTGGTCAAAGCACTGGATGAAGCCGCCGCGCCCTGGGGCGTAAAAGTACTGCGCTATGAAATAGCCGACATAGAGCTGCCTATTAGCATTAAAGATGCGTTAGAGCAGCAAATGCGCGCTGAGCGTGAGCGTCGTGCCGCTATTGCTAAATCGGAAGGTGAGCGCCAGGCGATGATTAACGTGTCTGAAGGCCAGAAGCAGGAAGTAATTAACCTGTCTGAGGGTGACAAGATGCGGCAAATAAACGAAGCCGAAGGCCGGGCCCGTGAAATTGAGCTGATTGCCATCGCAACTGCTGAAGGTATCCGCCAAATTGCCGATGCGATTAACCAGCCCGGTGGCTCAGAAGCGGTTAGCCTGCGCGTAGCCGAGCAATACGTCAAAGAATTCGGCAATCTGGCCAAAGCCAACAACACCATGATAGTACCAGCCGAACTGGCCAACATCGGTGGCGCGGTAGCCGGCTTAACCGAAATATTAAAAGTGGCACAGCCCAAAGCCAAATAAGGCAGTAAAGGAGTAAGGTATGGCAACACAACAACTATTTAATGAAGCACTGCTAAAGCTGGCTATTATGATGTACCGCATTGACGGCAAAATACGGCTTAACGAGCAAGAGCTGGTCGATTTGATTGCTGATGACCTGGCTTGGGAAGGCGTAAACAGTATTACTGCAGTGCAAAGCCAGGCCGTCGCCGAAGTACGTGACGCCATTCGTGCCGACAAAGTAGAGGCTTATCTGGCTGGGTTAAAAGACGCCCTGATGTTTGATAAGAAAAAGGCACTGGATACCGCCCGGCAGATTATGCAAAGCGACGGCGAAGAAGCGGTAAAAGAACGCCGGCTATACGACTACCTGCGCCAGCAGTTGCTCGTGTAAGTTAAACCGGTAGGTGTATACTGTAAAGCCAGCTTTAGTGCTGGCTTTTTAATTCTTATGTCTCTTGTTGGTGTGTTAACAACTATTGAGTCAACTAATAATCTTCATTAGGTTCGCCATATGATAAATCAATTCCATAATCAACCATATCTATATAAGTAGAACTACTATCATCTAAGATGCGGTAGTGTTTCATAGAATTTTCTGCCAAGCGAAATAAATCATATAGTCCAGATCTTCTTGGGTGGGGTGATGCCTTTATCATTTGATTCAATGTTGTAATTGATTTAGATATATCTATGTCTTCTCGGATAGCTTCTTCAAAAATAAACGTGATATCTGTTTTTTGTGCGAATAAACAAAGCGCTCCCGCCCACCATGTCTGACTTATCAGATCAGTTAATTTTATATTTCTATCAGTACCTATTCGCTCGGCTACAAGATACTCTTGAAATCTGAAGTGACCAAATGAATATTTTTTTGAAAGAGGATCGAAAAAAAGTATATTACAAGGGTCAACCATTTCTCTGAATAGACTCGATGATTCTGTTCTAGATAAATCACGGCTAATGTTTTTGTCTATTATTTCGATACATTCTTTTTCCTCCAAAAGCCGTGTATTTCTCACATGCATTTCGAATGCAAGACTAACTGCGGCGTGCATTAATACCTTTTTGTGAAAACTTTGTCTGAATATACCTTTTGCTTTATCGTAATCTCCCATAAGCAAAGAAAATCTTTGTTCGTAAATTTCGAATTCACTCGCAGGAATATTGAATCCTTTCTCTACAAGATCACAAGCAATAGTCGCAAGTAAAGGAGAGCTGATTTCCTTGTATAGATCACTCGACTCAATTTTTTCGAGTAAATCAATTTTTCTCTCGCAATCAGAAAACCACTTATCTACAAAAGATAGTAACTGCGCCTTTGTAAAAGGAAGAAGTGTTATTCCCAGAAAATCAATTTCATTTAGATACTTAACACAATCTCTTGACGAGATTATTATTTGGCATCGATGATTTTTTTTAAACTTGTTCACAGATGGCAGTATATGAGGTATTGCATCATATGCTTCATCAAGGCCATCAATTATCAATGTCTTTTCATGTGTTATAGCCAACTTTACAAGTTCTAAATTCTTGCTATTAAATAAAATTTCCTTGCTAATCAATATGCAGATGAATATTGCGTTGTCAGGATCATCTACAAGTAGATCCTCATGGCTTTTTTCTTCCGTTGTTTTTCCTTTAGATGACGTGCATAATTTTTTGTAAATTTCTACAACCCTATTCAACGGAATATATATAACGCTATTTTTTTCACGCTTAGCTTTAGAAATTGCGAAATTACTAAGTGTTGTTGTCTTTCCGGCTCCGGCTGCACCGTAGACCGCAATATCATACCCTGAATTTAGAATCTGCTCAGGCCGCAATTCAACTATTTCTTTTTTACTCTCGCAATATTGAACATTAATGTTGTCATGGAATAGTGTGCTTTCTTCAGCTATTAGGTGAATGAAAGATAAACTTTCCTCAGCGATCTTCAAAAAATCTCCAATATTTTCACTTATTCTTTTTGAAAGGTATAGATACCTCTCTTTATACCATTGGAATCTGTTCAGTATATCGGTCACTGCCAAATCTATATTAAATTTAGGGTAGGGGATTATTTCTGCATGCAAATCATCCCTCTCCTGTATAATTAACTCTAAGTACTTTAGTTCTGATATTATTTCGTTAACCAGGTCATCTTTGAAAATTTCCCTCAGAGATGAGCAGATTTCTTTGCTGCTTACTCTTAATTACAATAAAGTTATTATTCTTGTTAACTCGTCTTTGTATTCACTTTTTTCTTTCTTCGTCTGCGAAATTTTCTTTTTTAACTGTGACTGTAGCTCAGAAATTAGTTTTTGTTTAGATTCAATTTCCATGCCCATGGAGTTGAGGTTTTTTATATTTTCTTTGTTTTCACTCGAGTTGTACTTTTTTAATAACTGTTCTCTATCTTTATTTATTTCTGAGGGTTCTTTTTTGAATATCTTCAGATTAAATTTGTTGAGGAAAATGTTATATGTGCGGCAGTGTCTCGCCCACTCTTCTGGATCGCATGTTATGCTACTTTTTTCAAATGTTATTTCAGATGACAGTAAGTGATAGCTGTTTTTTGAACCGACAAAAAAATCTAGGCTCATATAGATATCTTCTATGTTTTTTGCAGAATATAAATTTACTGCTGATGATATTTCTTCATTTGAATTGAAAGCGTCATTGATGTCAAAAATTTTTGTATTTCTATTAACTAGTGTATCAAGTAATTCAGGAGCATACCTCTTGATGTCCCTGATTACTTTAGGGCCGTCATATATTAAAGTCTTGATATTCTTTGCTTCTGAAATAGTCATTAGTGGTGTTAATTGCGTTATAAATCTTTCGTTTGCCTGCACCGGGAATGCGAGAATGAGTGATCTTGGCTTTAACGGCTTACCATTGGTACTTATTGCTCCTGCGTCGATGGCTTCGTAAATTTGATGTGTCAATTTTGTAATGGTTGAAGAGTCTTCAATTTTCTGTTTATTCTTAATTTTTTTTACTTGTATTATAGTTACATGAGGCTCGTCTTCCAGAGGAATGACTTTGTGCAGTATTATATCTCTTCCTTTTTCTAATATACCGCCATTAAAGTCAACCCTGTCGTATCCCATTCTAGTGAATAGTTTAACAAGGACATTTTCGGAGAACTCATTTTCCCCCAATTCTCCAATAGCTTTCAAGTATTCTAAATCTTCATTCATGTCGTCATACTTAATATAAAAATTGCGCTGGTTATTGGCATTTAATGCCATTGAAGAAAGTTAATTTTCTAAGGCATAAAAGGCGCTATTGAGGAGATTATCCTGAAAACCATCAAAGCTCTACGAATCATTAGTGTAAGTAGCATTGAATTTAGTAGCACTTTACCGCCGTAATCCCCGCCACTATTGCTGCGGCGCTATCTTTGCCATAACCGCCGCATAACAACACCGTTGGAATATTAAGCGCTTTTAAGCGCTGATATACCAGTTTATGGCTTTGCGCTACGTCGGCCATACTCAGCGCTAATACACTCAGTGGATCTGTGGCTAATTCATCGGTACCGGCTACCACAAAGGCAAGTTTATAACCGCTACTAAGCTGCTCTAATACCGCACTAAGTTTATTCAACTACAAATCACCGCAGGTCCGGATGGCAAGCGGTATATTGATATCAATTCGTTGGCGCCTTATGGCGTCATTTGGGAAAATATCACCGTTGTAAATATTTGGCCAACTTTTGTTTTAAGTCTGGCTGCTGTTGAATTTGGTCTTTCAGGTATTCTTTGCAATGGAACAACTGCATTAGCCATTCCTCAATATCCTCAATATCTTTCACAGTCTGACTATTTCTTAAGCCATCGTTATACTTGATAGCATCTTCCAATGCGCAAAAAATGGTCGCCATCCAATCTTCATCTATTTGAATCATATAGCTTTCCTTTGTTCGATTTGCTGTGCCAGCAGATTTAACAACATTTTGAAGCGAAAAAGCGGCATGTCACTCTCTGGCGCTATGGTGTGATGGGTTGCATCAAACAATGGGTTATATGAGTCACGTACAACCACCAACCCTTTTGGTAACACTGTCCCGGCAGGAAGTTTATAATACTCCCATTGCCCTTTAAAGATATTCGGCCTGTCGAAGGTGCTGATGCCTCTAGGGCGATTACGAACATAAACCCAGTCATTCTTAATGGTAATATCTGGCTTGCGCGGCGCTCCACGTCTTCCCTCTGATTCGGTTTCAACCAACTCAAACAGCGGAGCATCACTTTTTACTTTTCGGGCTCGCCACAAATCTACAGGAATTTGTCGGCCAAAAAAGCTGTCAATGCTGCCTGCTTCTAGTAACACATCTTCAAGTAATTCGATACCAGCCATCGTTCTATCTCCACATTTTGCAAAAAAGAGATAGTAAAATAAATACAATATGTTATCAAATTGTTTATTTGTGGGTGCTGTGTTAATAAACTCACCCGCAGCTTAATTACTTAAATTTTGCCAGATTAAAACCCGCACTGTTGCTTCAGGGCGGCAATATCTTCTGCGGTCAGGCCTTTTTGTTGTGGGTTTATTGCGTAATGCATTACCGAGCTGTTGCCATCGGTGTGGCCCAGGCCTAAGGCGTGGCCAAATTCGTGTGCCAGCGTAAGTTGTAATGAGGCGGGGTTGCTGTAAGCGAATATTGTCATACGGCGTTCGCCATTGCTTATTTCCATTAAGCCTACTTCAGCCGCGGCCAGCGGTTGCTGTGTTGGCAACAGCGCATTGCGATCGGCCACAGTGTCGTTCAGGTAGCGCTGCTCGCGCTGCAATTGCTCCTGTTGCTCGTTTAATTGCTGCGCCTGTTGTTGCAACTGCTGTTGGCGTTGTTGCAGCTCTTGTTGCTGTTGCTTTAAAGCGGCGGCATTACGCTGATTAACGTTAGCGGCTTGCTGTTCAAAAGCGGCGACGTCGGCGCTAAATTGCTGGTTTTGTTGCTCAAACTCACGCTGACGCTGCTGTAGTTGCTGGCTTTGCTGTTGCAATGTTGCTGCGCGCCTGTCTATGGTGCTGTCGTAGCGTTGGATATTGCGTTCGAGCAGGGCCTGTTGCAGCATCTGTTGTTGGCGCTGATCATAACGAAAGTTAATCGGGAAGCCGTCCAGGCTATCGTAACGAAACAGCTCTTGCGCAAAGGCCCTGTTCCATTGCATGGCCGCATTGTGTGCTGCCTGTTCGGCTTGCTCTGCGGTTAAATCAAATGCCGGGTCTAACTGGCCAATGCGCCACAGCACCGGTGTTTGACACAGTTGCAACTGTAGCGCCTTGTCTGCCGTTTGTTGCAGCAATTGCGGTAGCGGCCGTTTGGCGCCGGACCACGCCGACAGTAGCAGATAGCTGCCCAACAGTAACAGTGCAAGAAATACCAGTCTGGCTATCATTAAGTTCTCTCTATTATGTTGTTGGCAGCGAAGCCACTACTCCGTTAGTTTTAGTCAGGTGTTTTCACCATGTGGCCACCTTTTATCACAACGGCAATGTTTTGCAGCAGCTCGATTTGCTGCAAGGGGTTACCTTTAACCGCAATGATATCGGCGTAGGCACCGGCCTCCAGCACACCAACATTAAACTGGCCCTGAGTATTGCGCCAGTTTAGTAAGCTGGCGGCGTTAACCGTGGCGCTTTGTATTGCCTGCAGCGGTGTCATGCCCCATTGCACCATATAACTAAACTGGCGCGCATTCAGGCCATGGGTATAGACCCCGGCGTCGGTACCATAGGCCATTTTTACCCCGGCTTTCACCGCTTTACTAAAGTTTTGCCGTTGTAGCTGGCCAACAGTGCGCTCTTTTGCCAGTGACTCCGGTAAAATACCGGCTGCTTCGCCCTGTTGCAAAATATAGTCGCTTACATACACATCCATCACCAGAAAGGTGCCCTGGCGTTTGGCCAGTTTGATGGCGTCATCGTCTATAAAGCTGGCATGTTCTATTGAATCTACCCCGGCCTGCAATGCACGTTTAATGCCTTGCAGGCCATGGGCATGGGCTGCAACAATAGCGCCGCGATCATGCGCTTCGGTAACTAAGGCTTGCATTTCGTCCAGGCTGTACTGGCTGGCATTCACATCGGTATTGCGCGATAACACGCCGCCGGTAGCGGTAAACTTAATCACGTCAGCGCCGTATTTCATATTGCTGCGCACTTTGGCGCGAATCGCATCGGCACCATTGGCAACCCCAGCGGCACTGGCCTGGTAAATATGCGGTAACAGGTTATTGTCGCAATGACCGCCTGTCATACACAAGCTGGGGCCTGATACACGCATTCTGGGGCCGGCAATGTCGCCGTCGTTAATGGCATTGCGCAGGTCAACATCAGCAAAACCAGCGGCACCGAGGTTGCGTACTGTGGTAAAACCGGCATTCAGAGTTGCTGCCGCGGCGGTTACACCAAATAGCGCCTGCCGAGCCGGAGTTTGTTGCAGCCGGCGATAGCCGTGCTCGGCCGGATTACTGGTTAAATGCACGTGCATATCAATTAAGCCTGGCATAACGGTGTAGCCGGTGAGATCAGTGCGGGGCAAAGTTTGCTCGGCAGTGCTAAGTTTAGCCACCGGCACTATGCTGTGCACTCTGTCTTGCTGCAGCAGGATAGCCTGATCGGCCAGCAGTTTACCGCTGCGCACATCTAAAAGCTGGCTGGTGATAATCAGCTTATCTGGCTGCGCCAGCAATGCAGTTGACAGTAGCAAAGCGCTCAGGCCGAGCAGGCAGTTGAGTTTCATCTTGTTATTCCCGGTAGCAGTGGTGGCGTTATTCTACAAGGTTGTAGTCTTATAACAAATTAAACTTGCGCAAAAATAGTTATTGCAATAACATTGTTGCCACTCACCTGCCAGCTATAGCTGTATCAGGCGTAACGCCCGGTTTGCCGGGTTTATTTTGCTGCATTAAGTTATCGCGATAACTAATATTGCGATTATTAAGTTAGCTGATACAAAACAACACTGACTGAAATAACGGAGACACAACATGAAAATATTATACACAGCGAATGTAACCAGCACCTCTGGCCGTGATGGCCGTGCTGTATCCAGCGACAATAACCTGGATGTGAAACTGACTATGCCAAAAGAGCTGGGTGGCAATGGCGCTGCCGGTACCAACCCTGAGCAGTTATTTGCTGCCGGTTATTCGGCCTGTTTTTTAAGCGCACTGAAATTTGTTGCTAGCCAGGCCAAAGTCGCCGTAGCGGCTGATGCCAATGTACGGGCAGAAGTGGGTATTGGCCAGATTGAAGCGGGCTTTGCGCTGGATGTTGAGCTGTTTATCAGCCTGCCGGGCACCGATAAAGCGCTCGCGCAGCAACTGGTAGATAAAGCGCATCAGGTATGTCCTTATTCAAACGCCACCCGTAATGGCTTACAGGTGCGGCTGACCCTGGTGTAACAGCGGCGTTTTAGTCCGTGATCTGTGGCGGTGAACATGGCATGATCGGCAGAGCTATCGTTAAGCATGCTGCGTCATGCTGTTATCACACCCTACTGAGGCCGTTATGACTATTGCATCCGAACTGAGTTGCATCCCTGGCGAGCAGCGCCTGCAGCTGGATAATCAGCTGTGCTTTGCGCTGTATTCGGCCTCATTAGCTATGACTAAATCGTACAAGCCGTTGCTGGATGCGCTGGATCTGACCTACCCGCAATATCTGGTGATGCTGATTCTGTGGGAAAAAGACGGTATAGCGCTAAAAGACATCGCGCAAAAGTTGTTTACCGAATCGGGTGCGTTAACACCGGTATTAAAGCGCATGCAGGAAATGGGCTTGCTGCTGCGCGCCCGCAGTGTACACAGCGAGCGCACGCTGGAAATCCGCTTAACTGACAAAGGCCGCGAGCTTAAGCAACGTGCGCTGAAGGTCAACGAAACCGTGGCGCTAAATTGCGGCATGGGGTTAGAGCAAATGCAACAACTGCGCGATCAGCTGGTGCAACTGCGCGCCCAGCTGATGCAGTTGTGATAAAACCTTAAGAAGAAAAGCAAAAGCCAGCATTAAGCTGGCTTTTTAGTTTTATCGCTTAGATCAACTTGGTCAGGGGTTTACCTGCATTGTCGCGAAACGATAGTTATTCGGCGTACTAAAGCCTGCCGGCGTCTGCATGGTCAGACTGACGTTGCCCGGTTGTTTTGCATTAAAGCTGGCGTTCAGGTACTGCGAGCCGGGTACAAAGTTAAGCGGAGCGCTTTGTTCGCCGATAGCAGGGTCACTGCTAGTGAAACTCACATCCACTTCGACACCAGGGCGTAAAGGTAAATAGCTATAGTAATCAAGCGTAGCCGGATACAGGATATAGGCGCCAATCAACACATCGTTGTTACTGCCATTGGCAACATTTGCACTGTAATTGGTATACCAGAAACCAAAGCCACTGGGCCAAACTTCAACCGTCGTATTGCCATTATTGTAACCCGTCGCACTGGCCTGCAACTGGGCGCTACCCTGGTTAATGCCGTGCACATACAAGCTACCAACGTTAGTGCTGCTGACATTTTCAAAGGTGACGCAGTTACTGCCGTTGTCGGTAGACTCTTTGCTTAGCAATAATATTGTCCCGGCGCTGCTGCACACCTGTACATTGACCGGAGCCGGAGGTGCTGCATCCAGGTAAACGCTGGTTGAGTTAATCAGATCTTTACCAAGTAACGGGGCATTGATATTAATGTTCGGCGCGGTGACGGTGACATTGGTCACCGGGGCATAACTGCCATTTGCTGTCGGTGCACTAAAGCCTGCCGGTTGAACAATGGTTACCACTGTCGTGCCTGCTGACAGTGGGCTAAACGCTGTAGTCAGGTCGCCTTGATTGCCATTAAACGTGATGGGTGACGCGGTAATGACACCCACACTACTGTCTGAGCTGGTCACTGCCACATCCACCGATAAACCGGCCCGGACAGGTTGATCGTTATTGACCCAGCTTAGGGTATTCGGGTCAAGCACGCTGGAACGGATATACCAAACGGAGTCGTCACTGAATGTTGTGGTTACAAAATTACTGCCTCTTAAACCAACAAA
>JAHJZX010000004.1 GCA_018826295.1 Gammaproteobacteria bacterium
AGCCAAAAGCTACTGTAATTTTTGCCACGCTGGCGTATTCTTATAACCAATTTATCGTAAACGGAGTTTTTTTATGGCAAACGTCTATGCAGACAACTCATTGTCTATCGGCCGCACCCCGCTGGTCAAATTAAACCGGACCATTGACGGCGGAGCCAATGTCTACGCCAAGATTGAAGCTCGTAACCCCAGCTTCAGCGTAAAATGCCGCCTGGGTGCTGCTTTGATTTGGGATGCTGAGAAAAAAGGCCTGTTAACCAAAGATACTGAACTGGTTGAGCCCACATCAGGTAACACCGGCATTGCCCTGGCCTTTGTGGCTGCCAGCCGCGGTTATAAGCTGACATTGACCATGCCTGCTACCATGAGCCTGGAAAGACGCAAGCTGTTAAAAGCTTTAGGTGCTAACCTGGTGCTGACCGAAGGGCCTAAGGGCATGAAAGGCGCCATTGAAAAAGCCAAAGAAATTCAGGCATCTAACCCGGATAAATATTTAATTTTAGGCCAATTTGAAAACCCGGCTAACCCGCAAATTCACTTTGATACCACTGGGCCGGAAATTTTTAACGACCTGGATGGCAAAGTCGACATTTTTGTTGCTGGCGTGGGTACCGGCGGCACCATTACCGGTGTTAGCCGCTATCTTAAGAACGAGAAAAAGCTGCCGCTGTTAAGTGTGGCAGTAGAGCCAGCTGAATCACCGGTGATCACTCAGGCTAAAGCCGGCGAAGAGTTAAAACCCGGCCCGCACAAGATTCAGGGTATAGGTGCCGGCTTTATTCCCGGCAACCTGGATTTAGCCCTGGTAGATGAAGTTGAGCGCGTAAGCAGTGACGAAGCCATCGCCGCTGCGCACCGCTTAATGCGTGAAGAAGGCATACTGGCCGGTATTTCATCCGGTGCGGCCTTGGTTGCCGCCCAGCGTCTGGCAGCAAAGCCGGAAAACGCCGGTAAAAATATTGTCGTGATCCTGGCCAGCGCCGCTGAGCGCTATTTAACCAGCCCGCTGTTTGCAGAAGTGTTTACAGAACAGGAATTACAAGCTTAATCAACCAATTAAGCTAACAACTTTAGGGCTGCTATTGCAGCCCTTTGCTTTACAGCCGTAAAAAAAAGCGCCACACTGTTTGCAAGCAAACTATCTGAGCCCCTGCCCAATGAGACTATTTTACCTGCTGCTGATCCTGCTGCTGACCGCCTGTACCGAAGACAAACCTAAAGTAAATGCGCAATGGGGCACGCCTGAATATAACGCCAGCCAGTTTTTTCATGCGCTGTACAATGAAAAAGATTTAGAAAAAGCCAAACAAATGAGCACTGCCGAATTTGCTGATTTAATGGAGTCTTATGGCAGTGTGCGTCAGGTCGGCCGGGTCCTGGTCAATGTCTCGTATGACTCGGTAGAAATCCGCATTAACCGCAGTGGCGGTAACCTGCGGGAGCAATATGAAGACGTCGCAGAGATTGCTATCTTGCTTACCGGCACTAACGACGGCAAACAGATTGATGAACTGCGCAATGTAGAGATGGTAAAACAAAACGGCCGCTGGTTGGTACAAATGGTTAAAGTAGATAAATTCAGCAGCAGCGCGCGCTGAATTTAGCTACTGATTCAGCCACACTTAACGCTTGAAAAATGCCGCTATGCGTTGCTGGCAGGCGTCACTGTTAAGCAGCCGCTGAAACTGCACTAATTCTGCGGCTATGCTGTCCAGCGTTAATGCTGCACTGCTGCGTTTTAGTAACGCCTTACTGCTTTGTACCGCATCTGATGGCAACGCTGCCAGCTTAGCGGCTTTTTCCCGCGCCAGCGCTGTCAGGCTGCTGCTATCTACGACCTGGTTCACCAAACCCATTTGTAACGCTTCTGCCGCGCCAAAGGCTTCGCCCAATAACAGATACTGTGCGGCCCGCTGATAACCGGCCAGCTGCGGCAGCAATATACTGGAGCCGGCTTCCGGGCATAAACCCAGCTGGCTAAAGGGTAATTGAAAACGGGCGTTATCGCAGGCGTACACCAGATCACAATGCAGCAAAGCGGTCGTGCCTATGCCAATAGCCAGCCCCGCCACTGCCGCCACCAGCGGTTTGTTAAACCGGGCCAGCTGATACAAAAACTGCACGGTTGGATGCGCTGAATTCAGCTCACCGGCACCGAGAAAATCCTGCAAATCATTACCGGCACTAAAACAATCGTGGCTACCCTGCAATAACACTACATGAATACTGTTATCTTGTGCTGCCTGGCTCAGCGCCGCAGTCAGCTGACGATACATGTACTGGCTTAACGCGTTTTTTTTCTCCGGCCGGTTCAGGCTTAGCTCAAGTACCGCGCCCTGCTGTTGTATTATTAACTCTGACATAGTTATCTCAACCTAATTACTTGCCTGCGGCCTGGCCTTCCCTGCGCGGGTCGGCAGCACCGGCTAAAGCGCCTTCAGTCAGCATAATGGCATGCAAACCGCTATTTAAATCCTGCAACTGTACCTTGTACCCCATGTCTTGCAGTATCGCCGCTTGCTGTGCCAATGCAGTGCCTTTTTCCAGCGCCAGATAGTCGTTACGGTGGGTAAAGCGCGGTAAATTTAACGCCTGCTGCACATCAAGTTTCCAATCCAATACCGCCACTATACTTTGTGCCACATAGTTAATGATACGGCTGCCGCCGGGCGAGCCGATAACCAGTAATAATTGACCTTTGGCATCAAACACCATCATCGGTGCCATCGACGAGCGCGGTCTTTTCCCTCCCTGCACCCGGTTGGCGACCAGATGACCGTTGTGCACCGGTGTTAAGCTAAAGTCGGTTAGCTGGTTGTTTAGCATAAAACCGCCAACCATCAGGCCGGAGCCAAATACGTTTTCAATACTGCTGGTCATACTGACTGCGTTACCCGCTGCGTCAACAATCGAAAAATGGCTGGTGTTGGGCAGCTCCGGCGACGCTGCCGGTATTAACGCCGGTGCGCCTTTGGGCACACCAGCTGTCGCGGGTACGCCGGCTTTGGTTAGATCAATTAAGGCTGCACGCGATGCCAGATAATCCGGCGCTAACATGCCACTAACCGGCACCGGCACAAAAGCCGGATCGGCCAGATAAAGCTCGCGATCGGCAAACGCCAGTTTGGCCGCCTGTGCCAATATATGCGTAGCCTGCACACTGCCCGGTGCCAGTTTATCCAGCTCAAACTGCTGTAAGATGCCCAACATCTGCAGTACCGCTATGCCACCTGAACTTGGCGGTGCCATACCACATACTTTGTACACCCGGTACGCGATACAGACCGCATCACGTTGCACCACCTGATACGAGGCTAAGTCGTCGGTTGTCATGCCACCGGGGTTAACCGGGGCGGTTTGCACCCGCTCGCTGATCGCTTTAGCCAGTTCGCCTTTATAAAAAGCATCCGGGCCTTGGCTGGCAAGCGCTTTTAATGTAGCGGCATATGCCGGATTTTTCAGCACACTGCCTTGTGCTACCGGTTTACCGTCCGGGAAGAAATACTGCTTTGACTCATAAAACTGCGACACGCCTTTGTTCCAGCCCATCGCCAGTTGCCGTGCTGTGCGGCTGGAAACCTGAAATCCCTGCTCAGCAGCGGCAATGGTATCGGTAAATAGCTCAGCCCAGGCTAGTTTACCGTGCTGCTGATGCGCACTGTATAACATAGCCACTACACCGGGTACGCCGACCGATTTACCGCCAACATAAGCATCACGCCAGTTCATCACTGTGCCGTTGTCACTGAATAAATCACCGTCAGCGCTTTTAGGTGCGGTTTCCCGGCCGTCAAACCCAGTTAGCTGTTGCTGTGCAGCCTGCCAGTGCAGCATAAAAGCACCGCCACCTATGCCAGAGCTTTGCGGCTCTACCAGCCCTAGCATCAGTTGCACAGCAATAGCGGCGTCTACAGCACTACCACCTTTGGCCAGCACATTGACCCCGGCCTGTGTTGCCATAGGGTGCGCGGCTGACACCATATAGTGTTTCGCGAGCACCAGTTGCTGTTGGTACACCCCGGTGGCCGCTTCAGGTTCCCGCGTTTCCTGCTGCGCCGATAACGGAGCACTGGTAGATAACGTGATAAAGGCGGTAGCAAGTAACCGTTGATAAAAGCCTGAGGCAAATGAGCGCATAACTGCAGCGGTCCTGTTATTTAACAAACTGACACCCTACCCAGATAGCGGACCAAGATCAATATTAACCGGCGTCAATGTGCTGCGACAGGCGACAAAATCAGCTTGACGTTACCGCGCAGATCGTTTTGCATAGTGCCTTTGTGTTTGCACAGGCTAAGCCGTTAATGTTACTGCGCTGCTACCATGTTCCCTATTTACTGTTGGCACTAGTGTTAGTGCTGCTATCCTTATTACCCGATAGCCTGCAGCAGCTGTTGCAGTATCAGCGTAATGCTATCGGCAATGGCCAGCTGTGGCGTCTTTTCAGTGGCCATTTACTGCACAGCAATTATTGGCATTTATTAATGAACCTGGCCGGCTTGCTGCTGGCAATGCTGCTGCACAGTCACTATTATCGCCCTGCCGTGCTCTACAGCCAGTGGGCACTTTGTGCATTGCTTATCAGTGTTGCCCTGTATATGTACTCGCCGGATATCGCAATTTATGTCGGCTTATCCGGTTTATTGCACAGTATGCTGACATTGGGTGCACTGCGCGATATTCAGCTAAAAATGCGCAGCGGCTGGATATTACTGGCCGGGTTATGTATTAAGGTTGGCTGGGAGCAATGGCAAGGCCCCGATGCCCAGCTGGCAGAGCTTATCGCTGCCAGCGTTGCTATCGACGCCCATTTTTACGGTGTAATTGCCGGCTTGGTTGTAGCCGCACTTGTTTGGTTAATACCGCTAAGCTCAGGCAAAAAATAACCAGGCTACCAGGCTGGCAGCCAAACAATAATACAGCATTGGTAACAGCGTATAGCGGATTATTTCGCCCTCGCGACCGCTCAGGCCGACGACGCTGGCTGCCGCCACTACGTTAACTACACAAATCATATTACCGGCGTTGGCCCCCAACATCTGCAACGCCAACACCAGCTGCGAGCTTAATCCTGCATCTACTGCCATCGCCTGCTGAAAACTGGCAAACATCAGGTTAGAAAACGTGGCAGAACCGGCAATAAAAGAACCTAAAGCTCCGACTAACGGCGCTATTAGCAACCAGATATCGCTTAACCGGGTAGCAGCCAGCTCAGCCAGAGCAATCGGCATAGCATCAAGTCCGGCATAATTAACCCCGGATTGCAGAAAAATACGTACCATTGGTACTGCCGCACACAAGGCTACTACAGAAGGCCATAACATTTGCCGACTCTGACGCAAGGCAGTGCTCAGGTGCGTTACACTGCCGCGCTGAATTAGCAGCGCCAGCAACGCTGTCAGCACAAAAAATGATCCTGGCAAATACAACGGCATAACCGTTACCGAGATGGCCGAGTCAAAAATATCAGCCCAGACTATGCTGACACTTTGCAGCAGGGCTTTAAACGGCAGTTCAGGGATCCGGCTAAGCACCAGCAATAATGCCACGATAAGATAAGGCAACCAGGCACGCAGTAAACCAAACTGCTGCGGGCGGTACTGCACTGCGGCTGTACTACTTGGCTCAAAAGCTGCTGGTAATAAAATGCCCCGCTTAGCCAAACCGCAAACAATAGCCAGGCCGCTCAATGCACCCAGTACAGACGGAAATTCCGGCCCCAGCATCAAAGCCACAACATAAGCAGGTACGGTGAACGCCAATCCGCTTAGCAGTGCAAATGGAACTATGGCAAAGCCTGCTTGCCAGCTGGGTGCAGTGGCAAAAAAACGGCAATACATTACTGACATAATAACAGGCAGTAAAGACGCCACGACAATATCGATGCTAATGGCGTGCAGCGCTATCTGCTGCAAATCGTTGCCATTTAGCTCAGGTACACCCTGCGCCAGTCCCACCAGCACAGGTGTGCCGACAGCACCAAAAGATACCGCGCATGAATCAGCAATCAGGGCCAGCACCACTGCAGCCACTGGGCTGAAGCCCAATGTTACCAGCAAAGGCGCGGCAATGGCCGCTGGCGTGCCAAAACCGGCTGCACCTTCAAGGAAGCTGCCAAACAACCAGGCAATAATAATCAGTTGCACGCGCTTATCGTTACTTACCCGACTAAATCCCTGCTTAATCACCTCAACCGCGCCGGTTTGCTGTAACACTTTTAACAGCAAGATAGCACCAAATATGATCCAGACAATTGTCAGCGCAATTAGCAGCCCCTCTACCAGCGCTGCAGCCATTTGTGAAATTGGCATTTGCCAGACATACCATGCCAATAAAACCGAGCACAGCAAACTAAGCGGCATAGCTTGACGTGCCGGTAAACGGAGTAACACCAGTAGTACAAACACACTGAGTAGCGGCATCAAAGCAGTAAGAAGTTGTAAACTGGTCATGCCCACTCCGCAGGGTTTATCGGCTGTGTCAGTTTACAGATAGCAGCTTAGCTGGCTTTGATCCAGCTTAAACACCAGCCAGCTAAACTAGTAATATCAGGCAAAAGCGATTAAAACGGCGCTGGCGCACTAAATTCAATCACGGCGCGACTTAACGGATGCACAAAGCGGATATATTCTGCATGCAGCATTAAGCGTGGGCTTTTAGCGGCAATAGCTTCCGGTGCATACAGACTATCGCCCAGCATCGGATGGCCCAGCGCCAACATATGCACCCGCAGTTGATGTGAGCGCCCGGTTACCGGCTCCAGTTGCACCCGGCTGTGGTTGGCTGCTGTATTATAGCTTAGCAACCGATAGCGGGTTTCTGATGGCTTACCTTGTTGCGGGCACACTTTATACAGTGGCCGTTTTTGCTCATCAGCGGCCAGTGGCAAATCTATCACCCCTTTGGCTTGTGCCAGTTTGCCCTCTACTACGGCAATATAGTGCTTTTGCACGCTACGCGCCTGAAACTGCTTGCTGATATCCGACAACACCCTTTTAGTCAGCGGCAGGATCAGCAAGCCGGACGTATCATAATCCAGCCGGTGCACTACTTCAGCAAACGGAAACTCACGCTGCACCCGGCGGATCAGGCAATCCTGATTTTGCGGATGCCGCCCCGGCACGGTCAGCAACTGCGCGGGCTTATTCACCACCAGCAATACATCGTCTTCATAAACTATCTGGTAAGGCTCGCTGGTTGCCGGCAATATCGCCAGTTCTTCAGTGCTGTTGCTCATCGGGCTCTCCGTAGGGTTAACGGCGGCTATTATGCCGCAAAAGCCTTTCGTCTGCTGGCTAAATTCAGCTAAGCTAAGCGCTTTATCGCTAAAGTACCGCCTTATGACTTTACCTTTTGTGTATGCTCCGCCTATTGAACCCTGGCTTGAGGTGCTGTATCAGGACAAAGATCTGATCGTGCTGAATAAACCCAGCGGCTTACTAACCAACCCCGGTCGCGGGCCGCAGTTAGCCGATAGTTTGCTAAGCCGGGTGCAGCAGCAGTATCCACTGGCACAATTGGTGCACCGCCTCGATATGGCCACATCTGGCGTGGTCGTTATTGCGCTGCGGCGTAAGGCCGAAGCGGCACTTAAGCAGCAATTTGCCGATCGTATTGTTCGCAAACGCTATCTGGCCATGGTCTGGGGTAAGCTAGCACAAAGCAGCGGCAGCATAGATGTACCGCTGCTTGCAGACAGCGATAACCCACCAAAACAAAAGATATGTTTTCACAGCGGTAAAGCGGCTATCACCCACTACAGGGTGTTGCAACAGCTTGCTGATCGGGCCCTGGTAGAACTGCAGCCGGTTACCGGTCGTTCGCACCAGCTACGTATGCATATGTTGCATTTGGGTCACCCGATACTGGGGGATGCCTTTTATGCTCATCCAGGCGCACTGGCGGCCGCTCCCAGGCTGCTACTGCACGCTGCCGAGTTACAGTTATTTCAACCTTATAACGGTAAGCCGCTGCATTTTAGTGCCGACAGCGATTTTGTTACTGCCGGTGGCCAGTTAAAAACACTATAAAAAAACGCCCCGTAAATTGAGGCGTTTTTAACGATACTCACAGCAACAGATGAAGTTTGTCAGTGAGGTGGGAAACCTGATCTGCCCGACGCAGAAACACTTTTCATCGTTACAGGTTCTGCTCAAACAACTTATAGATACGGCGGTACTCGTCCAGCCAGCTGCTGGGTTGGCGGAAACCATGCGGCTCTACCGGGTAAATAGCCGTTTCAAAGTTGATATTTTCCTGCTCAATTAAACGCTGCACCAAGCGCACCACATCCTGGAAGAACACATTGTCATCCACCATAGGTGCGTTGATTAACAGCGGCTTTTTCAGGCCCTGGGTAAAATAAATTGGCGAGCTGCGCTGATAAGCTATAGGGTCAATCGCCGGTGTATTAAGGATATTAGCGGTGTACGGCTGGTTGTAATAGGCCCAGTCACTTACCGGACGCAGTGCCGCACCGGCCTGGAATAAATCCGGCTGGGTAAACAGCGCCATAAAGGTCATAAAGCCACCGTACGAGCCACCATAAGTGCCGATACGGTTGCGATCGACATTCGCATTGGCTACCAGCCAGTTCACACCGTCAGCTAAGTCTTCAATTTCCGGTGTACCCATACGCCGGTAAATGGCGGTACGCCAGTCACGGCCATAGCCTTTTGATGCCCGGTAATCCATATCCATTACCACATAGCCTTGCTGCGTTAACAGGTTATGGAAGAAAAACTCGCGGAAATAACCCGACCAGCCCAAATCACTGTTTTGCAGATAACCGGCACCATGGTTAAAAATAACCGCCCGGCGTTTTTCACCCTGCTGGTAATCAGCCGGGTAATATACTTTGGCAAAAACCGGCTGCTTACCGTGGCTGGACGGCACCGCAACAATGCTTGGCGCTTGCAGCGGCAGCTGTTTAAACTGCTCAGAGATGGTATCGGTTAACCGCCTGACGGCAGCGTCAGGTTTTGCCTCAGCAACATAGAGTTCATTTGGCTGCAGGTTGGTAGAAAAATTTAACAGCAGCTGTTGCTCGTCCGGCGACAGGGTGAAGCTGGTGCTGCCGCCCAGTTTGGTAAGCTGCTCGGTTGTACCGCTTGCTAATACCGCACGGTATACCTCGTAGTTACCCGGGTGATTTACGTTGGCCTGAAAGTAAATGTAGCTATCGTCGTGCGTCAGTACCGGGTTGCTTACTTCAAAGGTGCCGCTGGTCAGCTTTTTCGCCTTACCTGTTAGCGGCTTAACATACAGGTGTGAATAACCCGACTCTTCAGATAAGAAGTACAGACTGTTGCTGTTGTTTAACCAGCCAAAGTCATTAAACGCATAGTTAACCCAGGCCTTATCATGCAGACGGTGCTGCGGCAGCAGTTTTTTCTGTTTGAAGTCGACCGTAGCAATCCAGCGATCTTTATTGTCCAGCGCCTTTAACATCAGCGCGACCTGTTCGCCACTATTGTGCCAACGCATGGCGCTCTGGCTCCAGTACCAGTCGTTCATCAGGCCAATATCACGGATCACTTTTTCGCTTTTGTATTTCTCGCCACGCGCTTTGGCGTTTTCTGCCTTGACCTCGGCCAGTACATCTTCGTTGTAACCGGGTAAAGAGCTGTAGCTTAGCTCGGTGTTGCTGCCATCTTGCAGATTAAGCAACAAAATGCGCTGTGGTGCCGGTGTCGCATCATTCACGCGCGCCCTTACCGGCTGCGCAGCGATGTCACCACTGGCGGTAATATAATTGGGCATAATGTCTTTATCATTACGCTTACTGGCTTTGCGTACCGCTACCAGCAGGTAATCTGCTTTTGGCGACAAGCTGGCCGATACGATGTGCTGATCTTTGCCCAGATAAAATGCTTGTGGTGCCAGGCTGGCATTCTGCTGTTGCAATTGCTGCTGCGCCTGATGCCGCTCTGTGGCATTGCGCTGCTCCAGAGCCACAAACTCAATAAGCTTGTGCTGCTGTTGCGCCAAATAACCTTTAGGTTGCGTCGGCGCTTTAGGTGCCTCTTCCAGTTTCAGGCTGGCCAATTCTGACCGCTGGCCGCCGGCAGTATCCTGAGCATAAAAAGTCCAGCCTTCACGGTAGACGATACGGCCATCACGCAAAAACTGCGGCGCACTTTGGCGCTCATTATCGCGTGTCAGTTGTGACACCTTAGCCGTTGCCATATCGCGCAGGTAAATATCGCCTTCAAACACATAGGCCTGCAAGCTGCGATCCGGGTTGTATACCGCATCATCCGAGCCAATTTTATGCAAGTCAGACAAGGCCACCGGCTCAGCATTAT
Organism: Gammaproteobacteria bacterium; assembly: GCA_018826295.1. Lineage (GTDB taxonomy): Bacteria > Pseudomonadota > Gammaproteobacteria > Enterobacterales > Alteromonadaceae > Alishewanella. The sequence continues at coordinate 10,308 of JAHJZX010000004.1, forward strand.
TGTCAGCGCTACTTTCAGCAGTGAGCGGACGCACAAACCAGTCGCGTAATTCACTGCCCTCGCGCTTACGCTGATAGTAAATCTGGCTGGAATCGGCTGCCCAGTGCGCCGATTCAGCCTGACGCCCCAACCAGTCCGGATGCGCCATGATCTGCTCCATCGTCAGCTTAATGCTGTTATCGGCCTGATATACGGCAGGTACACTGATGGGGTTGGTTTGGTAAGTTTGAGGTTCGTTGTTTTTAGCCTGCGCCGGGCTTAGCAGCGCGGCACACAAAGCTGCACACAGCACTGTGAGTCGGTTGTTAGTCATAACACGCTTCTTATAATGATAAAAGACGCCCTGTTATACAAAGGCTGTGCACTTAACGCAACCGTCATAATTACAGATGCGGCTGATAGCTAAGCAAACAGGATTAAGCGGACAAAAAAAACCGGCAGCAAAGAGCCGGTTAACACTGCCGTTATGCTTAGTTCAGGCTAAGCATAACGGCGACAGAGAAGTGGCGCACGCCGGCTATCAGGCTGCGATAGCGGCCCCGACTTCAATCAAACGGCGCTGAGCTGCGTCAAGCGCGGCTTGCTGTGCGTCTGGGCCCATATTCAGACCTTCAGCATACACAAAGTACTGGCTTTTTAAACCGACAAAATTAAAGAACGACTGTAAAAACGGCGTTTGACTGTCCATAGCGGTGCCCTGATAGAGACCACCACGGGTTGCAAAAATAACAACCGGCTTGTCATCGAGTAATCCAACCGGGCCTTGCTCGGTATATTTAAACGTGATGCCGGCGCGTGCCACCCGATCCAGCAGCGCTTTTAACTGCGATGGCACACCAAAGTTGTACATAGGCACGCCCAGCACGATAACGTCAGCCGCCTTGACCCTGGCAATAATATTATCGGAAATGGCGGCTAATTGCTGCTGCTCTGCACTGCGTTGCTCTGCCGGTGTCATCCAGGCTGCCATTTCATTCATGGCTAAATGCGGTAACGGCGTACGGTTTAAATCCAGGTTGTCGACGTTAAAACTGCCCTGCGGCAACTGCGCCAGAAATTGCTCGGCCAGTTGTACTGAATGGCCTTTATCACCGCTAATTGAACTGTTAATCACTAAAATCTGTTTCATACTAAGCTCCTTGGTTTGATGCGAGATATGTTACAGCTATTTTTTAGGATGAAAATCAGATAAAAACGCAGTTACCTTTCTATTTTTTAATTGATTTGCTATTGAACCGCTTGTAGCCCGGCAGCGTAAAACCTTGCACAAGCTAATGGCAGCGATAAATCACCGCGGGAAAAGCAAAGATGTTGAATTCAGCCAGGCTAGCAAGGCATGATGGCGGCATGACACCGTCACCGGAAACGAATGTGCCAATGTCCACATCGGAAAATACCAGTAGCCAGTGGGAAGATGCGCTGACCTTCGTCGCGTTACAACGCGATCAGCATGCCTATGCAGAACTGTTTAGCCATTTTGCGCCCAGGCTAAAGGCCTTTGGCATGAAAATGTTTGGCAACGAACAACAGGCGTTGGAGATGGTGCAGGACACCATGCTTAATGTGTGGAAGAAAGCCGTGTTGTTTGACGCGACACGGGGCTGTGCCTCAACCTGGATTTTTACCATAGCCCGCAACGTTCGCTTTGACATGTTGCGTAAAAAGCAAAGCCGCAAAGACGACATCTGTGCCGATGACTTGTGGCTTGATGGCGAATATCCAGAAATGGAGGCCGACGATAATGCTGCCGTATGGGATAGCCATTTACTGATGGATAAACTGCGGCCGCACTTTGACAAGTTACCACCGGCACAGCGCGAAGTGATTGAAAAAGTGTATTTACAGGAAAAGTCGCATCAGGAAGTATCAGATGAACTGGCAATACCACTGGGTACAGTGAAATCGCGGTTACGTCTGGCGCTGGACAGATTAAGAGAGGCACTAGATGGCGCACGCAATTAAATTTCATCCCAGCATGGCATTGCTGGAGCAGTTTGCCGAAGGCACCTTATCGGCCGATGTTGCCCTTGCTGTCTCTGCGCATATTGACCTATGCCCGCACTGTCAGCGCCTTAACCGCGATATTACCGCAGATATGGCCAGCCAGCTTGAAAAAGCCGCACCAAAAGGATCGCCGACCGACTGGCAAGATATGATTGCCGCCATTGTAGCGCAGCCGCAGCTGGCAAAAAGTGCGCAGCCAGAGCCAGTACAGGCGCAGCCTATCCGGGTGAATCAGCGCGAATTTGTCATGCCACGCGCACTGCAGCGACTGGCAGCAGAACATGGCAAATGGTTGCAATTAGGCGGTATTGCCACAGCCAAATTACCGGCAGGCGCCGGTCATCATGTCTCGTTGCTGTATATCGCCGATGACACTGAGGTGCCGCAACATACCCACTTAGGGCTCGAGATGACACTGGTACTGGCTGGCAAAATTGTCGACGAGAACGGCGAATACGTCGCCGGTGACTTACTGATTAATTCGCCGGATGATACGCATACACCGCGCACGCTGGCCGGGCAGGATTGCTTGTGTTTGTCGGTATTAAGCGCGCCGTTACAGTTTAAAAAAGGCTTAACGCGGTTGCTTAACCCGCTGCAGCAATTTTTCTATTAGGTTTTATTGCAGGAAGTCGTTCGCGCCGCCACTGGCGGCGCTTTTTTCTATCAGCGCTATTAACGTAACAGCGCCGTGCCGCCTTTCAGATTATACACCTGGCTAAAACCAAGCCGCCCCAGCACTTTACACGCCATCAAACTGCGGTTGCCTGAGCGGCAAACCAGCAACAGTGTCTGTTCGGCGTGCAACTGCTGTGAGATCAGCGCATCAGCCAGCTTAGATAAGGGCACTTCAAGCACCGGCCACTGCTGTGGCAAATAGCCCGATAACGCGCCGGCGCTTTGCTCATGCGGCTCACGCACATCAACGACCAGAGTGTCCGGGTGCGCCGTTAAAAATGTCGTTAGCTGCTCAGCGGCAATGACATCGGTCGCGTCGGATAAACTGACCTCAACCAAACCACAATAATGGCTGCTGGCCTGCTGCAAGGCTATGGCTTGCTGTTGCAACTGGCTGCGCCATTCTGACTCAGGCAGATGTTGTAACAAGGCCTGTACCGCCGGTTGTTCGGTAGCGCTTAGTGCCAGCGTGGTAAAAAAGCGCTGCGCATAGTCATGGCTGGATAACAGTAATGTATCGGCGGTTATTTGTTGCTGCAGCAAACGGATACTGTTTGCCAGTGCGGTTAAATTGCCGCCGCTTAAATCAGTGCGCCCTACACCACCGGGTAAAATCAAATCGCCACAAAATACCGCCAGTACTTGCTGCTGTTTGTGTAACAACACACTGACCGCTTCCGGCGTATGGCCTGGCGTATTCAGTCTGGTTAAACGATAAGGCCCCAGCGTGATTTCTGCCCGCTGTTGTGGCCAACCCAGGTTGTCACAACTGTGGTTTAAACTGCGGCTATCAGCACTGGAGGTTGCCAACAAAGTGAGTAACTCAGAGCGTGCCGACTGATGATCCTGGTGCTGGTGGGTGTCGAGTATGGCGGTTAGTTGCAACGCCTGGCCCTGAATAATATTGGCAATACGTCCGGCCAGTGGCAGCACCGGATCAATCACCAGCGCCTGACGGCTGTCGGGACAGATCAGCAGATAGCTACACAGTGCTTCGTGCTTTAATTGCAGTAAGCCGCTGGCATGAATTTCCAACGTTGGGGTCGCATCCGTCAATACCAGACAATGTTTACACACCACAGCAGACAAAGCGGCAATAGCGTTACAGGCTTTATCACACTCGGCCTGCGTCATCGCAGGGCCAAAAGATAACCGGATAGCGCCTTGCGAGCGCCAGCTTTCTAACCCCATTGCATCCAGCACAAAGCTGCTGGGTACCTTAGAGCTGCAGGCCGAACCTGAGCTGACGCGAATGCCAGCCGCGTCAAACAAATCCATAATGTCTTTGCTGTAAAAATCCGGCACGGCAAAGTTTATCGTAGTGGGAACCACATAAGGCATATCGCTGTTTAATACCATCGCCGGAAATACCTGACGCAAGGCGTTAATCAGTTGCTGGCGGTACTGCCACAACTTAGCTTCTGGCTGAAATGCCGAATCGGTTTGTTTGGCCAGCTCGTTAAACACCGCATGCAAGGCGGCGATGCCCGGCAGGTTTTCGGTGCCAGAGCGTAAACCACTTTCCTGGCCACCGCCGGCAATAAACGGTTGGTATGGCGCGCCCTGGCGCACATATAAAAAACCAACACCTTTAGGGGCATACAGCTTATGGCCACTGAAAGGCGCAAAATCGATGCTGGTGGCGGCGATATTCAGCGTCATTTTACCCAGCGCCTGCACACAATCTACCATCCAGTACACGGCAGGATTGATGGCACGGATTAATTGCTCCAGTGCCAGTAAGTCTTGTTTTACGCCGGTTTCATTATTGGCTGCCATGGTACAAATCATTGCTGCAGAGGGTAGTTTTTGCCGCATAAACTGCTGATCCAGCAAACCGTTTTTATCTACCGGAATGGCCAGTACAGTAGCATTAAGCTGCAGTACACGGTTCCAGTGTTTCAGGCTTTCCGGTACGGCTTTGTGTTCGGTCGCGCCGTACAGCAATAAAGTATCCGGCCCGCTCAGGCCTTTGTCACGGCAGGCCAATAACGCAGAAACTATTGACGATTGAATGCCTTCGGTGGCGCCGGAGGTAAAAATAATATCGCCGCTGCTGGCCCCTATCAGCTGGCGCGCTAACGCCCGGGTGGCCTCAAGCTCGGCCTTAGCCTTTATGCCGGTGGCATGGCTGCTACTGGGGTTGCCAAAACCTTGTTGCATGCAATGCATTGCCGCTTGCGCCGCCACCGGCAGTACCGGTGTGGTGGCATTATTATCGAGATAAATCTCACCTTGCAGCTGAGCGGACATGCGTTGCACCTCTATATAACCAAAAAGCATATGTTATTCCCTGCAATAATAACCGTCTACTGCGCTAAGCTCAAGCCTGAAACGCAAATGCAAAAAAACCGCCAGCAGGCGGTTTTTTTTCATCGGTTTATTCAACCAGATCTTTAGGGATTTGTGGCCGCAGCTCAGACCAGACCATACCACTTTCTTTACCGTATTTGCGCACCGCAAACACCACTTCATCAAATTTGCCGTTCTCAGCATAGAGTTTAATCTGATGATAGTATTTACGCGCCAGTTCACGCGCCTTAGGGTGCGAAAAGTAAAAGCGGGCAATTTTGTTATACAGGCCGCGAAAACCGTTCAGGATCAGCACATAAATGCGGTTTTCTGAGTAACGGGCCAGTTCGTGGTTCAGGTTGTAATCAAACTCCGCATAGGCTTCGGCCGTGTCTTCCAGCGTTTCTGCACCGGCAAACAATTCAATGATCTGCGCAGCATGGTTTTTAATCGCACCACGAATATAGATAGCACTGATATTCGTGCGGGCAGATAACAAGTCATCGACCAGCTTTGGCATTTGATCTTCATCCAGCCGGGCCAGCGTTTCCAGAATATTTAAGCCTGAGGTTTCCCAGAAATTATTCACTTTGGTGGGTTTACCATGCTGAATGGTTAACCAGCCGTCACGTGCCAAGCGTTGTAGCACTTCACGTAAAGTGGTACGGGTAACACCAATTAATTCAGACAGTTCACGCTCTGCCGGCAGTATAGAACCTGGTGCAAACTTGCCGTTCCAGATTGAGTCGACAATATATTCTTCGGCAAAGCCGGCCGGGCTTTGCGCTTTAATCAGATTGGTCATGCGGATCTGTCCGTCTTTTTGATTATAAATTTGCACTGATTGTACCAGAGCGCGAACAGTTAACAAGTCACAGTCTGAAAATTGCCTGTTTATGCTGCACAGATTGTACATTGCCAACAAATACCGTAGATTAACCGCGGCTTAATTTAAAATTCCCGGCAGAAGGATAAAAAATGCTTCAGAAATTAAAGGCGTTATCGATGCAGCGCTGGGGTTGGTTGCTGCTGATGTTGTCTTGCCTTGGCCTGCTTGGCACTGCATTGTATTTTCAGTATGGCCTGAATATGCAGCCCTGCATTAAGTGTATTAATGTCCGCGCCGCTTTTGCTGCTATTTTACTGGCATCGGTTATCGGTTTCCTGGCGCCGCGCCTGGCGCTTAGCCGGATAGTCGCGTTACTGGCTATGCTGGTAGCTGCCATCTTTGGTGCAATGCAGGCACAGGAGCTGCTTGATATTGAACAATTACTGGCTGAAGGCGGTTTTTTCAGCTGTTCTCTGTTTGCTGAATTTCCCAGCTGGCTGCCTTTAGATAAATGGTTACCGGCAATATTTGAGCCTACCGGCAGCTGTGGCGATAGCAGTTGGCAGTTTTTAGGTAAAAGTATGGCGTTTTGGAGTGCGGTGGCGCTGTATTGCTATGCCGCAGTGGCCGCGCTGTTGCTGCTGGCACAAGTTGTCCGTATCAGTAGCAACCCCTATCGCGACTAAAGGCTGCAAAGCACAAACCGGTTTGCCCACAGCAATACGCCGTTACCCCATCCCTGGGGGCCCGACTAAGGCATCCATGCCTTTAACGGTCGGTTAACGGCAAGCCGGTTGTTGAACCGGTTAGCCTTAGGTAGTTAATTAACTAAGATGTGGGTAATCGGTATAACCTTCTGCACCACTGCTATAAAACAGCTCTGGCTTTGCTGCATTTAACGGCGCATCAACGGCAAAACGCTGCACTAAATCCGGATTGGCAATAAAAGGCACACCAAAGGCCACCGCATCGGCCACACCGTTGGCAATGGCCGCCTGTGCCGAGGCTTTATCAAACTTTTCATTGGCAATATAGACGCCGCCAAACTGGCGTTTTAATTGTGGGCCTAAGCTGTCATCAGCCTGCGCTTCGCGGGCACAAATAAAAGCTATACCGCGTTTACCCAGCTCTGTAGCAACATAACCAAAGGTATCGGCACGCGTTGAGTCGCCCATACTGTGCGCATCTGCACGTGGTGCCAAGTGCATACCTACCCGGCCAGCACCCCACACTGCTACTACCGCATCGGTTACTTCAAGCAGTACACGGGCGCGGTTTTCAATACTGCCGCCATAGTTGTCGGTACGTTTGTTAGTGCTATCCTGCAAGAACTGATCAAGCAAATAGCCATTAGCGCCATGAATTTCCACGCCGTCAAAACCGGCTTTTTTGGCGTTTTCTGCGCCCGTACGGTACGCCTCTACAATGCCGGCAATTTCAGCAGTTTCCAGCGCCCGCGGCGTAACAAAGGCTTTTTTCGGCCGCATTAAGCTAACATGGCCATCGGGTGCAATAGCACTGGGAGCGACCGGTAAAGCCCCATCCAGGTAATGCGGGTCGGAAATACGGCCAACATGCCACAGCTGCAGCATAATTTTGCCGCCAGCCTGATGCACAGCGTCGGTAATGACGCGCCAGCCGGCCACTTGCTCATCAGACCAAATACCCGGCGTATCGGGGTACCCCACGCCCATCGGCGTTACCGAGGTCGCTTCAGTTAAAATAAGGCCGGCACTGGCGCGCTGTACATAGTATTCACGCATTAAATCATTCGGCACCCTGCCCGCACTGGCGCGGCAACGGGTTAACGGCGCCATGATAATGCGGTTGGCTAGCTGCAAATCCCCAACGCTGATGGGATCAAATAAAGTGGGCATAGTAAATCCTGCATTCGTTGTTAAAAGTTACTGCACAGCAGTGTATTGGCTATCGCAGCATTGACTGCGGCTGCAACCTATATATGTACCACTTGGTACAATAACAAGCGTGGCAAAAAAATAATTGCGTATAAATGCAAAAACTGGCCTGATTAAGCCAGGTTTTCGTTTTGTGATCCCTTATGCAGCGCTATCAGCTAGATAAAATAAGCAGCAAAAACTGGCTTACGACAGCCGAGACAGAGCAAATCATCGCGTTAATCGCTACCAGCTTTAACGGCGTAGAAAGCCGGCAGTATTTTAACCGTTACTTTGCCAACCCGGAGCATTACCAAAGGCGCGTGCGGCTGTATTATCAGGGCCAATTGTTACTCGGCTATTGTTTACTGACATTTCGTAAAGAGGCCAATAACAGCATCGTTATCGGGGCCTCAGCAGCGTTCACGCCGGGTTATCGTGGCAACAACAGTACCTTTGGCTTTTCATTTTCGGCGGCAATTCGCACCTGGCTGCGCCATCCTATTTATCAGGTGTATTACCTGGACACTATGCTAAGCCCGGCAATGTACCGGGCAATGGGCAAAAAAGTCGCCTATATCTACCCCAACCCGGGCATGAGCTCAGCCGATATTGCCATGTATCACGCCCTGGTGCCCAACGCCGAAGCCAGCACCTGGCAAAATCTTCACTGCTTAAAAACCGTAGGCCGCGCAACCAATTACACCCCAGAAGATATAGCGCGGTTAAAAGCCAGCAGCAAAGCCGAAATTGCTTTTTACTGCCAGCTAAACCCCCACTTCGCCGAAGGTACAGCACTAATGGTGTTAATACCGGTAAACCTGAAGCAACTGTTGTGTACCGGCTACAAGTGGCTAAAGAGATTATTAAAGAAGCACTAATAGCGCCTATGCTGGGTAAAAAAACTGTCGATTGAGTTCAGCCAGTAAGTCAGATAGATTAACAACTGATGTCTACGCAATCATGGCATAACATGACGTATCTTCCTGATGTTAACGTAACTGGCCTGCGGCATAACTGGCGCACTGCTCAGCAAGCGTTGTGGTTTAAGCTGCTGCTTTTTTTTCTGCTTTGGCTGCTGTCGCCTGGTCACAGTGCTTTGGCAGCGCCTATCGACACAGCCGTGTTTACCGATGCCATGCCAGGAAAATATATAGCGTATTTTCAGGAAGATAATCAGCGCCTTTCTATCGAACAAGCACTGCGTCATTTTGCCAGCGACAACGTAAAGCATGGCACTAGCAACGCTATTTCATTAGGTATTGGCACCGCACCGGTGTGGCTGCGCTTTAGTGTCAGCCATACGCAAGAGGCTGCGGCGTTGTACCGGCTGTCTGTTGAAACGCCCTGGCTTGATCATATTGATACCTGGCTAGTGAGCAAGGGCAACGTGATCAAACAGATCCGCGGTGGCGATGCTATGCCCTATCAACAGCGCCCCATGCAGTATCGATTTTATGCATTCGAGCATGCTTTCGAGCACGGTATAACAGAGGTATACATCCGGGTTGAGTCGCTGGGGCCAATGGCCATTCCAGTGCGGCTAAGTCGTATTGATAAGGCAATACAGCGCGATATTAGCGCCGGTTATCAGTATGGCGTGCTGTGGGGCATTATGTCGGCGCTGGCGTTGTACAACTTAGTGCTGTTTGTCTTTATCAGACAAAAAGAATATGGCCTGTATGCCTGTTATCTGATTGGTTTTGTTTTAAATAGTTTGTCTTATACCGGGCATATTCACACCGTTATTACGGCCGACTTCGGGCCTTATTTTCAAGATTGGACCGATATCACGCTGATGCTGACTTACAGCGTTGCCGGATTGCATTTTGCCCGCTTCCTGCTGAATACCCGCTCTTATGCGCCAACGTTAGACAACATCGTAAAAAAGGTAACGCTGATCATTCCGGCAGGTATGCTGTTGAGTTTCATTTTTGATCAGTTGGTATTTGCCGTCGTGTTAGTTTTTATGCTTAACAGTGGCTTTGTTGTGCTGTTTATCGCCATGGGGGTATCGGCATTACGCGCAAAGAAACCGTTCGCGGTGATTTTTCTGTTGTCTTCGGTTACCGCGGCTATTTGCATTACCGTATCAACACTGGCGGTCGCTGGTGTATTGATCCCCTACAACGACTACACCTTTAAAGCGATTGAAGTCGGTATGGCATTTGAGGCTATTCTGCTGGCAGTGATTTTGGCCCGTCAGTTCAGAATGGCCAAACTGGATAAAATTATTGCCGAAAGTTATGCCCGAACTGACTCATTAACCGGCTTAAATAACCGCCGCGGTTTTTATCAAATCACTGAACCTATGTGGATGACCACTTTACGCGAAAACCGCGATGTTTCTGTCGTGTTACTGGATATCGATGCATTTAAGCGTATTAACGATAGTTATGGTCATGCCTGTGGTGACGAAGTACTGCTTCAGGTAGCGCAATGTATAAAAGCTACTGCTCGCGAAGGTGATGTGCCAGCTCGCTGGGGAGGCGAAGAGTTTATTATCTTTCTGCCTGAAACCACACAAAGCCAGGCATTAATACAAGCAGAGCGTATACGTAAGGCTTTGCAAAATATTCAAATCACCACAGAGCGGTTTACCATTACGTTAACAGCAAGCTTGGGGGTTGCGGGCAGTGAACATGGCATAACAGAAGGCCGGGCGATTGCCGACATCACGCTCGAACAATTGGTAAACTTTGCCGATATCGCGCTGTACTCGGCGAAAAACAGCGGTAAAAATCGGGTATGTGCTGTGCATGACAGTTAGCATTAATCAATTAAACAGCAACACCGGTTCAGGCGCAGCGCCGCTAACCAGTCAAAAGTAGCGAATATCCGATATTGCTATGCATCAAGCCCTGGTACCCAACGCCGAAGCCAGCAGCTGGCAAAATCTTCACTGCTTAAAAACCGTAGGCCGCGCAACCAATTACACCCCAGAAGACATAGCGCGGTTAAAAGCCAGCAGCAAAGCCGAAATTGCTTTTTACTGCCAGCTAAACCCCCACTTCGCCGAAGGTACAGCACTAATGGTGTTAATACCGGTAAACCTGAAACAGCTGCTGTGTACCGGCGTTAAGTGGTTAAAGGGTTTGGTTAAGCAATAAAACCTAACGCCTGAGCGGTGTTTGTTTCTCAAGCAAGAAAAACAATAACTTATAAGGCAAAGCGATTTGCTTTACTCAATGGTAAAACCGCTGCCAGGCGATAAACTAACAACTCACTAGTGAACTTAAACCGGCTAGTCGCGCGGTGATGTCAACGACTAACGACAGCTTTGTGCCAGAAAAACAGACATTCTTTTTGCTATCACACTCGAGATTTAATAACTGTATTTATATCCACCTCGTTGCTAAAGCCACAGCATATTTGTTAGACGGGTTAACCCGTATTTGTCGCCTACACAAATGTAATCTGTACCGATAAGTTATTGTAAGTTTTAGAGAGGCAGTGTAGTGTTCTGTACATTAAATTTACAAAGGCAGGTTGACCCGTGTTTAACTACGGGGCAACCCGCCGAATAAGCGTTAAGTAACCGAGTTACCCATGATCAGTAGACACCTTCTATAGTTAGGTATCGTACCTGACACTGAGGTGCAAGATGGCCAGACATAAAACCCAGGCGTACTCAGAAGAGTTCCGCCGTGAAGCCGTAAGACTGTCTGATTTACCCGATAAAACAGCGACGTCTGTTGCTCAGGAATTGGGCATTCACCCGAATCAGAT
>JAHJZX010000005.1 GCA_018826295.1 Gammaproteobacteria bacterium
AAGGTTTTGGTGAATGTATTCATGTTGAACTCCTTTAAAACGGTTTCGCCGGCCGTGCATCGTCGAACGACGCCTCGGCGAGCAGGTAATTGATTTGGGCGATGGTCTTCTGCCGATCCACGGCAATGGCGAGCGCGTCGATCTTGGCATTCAATTCGGCAATGCGGGCACGCACGGCTTCGGCGAAGTCGCCGTCGTCGTTGTTGTAGGCCGAAAGTGAAGCCTCTGCCTGCTCGGCCATTTGCGGCAACAGCTGATCGGTGTATAACGCCTGGCGTTCATCGAGACGTGCCAGTTGTACGCTCGCGGTTTCCAGTTCCGCCATTAGCCGACGACCAAGCAAGTGCTTTTCGGTTTTGATGGCCTCGGTTCGATTTACGGCGGCGCTGACTTCCTTGTCCTGCCGGTTACCGGTGAAAAGGGGCAGATCGAAGGTGACGCCAACGGAGAACAGATCGGCCCGGTCGCGCCCCATGGGATCGCTGTCGCGATAGCCGTATTGGGCGGTCAGGCCCCATTCGGGCTTGTATTTCTGTTTTGCCAGATCCACACCGGTTTGCGTTGCGTCGATACGCTGATCCAGCGCCCGCAACGCGGGATGATGACGGATCCATTCGTAGCGCGTATGCTCGCTGGCCTGCTTAATGGTCGGTACCGACAGTGGCCTGGAAAGAGACTGTGTCGGTAGTACCGGAGCCAGAGGGACAGTGGCAGGCGCACCGATCCATTCGGTCAGACGCTTTTGTGCGGCTTGCTGTTGCTGCCTGAGCATCGTCAGTCTGTCTTCAAGACGAATCAGCTCCAACTGCGCGCGAATTACGTCCTGCTGACGTGCCCTGCCCAGCGCCGAGGAGTAACCCGCTTTGGCGGCATCCACCAACTGCTCAAACAGTGCGCGATCCTGTTCGATCAGCCGGATACTCTCCTGCGCCTTGAAGACCTCCAGCCACAACTGGCTGACCATAGCGCTTACCTTGGCCTTGCGATCCAACCTTAGCAGTGGATGTTGCTCGGCTAGTTGCTGCTTTTGATGCTGGGCGAGCGCAAGGCTATCGCCCCGTGGAAACATCTGGCTGACCCCTACCGACAACTGGGTCATGGCTTCCTGGTTCAAATCGAAAGTGTCCACGGGGAAATTGCCCGCCATCAAGCTCACTCGTGGGTCCGGTAAAGTCGCCGCGGCTATCGCTTCATCATTGAGAGCTTCCTGAGTGAACTGGCTTCCCGTAAGCCAGGGATCAGCATCTACGGCAAGTGCAACCGCCTGCTCCAACTTAAGTGGCTCAGGAAACGTCTGAGCATACCCAATAACATTGCTGACGCTTAGCGACAAAACGACAAAGAAAGTAACATTTGACAAGTTCATTAGTGCCTCCAAAACAATTTAACAAAAAGCAAACTAACCACTAACGAAGCGACATGCTCTCATTATTAGTGTTAGCAAAATACTTTGCAGTATGCCTTTCTCAAACGTATTAAAATCAAGTGATTTAGGTTATTGGCGGTCTTAATAGCGGAAAATAAGGTGATGGAGGAACTGCTTTATTATCAGCAAAATAAGTTGTGACCGACGTAAATTGCTGGGTGAGCATGCTTACTGGCGGCGGGGAAATTAGCGGAATACCACTAATCATGCAATTTGCATCAAGTTGGCAATCTGTACAACAACCTCGCTCAGACTGGTTGATTAAAAGGTTGTGAAGGATAGCCGAATGCTCTGATTCAGCTTGGTGTTGAGAGGTTGTAGTGGTGTGCACTATCTGCTCAGGAAACATAGTACACGAATCAAAGCCATTGGCTAACGCTTCCCTGGTAAGGAAAGTGATTAATATTAGCCAAAAAAACCATGAAGCTTTACGCAAAACGTTTCTCACTTATAATATGTTTGTACTAATATCAGCGTACCCAATTTCACAAAAGAATTGATATGCAAGCCTGTCCATTTTGTGTTGACGGCTTTATGTGGCGACTCAGGGCCCTATAGATGGCGTATCACCAAATTGATTTTGCCTACGCCGGCGTGATGTTTAAGATCACGCATCTTTAAATTTTAACGTTCAAGACATTATTTTTCGTTTAAATTGCTGTTTTAGCAGTAATGAATTACCAATTACTGATAATGAACTGGCGGTCATTGCCACGACCCCAATCATTGGGTGTAGTAAACCAATCGCAGCAATCGGGATAGCTGCAATGTTATAGGCACTGGCCCAAATCAGGTTTTGCACAATCTTATTAAAGGTCGCCTTTGATAGATGCATCGCATCAACCACGCCAGTTAGCTCGCCCCGCACCAGGGTTACATCGGCCGCTTCGATGGCGACATCAGCTCCTGCGCCAATAGCAATTCCGACATTTGCTTGTTTTAGCGCGGGGGCATCATTAATGCCATCACCCACCATCGCCACATAGTTGCCATATTTTTTTTGAAGTTCGCGCACCGCATCGACTTTGCCGGCGGGCAACACACCCGCCTGCACTTCATCGATACCAACCTCATTAGCCACAGCGCGAGCCGCACGCTCATTATCGCCAGTGATCATCACCACATGCAGGCCCAGCTCATGCATGCCACGAATGGCAGCAACTGACTCCTGTTTGATGGTATCGGCCACTGCGACAACACCGCAGGCTTTACCGTCAACCGCAACCAGCACAGCGGTGCGGCCACGCCCTTCCAGCTCATCTAATGCCTGATCCAGCGCTTGCAGGCCTGTGACGCCCTCTTCATCGAGCAATTTGCGGTTACCTATCAGCACGAACGCACCCGCAACCATGCCAGAAACGCCACGGGCACCGGTAGAGCGAAATTCAGTCACCTCGCCAGGTGTTACATTGCGCTCGCGTGCGCCCTCAACAATAGCCCGGGCAATGGGGTGCTCAGACGCATTTTCTACTGTCGCGGCCCATTGCAGCAATTGTTGTTCGGTCACGCCGTCAGCGGTTGTCAATTCAGTCAGTTTGGGTTCACCACGGGTAATAGTGCCGGTTTTATCCAGTACTATCACTTTAATGTCTTTAAAGGTTTGAATCGCTTCACCGGATCGGATCAAAATGCCGCGCTCTGCACCAATACCTGAACCCACCATCAGTGCCGTCGGGGTAGCCAAGCCTAACGCACAGGGGCAAGCAATAACCAACACGGCAATGGCCGATAGTATCGCCAACACTGTTGTGCTTGCAGTTGGGTCGACCCAGGGTAAAAAGCCGGCCCCCCACTCCAGCATAGGCCGCAAGCTGTCATCAGCCAATAGCCAAACAATCAGGCTGCCGAGCGAAATAAATAACACGATAGGAACAAAGCGGCCAGTCATACGGTCAGCAAATTCCTGAATGGGCACCCGAGAACCCTGAGCCTGTTCCACTAATTTAATAACCTGAGATAAGAAAGTATCGGCCCCCACTTTGGTGACTTTTACCCGCAACCGACCTTCTTTATTAATAGTGGCCCCGATGACGGTGTCGCCGGCGGCCTTAAACACCGGCACTGATTCACCAGTGGCTATCGATTCGTCCAGATGGCTCTCACCATCCAGTACTTCACCGTCTGTTGGTACCTTATCACCAGGACGGATCAGCATCACATCGCCAGGCTTTAACTCCTTGACCGGTATCTCCAGCTCTGCGCCGTCTCGTTCAATGCGAGCGGTTTTAGCTCCCATAGTCAATAACTTACGGATAGCCTGAGAGGCTCGACCCTTCGCTTTGGCTTCCAAAAAACGCCCCAGCAAGTGAAAGGTCATAATAGTGGCAGCCATTTCGATAAACGAGGTCATACTATAAAAAAAGCCTGCCAGGCCAATCAGATAAGGGGGAATACTGCCAAGAGAAATCAGCACGTCCATGTTAAACGTGCGGTTGGTCAGTGAGCGCCAGGTAGAATTATGAGTTGCCGCACCGCCAAACAAAAATACCACTGGAAAGGCTAGCAACGCGACAATAGCCAGGTATCCAGGAATGGGTTGCCAGAACATATGAGGCAACATCAGTAGCATAATCATGGCGGTAGGGAGCCCGGCTATCCAAAGTCGTTTGTGGGCTTGGGTTAAATACGCTGCATCAATTTCAGCGTCGTGATCGGTGTCAGTATCATTGTCAGCGGACGCTTGCGCCACATCATAACCGGCTTTTTCAACAGCAGTGCGGATATCATCCAGAGTTAACAACGCTGAGTTATAGCTAAGCTGCACCCGATGCGCTGCAATATTAGTGCTAATATCACCAATCCCTTCCAGCCGCTTCAACGATGTTTTCACGATCCCGGCGCAGTGATCTGAGCCCATGCCCGGCACTGTCAGGCGAGCCTGACTTTTGTTACCTTGTGTTACACTGCTCATAACGTTTCCTTAAGCTGTGACTAAAATTAACATCGCTAAACTTGAAGATTTACATTCCAGGCCTAAACAAAAAAGGGGTTAGTTACAGATCGCTCATTCGGCCAGTCTGCCTGGACAGCCGCATGGCTTCATGCTCTTCCATTGCCAGTAACGAACCCAGCAATGCTTTCGCTTCAGGAATGTCAGCCCTCGCCTCAATATCCCGGTAAAGCTCTATAACCTGTTGATGATAATCAAATACCTCGTTACAGATTTCATCAAAACTAAGGCTTGCGTAGCGGTCGTCACAAGTTCGGTGTGACTGAATGGGCTGATGAGATAGATAGTCATAAATGTAGGTTTTCAATACTTTAGGTGCTGCCTGCTGTTCGAATAACTTGAGCATGATTTCAATTTTTGCTTCATGCTCAGCCAGATAGTCCAGCAATAGCCGGGCTTGCTCTTGCTCATTCTTAATAGCACAGTGTGCAAGACACAATGCCAAGTGTTGATGCAGCTGGCGGGTCCAATCTATCAGGTCTGAAAAGGTTTTAATTTCCATGTCGTGAGCCTCAAAATTACTGATCGAGCTAAACGTTAATAAATCACTGTTTGCTTACCTAAAATAGCAATACCGTTCATTCGTCACTGTCCTGTTGTTTCTTACGTGCGGCATTTTCAGCATGGGCGTGACGGCGCCGCAAGTTCCAACCGGCCAGGGCAAGTACTACCAATAGTGCAATACCACTAATAATAGTAATAATTTGCGGATTCATCGGAAGCTCCTCAGATCTAAGCTTTGGATACGGGGAATAAACATCGGCACGCGTTGCTGATAAGCGCGATATTCATTGCCAAACAGCGCCAGCATGTGGCTTTCTTCCTTACGCGCTAAAAAGGTGTAAGCCAGAACAATTATCGGAAAGGCCAATACAGAGACTATCGTCGGCCAGTGCACCACCCCTTCACCAAACACGATAAGAAACAGGCCGCTGTATTGCGGGTGACGGACATGGGCATAAATGCCATCTGTCATTAGTACCGCACTGCGTCGCGCCAGATGAATTCGGCGCCAGCCTTCTGCGACAAGTGTTGCACCATAAAACACCAGCGCATAACCAAGTAGCATGGCAATAATATGTGCAGTGGGTGTACCAAATAATTGTGCCCACAAGTTGCCGCCGTCACCCCAAGCCAGATCTAGGCCAAAAAAGCGCGCCAAAAAATATATAGTTAACGGAAAGCCATACATTTCGGCGTAAAACGCAATAATAAAAGCCTGCAGCACGCCGGCGCGAGTCCACTCTTTCCAGCTATCGGGTGCCAGATAGCGGTACATTAACCACGAAATAATAACGGAAACGATAATGGCAGATCCCCACATGCCAATGTGCATTTGCGTGCTCCTGTTTTAAAGAAGGTGCTAGCCAAACATTAAGGGCCATATTGTTATTCCTGGTGCTTAGAATGCGCAGACTGTTTTTTTCCGTCCTCTACGCCGCGGCGATAGGCATCATCTGCATTCTGGTTAATATCGCCGTGATGGTGCCCGCCATGCCCTTTATGCATAAATACATGCATCAGCGGACACAGCAACAAAATCAGATAAGGTAAATAGGGCAGAAGGTGGCTACCATGCTCAACTAACAAAAAATAAAGCGCGGCTACAACTAAAATAACAACCGTTAGACCATGCAAACCTTTCCAGTTTCCGGCTTTAATTGCCATGATAACTCTCCCTTTGTTGCCGTTGTGAAAGTATATACAATATGTCCGCTTAGTCATTAATCCAGATCAATGATTTGGCTAATACGGAATAAAGGTGGCAGTCAAGAGGCAATATTCATACCTGCGCCTTCGGCTTGGTCATCGGCATCACTATATGCGGTAACAAAAAGTTGAAACAAAAATGCGCTTGTCGAAGCGGATATCACCAATCACAGTGAACAGCTCACAGACGCAGGAAGAAATTCTGGCAGCACTGGAAGAAATTGGTTACCCAGCAACGCCGGCAGCGTCAGTAGCGTCGTGTTGCAATGCTGAAATGAGCTGCAAGTCAGCAAAAATGGCGGACTAACATTTCGCTGTGGTAAGCCGTGCGGCAGGTTGCAAGCCTGACCGCACTTCTCATAGTACTAATTTAGCTAAAACAGTGATTTAGTTGTCATTACAGCACCGCGTAGCAGCAAGGATTGACACTACACTACTTACTGCATGGCAGCATCACTGATGTGAGCGTAAACGCTGGCGCTGCCATCTTTATGCAGCAGCAGAATGTCGTACGGCATAAAGCGGCCTTCCACTTCCATACCCGGTGATCCAAGCGGCATCGCCGGTACACTCAGGCCAATTGCATCCGGGTGCGACTCAGCAAGAAATTTCCGGATGTATTTAGCAGGGATATGGCCTTCAAAGGCATATCCCTGCTCCGATACGGCGGTGTGACAGGAGTAATACTGTGGCGTGATGCCATAGCGCTCTTTTATGCCGCTTAGATCATCATAGTCTTTCGTCTGTGCAACCACTCCCTGCTGTTCAAGGTGCGATACCCACTTTTTACAGCAACCGCAGCTTGGCGTTTTGTATACCGTGAGGGTTAGTGCTGCCGCATTGCCAGCACTGTCGGACAAAGCTGTAGTTTCCGGTTTAGCCGGGCCGGCGTCTTTACAACCAGCCAATAGCGCAGTGGCTGCCAGCATTGCCGCTATCAGAGTTAACTTCATAGTGCTCTCCCGCTGTTGCCTTAGTGCGACCAGTGCACATGCACGATCTTCCAACCGGCGCTTGTATCTACCAGCACCAGCGTTTCTTTACTGATAACGTCAACCGGCTTGCCTTTATAGTCGCCAGTCAGTTGGCTGCGGCTAACCGAATAGGCCACCTTGCCCAGCACCTTGGTCTGAT
>JAHJZX010000036.1 GCA_018826295.1 Gammaproteobacteria bacterium
GGATTGTTAGCTCAGCTGGGAGAGCACCGCCCTTACAAGGCGGGGGTCACTGGTTCGAACCCAGTACAATCCACCATTTGGGGTTGATCATGAGAAGCACCGCCCGCTCTTCATGACAAAACGGTTGTCACTGGTTCAAAGCATTGCATGCCGCCCCAGTACAATCCACCAAAATTTAAAATTGTTTGAAACTCCCATGGATTGTTAGCTCAGCTGGGAGAGCACCGCCCTTACAAGGCGGGGGTCACTGGTTCGAACCCAGTACAATCCACCACTTCCCCAGTACAATCCACCACCTCCTGTTTTAAAAATCATCGAAAAGCAGCGCGCTAAGCAGCAGTGTAATTTGACTGCCCTGCTTTGTTAAAAATTTGCTATAGTGAAGCCAGTCTTGTTAGTACCGGATCTGACGCTGTCTTATGGAACCCGCAGTTAAACGCGATGAACGCATTCTGATTATTGATGACCAAAGCCTGACTCAAAGTTACCTGCGCTATGCGCTGGAGCAATTGGGCTACCACAATTTAAGTTACGCTGACAAGGCGCAAACCGCACTAAACCTCTGTAAACAAAACAGTTATGACTTAATAGTTTGCGCTTACAACCTGGCGCAGGGTAAAGATGGTTATCAGTTATTTGAAGAACTAAAGCATAGCGGTTTGCAAAAGCTAAGCTGCGGCCTGCTGTTTATCAGTGCCGATACCGATCCGCAACTGGTGCATAGTGTACTGGAACTGCAGCCTGACGAGTTTCTGGCGAAACCTTTTGTGATCCGCGATTTACAGCAGCGTATTGAGCGCTTACTAAAACGTAAACAACTGCTACGCCCGGTGTATGATCAGCTCGATCTACAGCAATATGACAAGGCCCTGTTGCTGATAAACCGGCAATTGATGCAGCCTGAGCTACATAAATTATTTCCGCTACTGCTTAAATTAAAGGGCGACATTCTGCTGCAAAGCCGTGATTATCTCTCTGCAGAAAGCTTTTTTACTGCCATGCTGCAAGTGCAACCCTTTAGTTGGGCCCGCACCGGCCGGGTACGTTGCATGTTGCACAGAGCGGCCGAGCAGGAAGCCTTTGCCGAGCTGGAGCGTTTGCTGGCCCGCAGTGACACCCGCTTGTTTGCACTGGATTGTCTGGCAGAACTGGAGTTTGCCCAGCAGCGTTATCAACAGGCGCAGTTACATATTCTGGCAGCTGCTGAGCTTGCACCGCGTAACCTGTTGCGCCAGCAAAAACTGCTGCAGTTATCGCGTTTAAACCATGACTATGAAATACAGTACCGTGCTGCACGCGATATGGTGAAATTTGCCCGTTATTCCATGTACGAACAACCCGAGCTGTATTTAAACCTGGCCCGGGCCAGCATAGAGTTTGCCCTGAGTATTGACGACGATGAACATCAGTCCAGGTTAAACCGCCAGGCGACCTTATCGCTGAATACTGTGCAGCGCCAATACCAGTCTCAGGCGTTAGATCCACAACAACAGGTAATACAGGCCCGGCTGCTGTATTTGCAGGATCATAAACAAAAAGCGCGTCAGCTGCTGGAAGACTTACAAAGCGATACTGAAATCAGCTCACTGGAAGCGGCACTGGATAAAGCAAAAGCCTTGCATGAAGTTGGCCTGCTTGAGGCATCAAAACAGTTGTTCAATCGCATTAGTCAGTACTGCCGCCAGCAACAGCCTGAGCCGGTTTTAGCTGCCTACATTGCCCAGGAGCAGCAAGAGCGCGCCGCTATGGCACAGGGCCCGCGTGAGCTGAATAACAACGCCGTGCATTTGTATTTGCATGGTAACTGGCAGGAAGCTTTTAACGCCTTTGTGCTGGCCTTTCAGGTAATGCCGAAAAATGCTGGTATAGCGCTAAATTTATGGCAAACCTTGCTGACGGCTCCCCGGCCGTTATGCCCAGCGGATCAACAACAAAGCCTGCTGCATAAGTGTCAGCAACTTATTGAAAATACTCAGCTAAAAGGCGAGCAACAGCAACGCTATCTGCAATTAAAGCAAAAATACTTAAGCCAGCTGGCTTAAGTTAACCTGCCTTGGCGGGCGGTGTCGCATCGGGCCATTCGGCGAACACCAGCGTTAAAGTACGAGAGCGCCAGAGCCAAAATACACTGATCAGTAACAATACCGGTGTCACTATTCGCCATGGCGCATCCAGCATAACTTGTGGCGGTAACTGAGTGATGCTCAACACCAAATCGACTGCGGCAATGGCAAACAATATTGCCCGGCCAATACGCCAGACATGGCGCCAGCCAGGTTGCCCTTTGGGTTTACGCTGACTTAACGCTGCCAGCAACAGTAACAATGGTGACGCCAACAGGCAGGCAACGATAAAGTCATGCTGCATCGGGTAAAACCAGCGCAGCATATCGCGCTGCGTCTGCGGTAATGTCAGCACCATTACCCAGCAAATGTAAGGCCGCAGCAACAGCAACAGCAGCGCATAAAACCGCAGCGGAATTTTATGCAGGCCATAATCGTCCAGTACCGGCCAAAGCGGTCTCTGTTTCATAGTTGTCTTTTACGCTGCGCCAGCAAAGCCAGCAGCACAAAAATAGCCAGTGTGGCCCAGGGTAGCCATAAATTACTCAGCTGCGCTAATTGACCAGCGACCACAGGCGTCAGAAATATTGTCAGGGCACCATAGCCGAAGGCACACAGCGCAATAAAAATAAGCGTGCGCCAGATAAAATGCAAACCACTGCTTTGGCGACGAACAACACGGTTTATATCATCACCAAATACCACCAAACTGGTGGCAACCATCGCCAGCGCGATATCACGCACGTAAGGGCGAAACAGCGCCCCCCAGTCCAGCAACAACTGATAAAGAAAATCCGGCATTTACATCACTCCGTACTGGGCAAATAAATCCAGCATCTGTTGCTCTGTCCATACCACAACATTTAGCTCGTTGGCCTTCACCAGCTTAGATCCAGCATTGTCACCGGCAATTACGGCGTGCGTTTTTGCCGATACCGAGCCAGACACTTTAGCGCCTAAACGCTGTAGCCTGGCTTTGGCATCATCCCGGCCCATACTGCTTAAGGTACCGGTTAACACCAGGGTTTGCCCGGCCAAAGGCTGCTCGGCAGCGACTTGCTGCGTTATCTGCGGCCAGTGCACACCGGCGTTTTGCAAGGCGGCGATCACGCTTTGGTTGTGTATTTCGTTAAAAAAGCCCCGCAGGTGTTCAGCCACCACAGTGCCGACATCAGCCACCTGCAGCAATTGCTCCAGGTCGGCTTGTTGCAGCAATTCCAGTGAGGCAAAATGGTTAGCTAGGTTCAGCGCCGTCGCTTCTCCCACCTCGCGAATGCCCAGCGCGTAGATAAACCTTGGCAAGGTCGTGGATTTAGATTGCTCTATCGCAGCGAGTAACTTTAACGCCGACTTTTGTGCCATCCGCTCCAGCCCCACCAGAGCGGCCATATCTAACTGATAAATATCAGCCGGCGTTTTTACCAGTTGTTGCTCAACCAGCTGTTCAACCAGCTTATCGCCCAGGCCTTCTATATCCATGGCCTTGCGCGATACAAAATGTTTAATGGCTTCTTTTAACTGTGCCGCACAATACAGGCCGCCGCTACAACGGGCTACGGCTTCGCCGCTAACCCGCTCTACCTGTGAGCCACACACCGGACAGCTTTTCGGAAAGACAATGTCGCGTACCGTATCGGGCCGTTGTTCAAGCACCACAGAAACCAGCTGTGGGATCACATCACCGGCGCGGCGCACTACCACCCGGTCACCAATTTTTACTGCCAGCCGGTCTATTTCATCCTGATTGTGCAAGGTGGCGTTGCTTACGGTCACCCCACCGACAACAACCGGCTCTAACCGCGCTACCGGGGTAATGGCACCGGTGCGGCCCACCTGAAATTCCACGTCCAATAGTGTGGTCAGCATTTCCTGCGCCGGAAACTTAAAAGCGATCGCCCAGCGCGGCGCCCGCGCCACAAAACCCAAAGCCTGTTGCTGCGCCAGGTCGGCAACTTTAATTACCACGCCATCAATTTCATACGCCAGATCTGTTCTGCGTTGCAAAATTTGCTGATAATAATCCAGCGCTGCAGCGGCCCCCTTTACCAGACGGATTTCCGGACACACCGGCAGCCCCCAGTCTTTCAATTGCATTAAACGCTGATAATGACTGTGCCCATCAAGCAATGACAGCGGATCATCAACACTGCCAACGGCATAGGCATAAAACATTAACGGCCGCTGTGCACTAACTTTGGGATCTAACTGGCGTAAACTGCCGGCGGCAGCATTACGCGGGTTGGCAAATACTTTTTCACCGGCCGCCCGGGCTTTGTCGTTCATGCTGGCAAAGCCGGCCAACGGCATAAAAACTTCGCCGCGCACTTCCAGTACCGGTGGTATAGCGGCGCCTTTTAACTTTAACGGTACCGCGCGGATGGTTTTAACATTCCCGGTAATATCTTCGCCGGTAAAGCCATCACCACGGGTCGCCGCTTGCACCAACAGGCCGTTTTCATAACGAATGCTGACAGCCAGGCCATCAAGTTTGGGTTCACAACAAAAACTAAATTCGCTACTGGTATCCAACCGATCAGCCATTCGCTTACAAAATGCCTGAAACTCAACGTCGTCAAACGCATTGTCCAGCGATAACATGGGGATGCTGTGGCTAATTTGGCCAAACTTACTTAGCGGCACCGCGCCAACGCGCTGGGTTGGTGAATCTGCCGTGATAAGCTCAGGGTGCTCGCTTTCCAGCTGCTGCAACTGGCGATAGAGTTGGTCATATTCCGCATCGGGTACGGTGGGGTTATCCAGCACATAATATTGATAACTGTATTGTTCCAGCTGCTGCCGGAGGTGCTGCACTTGCTGCAAAAGAGACTGGCTCATAAATCCTTGCCTGTAAAAATTTACGCCTGAAATTGCTGTAACAAAAACGGCAGGCCTGCTGCCTGCCGTTTAGCTGATGTTATTTTTGTTGTTAACCGTGGATCAGCTGCTGACGCTGAAATTCACGGATTTTGTCTACATAATGGCGTACCGTTTGAACGGTTAACACACTGCGCTGGCCATCCAGCACCTGGCCGCCAAATTCCTCGGCCAGTTTTTTCGCAGCATTGTGCATCAGATTAAAGTTACCCAGCGGCTCGCCCGGCCCAGGTAGCGTCATAAATAAACTTACGCCACGGGTACTGAGTTTGTCGATATTCTCCAGATCGAAAGTGCCCGGATTAAACATATTGGCCAGGCTAAACAACACCGCGCCTGAGCCGGCACTGTCCTGATGCCGGTGGAATATATCCATATCGCCATATTTAAAGCCCAGCGTCAGCAATGCCGATAATAAATCCGGCCCTTTCATATCTTTATGCTCTGGCAGTAACACATACAAAATCAGTACTTCAGCCGGCTCTGCCGCTGTGGTAGTGTCTTCTGCGCTATTAAGCGGCTCATCCAACCCAGTCTGTTGCGGCTCTTCGTCATCCAGCGCATTAAAATTAAGCTGTGGCTCTGTCGGCTCATCAAAGGCTAATTCGGTTTGCACTTCGGTTACCGTCTTTGGTGTCTTTGCTACCGGTGCCGCAGGTACCGTTTCAGTCGCAACGGCTGCCGGTTTATCTGTGCTGCTGGCGGTCGATTTTTTAACCACCCGTACCGGCCCTACACCCAGATCATCAAAGCCATCGGCTTTTTCACTGCTGCTATTTGCAGACTCATCAAAATAGCGATGCTTAGGCTGGCCGGAGTTTTTGCGCACCGTCCATAAACCATGCAGCAACAAAGCACCCAATACCAAAGCACCAACAATGATAAAAATTAAACGTAGTTCGTCAGCCATATAATTACCTTTTATTAAGAGGCTGCTGCCATTTTTACAGCATCATCCACATCCACCGCAACCACGCGCGACACACCGGGTTCCTGCATTGTCACGCCCATTAGCTGCGCCGCCATCTCCATGGCGATTTTATTGTGGCTAATATAAATAAATTGTACCGTTTCAGACATTTCCCGCACCAAATTGCAAAAACGCCCGACGTTGGCGTCATCCAGTGGCGCATCCACTTCATCTAACATACAAAACGGTGCCGGATTAAGCCGGAAAATCGAAAACACCAATGATAAGGCGGTTAACGCTTTTTCACCACCCGATAATAAATGGATTGTACTGTTTTTTTTACCCGGCGGTCGCGCCATTATGGTTACGCCGGTTTCCAGTAAGTCATCTTCGGTCAGATCCAAATAAGCACTACCGCCACCAAACACTTTAGGGAACAGGGTTTTTAGCCCCTCATTAACCTGCTCAAAGGTATCTTTAAATTTTTGCCGGGTTTCTTTATCAATTTTACGGATCGCGGTTTCCAGCGTTTCCATCGCCGCCATTAAATCATCGTTCTGCGCATCCAGATACTGCTTGCGCTCAGACTGCTGCTCATACTCTTCAATTGCCGCCAGGTTAATTGGGCCTAAACGTGCTACTGCATCAGTGGTTTTATCCAATTGCTGCTGCCATAAGGCTTCGTCTGCGTCAGCCGGCAACTCGGCCAATACGTCTTTCATATTGGCTTGCTGCTCGCGCAGCAGTTCCAGCATATTGTTGGCCCGTACCCGGTAGCCTTCAGCGTCCAGTTGCAGCTCAGACAATGCGGCGCGCTTTTTGTTCAGCAATTGCATAATGCCCTGCTGACCTTGCTCTAACTGGCGCATTTGTTGCTCAATATTGGCCAATGCATCCTGCTGGCCAATTAACGTCTGTTCGGCCTCTTCCCGGCTTAACAGGCTTTCCTGCAACTGTTCATGCAGCAGCAACTCTGGTTCATCATCCTGCGCCAATTTGGCATTAAGCTGGCTTACCTGTTCCTGTAGCTGCTGTTGTTGCTGCTGGCTTCGGCCCAGGCTTTGCGTTAGCGTTGCTAATTGTTGCTGCGCCATTTTATGTTGCATTAACAGTTGCTGCTGCGCGCTGCGCTGTTGCTCATATCGCGCTTTCAGCTGTTGTAATTGTTGCTGCTGATTACCGCTTTGGTGTTGCAGCTCATGCTGCCCGGCTTCATGTTGCAGTAACTGTTCGCTGCTGTGCTCCAGCGCCATGGTTAATTGCTCCATGCGCTCATGCCGCTGTGCTTGTTCCAGCTCACGCTGATCCAGTTCGGCCTGCAGTTTTTGCGACAGCTTTTGTGCTTGTTGCAGCTCTTGCTCGGCCAGTAGTGTGGCAGTTTGCGCCTGCTGTAGCTGCTGTTGCCGTTGTTGTAATTGCTGTAATTGCTGCTGTTGTTGTTGCTCTAGCACAGCCAACTGCTGTTGTGCAGCCAGATACTCTGCCTCAGCCCGGGCATGATTATCTTCAGCCACTGCAAGCTCTGCTGTCAGCGCCTGCAACCGCTCGGCGCGCTGTAAATAGCTGTCGGCGGATGCACTGCCGGCCAGCACAGCCCAGTTACTGCCCAGCCAATAGCCTTGCGGCGTAATAACAGATTGCCCTTCAGCCAGTGTACTGACCTGCATGCGGGCATCGTCAGCATTGTCGGCACACCGCACCTGGTTAAAATAGTCCGGGTAGATGCCAGTGGTTATTTTTGCCGCCAGACTATCAGGCTTAGGTTGTTGCTTGTTTGGGCTTACCCGGGTTTGCGCCATGTCATCCGGCTTATCCTGTACGCTGGCATGTTGCAGTTGGCCCAGCACCAGTACCACGGCTGTGGCCCACCCCGGCTGCACCTGCAATTGTTGTAACAGCTGCTGTTGTTCACTGGCTTGCTGTTGCTGCAGACGCAGTAATTGTTGTTGTTCACGCTGTAATAACTGCAGCTCGGTGTTGAGGCTCTGCAACGGGTTATTCAACGCTGTTAGCTGTTGCTGCTGCAGGTTTATTTGCTGTTGTAGTTGTTCGTACTGTTGCTGTTGCTGCGCCAACGCCTGTTCGCAGTCTACTAATTCAGCGCTAAGCTGTTGCTGTTTATGCCGTAACGGTGACAACGCCAGTTCGTTTAGCTCCTGTTGCAACAGTTGCTGTGCTGCACCCTGCTGTTGCCATTGCTGTTGTTCATTTTGTAATTGCAATTGCTGTTGCTGAGCCTGTTGCTGCAAACGAAATTGCTGTTGCTGCCACTGCATCAGGGCTTGCTGCTGGCGTTGTTGCTCATCTTCCAGCTGTTGCAGTTGCATCGCCAGCTCTTCAACCTGCTGCTGCATGAGCTCCAGTTGCGGTTCATCCTCCGCCAGTTGCTGCTGCAATTCTTGCTGCTGCGCCTGCTCGGCGGCAATATACTGCTGCGCCTGAGATAAACTGTGTTCGGCCTGGGTTAATTGTGTAGTCAGGCTTTGCTGCTGTTGGCGCTGATGCAGAATTTGCTGCTCTAAGCGGCTGATGCTGGCACCTAACTGATAAAACCGGCTTTGCGCTTGCTCCAGTTGTTGCCGGGTATCCTGCGCTTGCTGCTTCAGCTCCAGCAACACCCGCTGATCACCCAGCTCTTGCGACTGATATTTTTCCAGTTCAGTTTGCTGTTGTTGTAATTGCTGCTCCAGCGCAGTGAAACGGTTGTTGTATTGCAGCCATTTGATGGTAGTCAGTTCGGCTTTTAGCTTACGCTCTTGCGCTTTTAGTTCTTTGTAGCGCTGTGCTGCACTGGCCTGCCGTTTTAGCTTATCGATATTTTTACCCAGCTCGTCACGCACATCGGCCAGCCGGTCCAGGTTTTCCCGGGTATGTTTAATGCGGTTTTCGGTTTCACGCCGCCGCTCTTTATATTTGGATATGCCGGCCGCTTCTTCAATAAACACCCGTAATTCCTGCGGCTTAGACTCTATCAGGCGCGAGATCATGCCCTGCTCAATAATGGCGTAACTGCGCGGCCCCAAGCCGGTGCCAAGAAAAATATCGGTAATGTCACGGCGGCGGCATTTGCTGCCATTTAAAAAGTACAGCGACTGAGCATCGCGGGTAACAATGCGCTTTATCGCGATTTCACTGCGGTCAGCCAGGCCGCCGGCAATGCGGCCTTCGGTGTTTTCAAATACCAGTTCTACCGACGCCTGCGACACAGGTTTGCGCTGCGCCGAGCCGTTAAAAATTACATCTGTCATGGCATCGCCACGCAGATTTTTGGCCGAACTTTCGCCCAGCACCCAGCGCACGGCATCAATCACGTTTGATTTACCGCAGCCATTGGGGCCAACCACAGCCGTCATTTGCTGCGGAAAAGGCACAGTGGTGCTGTCAACAAAGGATTTAAAACCAGACAGTTTGATCTGTTTTAAGCGCATTCAATAACACGTTATTATTGTATTTTTGCCGAATGTAGCAGCAGCGAAAACCGCTGTCACGGAAAAATCACTCACCCGGCGTACCGCTAAAACTTTTACGCCGCCAGCGCTGCGCTTTCTCGGCCACGGTGTTGCTGACCAGCTTGCGGGATTTTTTTGGAAACACCACCACAGGCCGTGAAATTAACAGGTTATTCGGATACACCACCTGTTCGTTATCTTTGGTACGCAGCACGGTACTAAACAGGTTAATTTCAACAATGCGGCCTTCCAGATAGTTGCCGCCATCCACCACTCTGACTTCCATACCTTCGGCAAAGGCTTTTTGCCCGAGTAAAATAAAAAAGGCGGTGATATTACTCAGCAGACTCCAGGCTGCAAACAAGGCGACACCGATCACAGCAATCATTGACGACGCCAAGACCAGCAAGCCACGGATATCAACACCCCACACTATGCTTAATACCACTATCAGCAACAGTACCAGCAAAATATGCAACACTACAGCGGCGCGCTTATTCATTTCGGCTTTTAGCCGGCTGCGGGCTATTACCTGATACAGCAGCGGCATGATGCGACGACTGATAATAAAGTACAGCACCAGCACGGAGAAACTGATGATCAGCTGCACCGTTACCGGGCTCATATGCTGCAGCAGTTGTTGGCTATATTGAAAAAATGACAAGGTAAAGTTCCTGCAGTTAATCCAGATCGTTCAGTGGCCAACGAACAATAAAGTCTTCAAAGTCATCCAGGTTTACCTGCAGCTCTGAAATGGTTTTATTGCGCACTGACATTTGCTTTTTATGCATCAGGCTTTTTTTGCCGCCGTTTAGCAGCGGGTGCCAATGCGGTAAGCCCCGGCCCTCATGCAGGCGGCGGTAAGCGCAGCTGGTTGGCATAAAAAAGATATCTTTTAAATTGTCTTTGGTTAGCGCAATGCAATCCGGCACCAGCACTGTGCGCTGGCTGTACTCCGTACACTCGCATTTATGGCTGTTTAAGTAGCGGCAAGCGATATTGGTGTAATGCACCTGTTCGTCCTGATGCAACACCGCTGTCGGGCCTTCTTCTTCATCGTCATCAATAAATTTATTCAGGCAACATTTGGCACAGCCATCACACAAGGCCTCCCATTCTTCCTGGTTCATGTCCTGCAGGGACTTCGTTTCCCAAAAGCGTTCTGCCAGTGTCATGATGCGTTTACCTTAGTTGTAATATGCAGGTGTTCTGCCAGTTGTAACTCCAGGGTATCGCCAGCAACCAGCGGGCCAACCCCGGCCGGCGTGCCGGTTAACACTATGTCACCGGGCAGCAGCGTGAAATGCTGGCTCATCTCGCTGATAAGCTGGCAAATGCCACGGATCATATTGGCGCTGTTGCCCTGCTGGCGCAGCTGGCCATTTACCGTTAAACGAAATTCTGTCTGCTGCGGATGCTGTAGCTGCGCTTTTTCCACAAAACCGGCCACCGGGCAGGCGCCGTCAAAAGCTTTGGCTATTTCCCACGGCCGGCCCAGTTGTTTTAACTGTGCCTGCACGTCTCGCAGGGTTAAATCCAGCGCCAGGCTGTAGCCCCATATAGCGTCCTGCACCTGTGCATAGCTGGCATTTTTCAGTGGTTTTGCAATCAGTACAGCCAGCTCGGTCTCATTATGTACAGCACCGCGGTTTAGCGGAATGCTGAAAGCCGGTGCCAGTGCACACAGTGCGGTGGCCGGCTTAATAAAAAACAACGCATCAGGCGCGGTTTTACTTTGCATCTCGGCAATATGGTCCTGATAATTCTGGCCAATACATACGACCTTGCCCACCGGCAGCGCTATGGCCTGGCCAGTTACGCTGACATGCTGATAACTCATGTTATTACTCCGCTGCAACAATCAAATCGGCCAGATAGCCAACACTGGTAACAAAATAGTATGACCGGTTCCAGTGCATCAGCACTTTGTAGTTATCATAGGCTAAAAATGCCCGCCCGCCCTCGCCATCGGGTAGTACCAGGGCGGCATTAATGTCCCGTGCCGGCAAAGCCGTCGCATTTAAACGCTGCACACCCAGCTTATTCCAGTCAGCCAGGCTGCGCTCCGACTGCGCCCAGCGGCCTAACCACTCGCTGCGCTGCAAGCTACCGCGTGCTATGGCATTAGTCGTATCAAAACCAGCTGGCAGCAGCACCTCGCGGCCCCAGGTTTTGCTGTTATCCCAGCCCTGTTGTTTTAAATAGTTTGCAATAGAGGCAAAGACATCGGCCTGATTGGTCCAGATATCTTTTTTGCCATCGCCATCACCATCACGGGCATAGGCCATAAAAGAGCTGGGCATAAACTGGCTTTGTCCCATAGCGCCGGCCCAGGAGCCTTTCATATCGTCCAGACTGATATGGCCTTGCGCCAGGATATCCAGCGCATGATAAAACTCTTGTTTAAAGAAGCTTTCACGCCGGCCTTCATAGGCCAGTGTAACCAGCGCCGATGGCACTGAGTAATTGCCCATAATACGGCCAAAGCTGCTTTCCAGCCCCCACAACGCGACGATAAAACGTGGTTGTACACCGTAGTCAGCAGCAATTTTTTCCAGTTGGGGCAAATACTGCTGATAGCGCTCACGTGCCATTTTAATGCGGGTTTCGCTTACTCTTTTCGGCAGATAGGTACTTAGGGTTTCGACAAACTCAGGTTGTGATTTATCAGCCGACACTATCCGCTGATGAAACTGCAGTGAAGCAAATACCGGCTCAAGCAGTTCTGGCTTGTAGCCTTTGGCCAGAGCCTCTTGTTTTAATGCTGCGCTGTACTGCGCAAAATCAGGCTTAGTGTCCTCAGCATACAGCGAGACACTGAATACGGCAGAGGCCGCAAGTGCAATAAACTTCTTCAACATAGAAAGCGCCTGTTATGGTTAACGATGAATTTAAGGCTGGCGTTTATGCTGTGCCAGCAAATCTTCAACAGGTGGTGGAAACTGCAGATAAAAACCCTGCTCTGCCAACTGTTGTTTCACTTTATCGATATCGGCATTGGCTAAATGTTCCCGGCCAGCCAAATTTATTAGCGTGACCAGTTGCGGTGTACCAAAGCTTTGTAACAGTGCCGCAGGCACTGAGCTAAAGTCATCCCGCTTTTGCACGTAAAGATAAGCCCCGTCTTTTTTTACACTTTTATATACTGCACATAGCATCGAATAAAACCACGTATCTGCCTTGCTTAACCTTGGCGCAGACTATAACATGAAGCCAACTCTATGCGTAGGCAGGCAATTGCCGCGGCGCAAATAAAAACGCGTGTTGCAGCTTGGTAAAGCGGTAACCGCAACAAACTCTAACTAGTGCGCATACAACCTTTATGTCAGATCAGTCTTTGGAATTAAAGGGCAGTTTATTTCCTTTATCGGTACTATCCTGCGCCGACCTCAGTGTCGATGCCCTGGCAACGCAATTAAGCCAGAAACTCGCTCAAGCCCCGGCCTTTTTTTATCAGGCGCCGATTATTTTAAACCTGACATATTGTCAGCAAACACCTGACTTTGCAGCTATTAAGCAACTGTTTAGCGGTTTAAACCTGGTGCTGGTTGGCGTTTGTGGTGCCAATGCAACGTTAAAGCAGCAGGCGCAACAGGCCGGTTTAGCTGCATTGCAGCTGGGTAAAGAGACCAAAACAGCAAAGACAACCGATACCGTCGTGGCGGCTAAAACCACAGCAGAGCAAGTCAGCGTTGCAATGGACGCCCGTATTGTTGAACAAACGGTGCGCTCTGGTCAGCAAATTTACGCCAAAGGCACAGATTTAATCGTCAGGGGCACTGTCGGTGCCGGTGCTGAGGTTATCGCCGATGGCAATATTCATATTTATGGCACCCTGCGCGGCAAAGCGATTGCCGGTGCAGCCGGTGACAATTCAAAACGGATCTTTTGCTCTAACCTGCAAGCCGAGCTGGTATCTATTGCCGGTAATTATTGGTTAAGTGAAAGTCTGCAAGGCAATTTTTGGGGTAAGGCAGCCTGTGTCAGGTTGCAGGACGACCAACTGGTATTAGCAGAATTAGTATAAGGAATTATTGATGGCAAAAATTATTGTTGTCACCTCAGGTAAAGGCGGCGTAGGCAAAACCACCTCCAGCGCGGCCATTGGCACCGGCCTGGCATTAAAAGGCCACAAAACGGTGATTATCGATTTTGATATTGGCCTTAGAAATTTAGACTTAATTATGGGCTGCGAGCGGCGCGTGGTGTATGACTTCGTTAACGTGATAAACGGCGAAGCCAACTTAAAGCAAACCCTGATAAAAGATAAACGTATCGACAACCTGTTTATCCTGCCGGCATCACAAACCCGTGATAAAGACGCCCTAACCAAAGAAGGTGTAGAGCGGGTATTAAACGAACTGGCCAAAGACTTTGATTTTATCCTGTGTGACTCCCCCGCCGGTATTGAAGCCGGTGCCATGATGGCACTGTACTTTGCCGACGAAGCCGTGGTGGTGACGAACCCTGAAGTATCATCGGTGCGCGACTCAGATCGCATTCTGGGTATGTTATCCAGTAAATCACGCCGCGCCGAACAAGGCCTGGACTCAATTAAAGAACATCTGCTGCTTACCCGCTACAACCCGGAGCGGGTTGAAAAAGGCGAAATGCTTAGCGTTGACGATGTAAAAGAGATTTTATCAATTGACCTGTTAGGTGTAATACCGGAATCTCAGGCAGTATTAAACGCCTCTAACTCCGGCCAGCCGGTAATTCTGGATAAAGACAGCGACGCCGGCCAGGCTTATTTAGACACGGTTGACCGCCTGCTGGGCGAAAACGTGCCGTTTCGCTTTTTAACGGTAGAGAAAAAGGGCCTGTTAAAACGGATTTTTGGAGGATAACGGATGTCATTACTGGATTATTTTCGTTCAAGTAAAAAGAACACCGCCAGCACCGCCAAAGAGCGGCTGCAAATCATCGTCGCGCACGAGCGCAGAAAACGCAACAGCCCGGACTACCTGCCACAGCTGGAGCGCGACATTTTAGAAGTGATCCGTAAATACGTCGATATTTCACCGGAAGATATCGCCGTATCGTTAGAGCAGCGCGACGATCAACTGTCTGTGCTGGAACTCAACGTCACCTTCCCGGATGACAAGCGCTAAGCTAAGCCAACAAACCCGCGCCAGCGGGTTTGTTATTTTCAGCCCCAGGCCAAGAACTTAAACACAACACTATGTATCAGTTCATCTTTTCAGCACTCTATAGTGTTGGCATCTTAGTGGTGATGCTGTTTGCCACAGCCCTGTCTACCGAACTGGCCGCCTTCACGTTGGCAACGCCATTTGGCCACCTTTTGGGCGCATTTTTATCCGTGATGGTTGGCTACTGGCAATACAGCAGTTGGGGTTTACGCCGGTTTCAACGCTTTAACCTAGTGCGGCTACACCTGTGGGCACAGCGGCTA
Organism: Gammaproteobacteria bacterium; assembly: GCA_018826295.1. Taxonomy (GTDB): domain Bacteria; phylum Pseudomonadota; class Gammaproteobacteria; order Enterobacterales; family Alteromonadaceae; genus Alishewanella. Next base: position 14,710 of record JAHJZX010000036.1, read on the forward strand.
TCCGGGCTGGCTGCCGTTATTTTTGCCAGCATGGCCTTACTAACTGCCATACTGATGCAGCGAGCCGCTACTTACACAAATGAGCAAATCTTAGAGGCTGTTTATCCGTTTCTATTGTTTCTGGCAATGAGCTCAGCCATCGTTAGTGTCGGCCGGTTAAGGCGGCAGAAACCTTTGGTAAACCCATGAACATTGAACACGATATAGCAGCCTGGGATGGCAAATCCGCCGCCGGCATCAAAGCGGTATTTGACGCCTATCAGGCGAATGCTGACTTCTCTGACAAGATTATCAGCCTGTCATTTACAGCCAGCTGTGAAATTGGTGCAAGCTGGTTACTGAAAGCATGGCTTGAAGCGGGTAATAAGTTAACTGCATGCCAAATTGGAAAAATATACCCGGCGCTTAACCACTTACAGCATTGGCAGGCTAAGTTACATCTGCTGCAAAGTATGTCATACATGCCAATCAGCGAGGCCGACAGTATTCATGTATACCCCTTTTTAAGGTTGACGCTGACAGATCAGAATAAATTCGTCCGGGCTTGGGCATACCATGGCTTTTATCTGTTAAGCAGCCAGCATTCAAAATATCTTGATGAGACTAAACAATATTTTCAGATGGCACTGCGTGATGAAGCACCGTCTGTCAAAGCGCGGATCCGCAATATTATCAAAACAGGTTTTTAGCTATTACACCTTTAGATGCTAATCCCGCACCTGAGGTACTACACCTTCTTAATTAAAATAAATTTAAAAAGTAGCACAAAAAACATAGCAAACAAAAAAATGTAAAATGCAAAATCCTGAAAAACGTACGAGTTGATATCAGACGCAGAATCACTTAAAAATTTTTCATTTAAAGCGAAAGAACGGTCATTGCCAAAGTAAAAAACATGCTCCTCTTCAAATAAAATAAAACTCCTCAGAGTAAAATGACAAACAAAATTAATCTCATGGTTGGGCTTAAACTCTCCATCAACAAATATACTGTATTGCTCACCTACATTTCTGTTTATTGAATTAGATTCAAACTCCACATCATAATCAATCAGTCTAAACCTAACGCTTCCGCTTCTAGAAGACATACCCCTGACTATGTAACCTTGAACACATTGTTCCTCACCGGGACCTGCAGTGTAATAATCAAGGTTAAAATGAAACTCTACCAACAACAGCGCCACCACAATCAATAAATAAAACCAACGATTTATTTCCCCTAAAATCACAACACAACCCAATCTAAACTTAACAATCAATAGTTATAACAACCAATAAAAACTAGATAGCTAATCGCGAAAAATCAATAACTCTGACCCCAATGACTCTCTATTGATTCGACAAATAAATAACTCTGCCCCCATTGATTTATATCTAATAACGCTCCCTATTAAAAAAAGTTAAAACAATTGACCTTTCCCCGGAATTAATACCAATCCCGTGATGAGATTTTCCAGCTTATGCTGCCTGCTTTGCATATTCAACAGGCGACATGTAATTCAATGAGCTATGCGGTCGTACGTTATTGTAATGATCACGCCATAGCTCAATTTCATATCTGGCTTCATCCAGTGTTCTGAACCAGTGTTGGTTCAGGCATTCGTTCCTGAATTTACCGTTTAGGCTCTCCACAAACGCATTCTGCGTCGGTTTACCCGGCTGAATAAAACCTAAAGTGACACCTGTTTCCTTGCTCCAAAAGAACATGGCTTTGCTGGTAAACTCAGTGCCATTGTCACAGACCACCTTGCCAGGCTTACCGCGTTGCTCAATCAGCAGGCTCAGGAATCTGGCTACCTGTCTGCCGCTGATGGACACTTGAACTAATTGGCCTACCATTTCACGCGAATAGTCATCCACCACATTCAGCACCCGAAAGCGTCTGCCGTTACTAAGCTGGTCTGACACAAAGTCCATTGACCAACGCTGGTTTGGGGCGGTTGGTACTTCAATCGGCTGTCGCGGCCGGGTCAGCTTTTTACGTTTTTTCGTCCGAACCTGTAGGCCTTCCTCGGTGTAAAGCCGATATGTGCGTTTACGATTCTTAACCCAGCCTTCGCCGCGTAGCAAGCCATGCAGCATCAGATAGCCATAGCGTGGGTATTGCGTTGCCAGCGCCTTTAAGCGCTGCCTGAGGCCACTATCTGCACTTGTCTTAGGCTTATAACGAAATGCCGTTCGGCTTAGTCCCGCCAGCTTACAGGCCACCCGTTCGCTCAGACGAAATGCCTCAATAAGATGCTGAGCAACTGGTTTCCTTGCCGCCGGCGTCACCACTTTTTTGACAGCACATCCTTCATCGCTTCAACTTCCAGCATCTTGTCGGCCAGCATCTTTTTAAGCTTATTATTCTCGGCTTCAAACTCCTTTAGCCGCTTGGCTTCGTTCACTTCCAATCCGGCATACTTGCTACGCCAGTTGTAGAACGTGCCAACAGACACGCCCATATCGCGGCAAATGTCGTCGACCTTTGCCCCAGCTTCATGCTGCTTGATAGCTTTGATGATTTGTTCTTCGGTATAACGTTTTTTCATTTTGAGATCTCCATTGACTCCATTTTATTGGAAATCTCATCAATGTCATGGTGTTAAAATCGGGGGAAAGGTCA